>NZ_QWKG01000040.1 GCF_009911595.1 Colidextribacter sp. OB.20
TTGCCCACCTTGGGCGCTCCCGCAAAGAGGTACGTCCCAGGGTAGAGCAGACCGTCAATGATTGGCGGTCTGCTCTGGTAGACGTTCTGGTAAAGCTCGTTCATGGAAACAGTGTGGAGGTAGGTCGGGTCGCTTGTCCGTTGAAGCTCCCGGAGAATATCCTCCATACTTTCATCCTGGGGGTTGTTTTCGGTAGCCGCTTCTGATATACTCAGGGCAGGTGTTTGAGAATTGGGCTGTTCCCCGTCTGCGTCAACAGGCGGAACCGGGACAGTCCTTTTCGCTTCTCTGGAATCCATCAATCTATCAATCCTCCCTCATGCCGTCCAGCGTCACGGTGATAAGGCGGATGGTGGCGAGAAGTTCATCATCCACCCCGCCCCCGGCCTCCATGCGCCGCAGCTCCCCCAGGACGGCGGCGAGCTGGTCACGCAGGGCCTTGTAAACCCTGGGATTGCCCTGCACCACAATGTCCCGGTTCAGCAGCCGCCGGGTGATGTAGTCCTGCTTGGTCAGCCCGGACAGGCGGACGGCAATCTCAAGCTGTTCGTCCTCCTCCGGGGACACCCGAAACGCCACGGTCTTGTTCCTCCAGCGGTTGTGATTGTCCAAATTCTTAGCTGACATTATGCTCCCGTCCTTTCAAAGTCCAGCTTGTCCGCCATCTCCGTCTGCTTGGACGGAAACAGGTGGGCGTAGCGGTAGGTGATTTCGATACTCTCATGGCCTACTCGGTCGGCAATCGCCACCGCCGAGAAGCCCATATCAATCAGCAGGGAAATGTGGCTGTGTCGGAGGTCATGGATACGGATACGCTTGACCCCGGCCTCTTTCGCCCCTCTGTCCATCTCATGGTGGAGATAGCTTTTCGTAACGGTGAAAATGCGGTCTTTCTTCTTGACCCCGTAGAGCATCCCCAGGTAGTCCCGCATTTCGTCACAGAGGAAATTGGGCATTTTGATGGTACGATTGCTTTTCTTGGTTTTCGGGGTAGTAATCACATCCTCGCCGTGGAGCCGCTGGTAGGACTTGCTGATTTTCACCGTCCCGGCCTCAAAGTCGAAGTCCGCCGGGGTGAGGGCCAGCAGTTCCCCCTCCCGAATACCGCACCAGTAGAGCATTTCAAAGGCATAGTAGGAGAGGGGCTTGTCCATCATGGCCTCCGCAAACCGCTGATACTCCGCCTTCGTCCAGAACAGCATTTCCTTTCGTTCCTCTGTCCCCATGTTCCCGGCTTTGGCGGCGGGGTTGGAGCGCAGATCATAGAAGCGGACAGCGTGGTTGAAAATGGCGCTGAGCTGGTTGTGCAGGGTTTTGAGATAGGTCTGGGAGTAGGGTTTGCGCTGGTCGTCCCGATAGGCCAGCAGCTCGTTCTGCCATGCGATTACGTCCTTGGTGGTGATCTCGCTGATCTTCCGCTTGCCGAAGTAGGGCAGAATCTTCTTCTGGATGATGTTCTCCTTTGTCAGCCAGGTGTTCTCCTTCAGCCGGGGCCGCACATCCTTGGTGTAAAGCTCCACAAAGGCTTCAAAGGTCATATCCATGTCGGCGGCGGTCTGCATTTGAAAGCTGCGCTCCCAGTCCTGGGCCTCCCGCTTGGTGGGAAAGCCCCGCTTGCACTTCTGCTTACGCTCCCCTGTCCAGTCCCGATACCATGCCATAACGTACCATGTGCCCCGCTTTTCGTCCTTAAATACCGGCATTTTCGTTCACTTCCTTTCCGGCCCCGTAGAGCCGCTCGTTAAAATACTGGCGGTTGACCCGCCCCGCAATGGTGATGAAGCCCTTTCCTTTCAGTTCCTCGTTGAGCTGCCGAATGAGCTTGTAGGCGTAGGGCCTCGACACGCCCAGCTCGTCCGCTACCTCGTCTACTCGGATAAACTTGTTTTCCATGCTGGTTCCTCCTTTCATTGAACTAACGCTATTTATTTAGTGTCTGCCTCATTATACTAACTATATTCCGTTATGTCAAGGGCTTTTAAAGAAAAAATTAAATAAAATTATTTAGGATTTTTTCTTGACGTTTCTAAACATATCTGTTATACTCCAAGTGTCCCCATTACATAGATTGGAGTTGGCAGTTATGGCGATTGGTGAACGTATTCGCTTCTTCCGCAATAAGAAAGGTGTCACGCAGAAGTATCTTGGTCAGGTGGTGGGGTTCCCGGAACGCTCCGCCGATGTGCGTATGGCGCAGTATGAAACCGGGAGCCGCACTCCCAAGGCCGACCTGACCAGGACGCTGGCGGGCTTCTTTGAAGTCTCCACCGACGCCTTGACCGTTCCTGACATAGACAGCGACATTGGCCTCATGCACACCCTCTTTGCACTGGAGGACATACGGGGCCTTACCATCGGAGAGATTGACGGCGAAATCTGTCTGAAGCTGGACAAGTCCAAAGGCAAGACCTATGTTGATATGCTTGAAATGCTGTCTGCCTGGGCGGAGCAAGCCAAGAAGCTGGAGGCTGGGGAGATCACCAGGGAGGACTACGACCGCTGGCGCTACAACTACCCCAAGTACGACACCACCCGGAAATGGGTCAAAGTCCCCTCCAAGGAATTGAGCGACTTCCTTGTAGAAGCGTTCAAGGACAGGCTGGGAAAGGATTGACAGACGGCAAAAGCCCTTACCGATGTTGCCATCGGTAAGGGCTTTGTAATATGGTTTTTGTCACCCACAATCCGCAAAGGAACACTTTTCACCTGCAATCCACCGGGGATACAGAATGATACGGCCTATGGGGAGCGTTATCAAATTGTTATCAAAAGAGGGGCGCAAAACCGTCTATCCGTTGTGCCGCAGCGGGTTCGGAGCTTCAAAAACTCATTCCCACTCGACAAATCCTATTATATGGGGCTGTATTTTCTATGTTTTCACGGGTAAAATATTCGCAAATTTGTTAATGTTTCACCTATTATTTGGGGCCGCTCAATTTCTTAGTATCAAAATAGTATCACAAAAAGCGGGGAAATACAACCACATTCCTCGCCTTTTTCCAGGGCGTTTATCAATAGAAAACTCCACCATAAGCTGAAATTATTTATTCCTCAATATAAATGCTGAAACAGTCTGCACATTGAGCAAAAAGTTTTGAAACAAAAGAAACATCATCTTCATGTACTCTATCTATATATACCTCTGTACCATAATGTTCACTGCAAAAATCGCACAGTTCATTTTTAATATTGATTGTGAAATACTTTGTCATCTTGTTGTATATGCTTTTATCCGCTGGTTCTTCCTCTAATAATTCCGAGAGTAATTCCACCGTAACCACTCCACAAACGGAAACCTCAGACTTGTCCTCCATGGGTATTCCGTACAAGGATGCCTTTTGGATTTCCTCAGTTTCTTCCTTCCAGCAACGGATTTCTAATTCATTGCCTATGCTGACAAAATGTTGAAGAAGTTTTCTCCACCAATCAAACGAAACTGTACTATCTATCATTTGTACTTGGATTCGCCCCATCAAAACACCTCTCAATTTTCAAACATATAGCGCCTACATAGTCGATTGATATTGTAAGACTTTCCTTGAAATAAAGTTTCGGAAACCATCTACCGATTGAACTGCCAAGTCTTTCTTTTGTAATACAGTAATACGAGTATCATGAGTGAAAAGAAACAAATCCATAGTTTCTATTGTAGATTCAAAGTCACTGTATGGAATAAACTGGGGTTCTTTATCATCTGCTTGTATCTCCATTCCTGATTCGGAAAAAGATACTACAATGGACTGTTTTGCAGAAATGTTATCTTTGCCCATCAATAACAGTTTTGCGGACTTATCAAATGCGTTTTTCTTACTTTTCCTGCCATTATATAAATAAACAATACCTATAATAATAGCAAAAGCACCCGCAAGCAGAGGGACAAAAAGTTCCTGCGGTTTTATAAGTCCGGGGACAAAGAGAAATACTCCTAATACTAAACAAATAATTCCCATTACTTTTGTGCGAACACGGCTTCTTTGTTTTCCCTTTGACATAGTGTTGAGTTTATCAATAGTTTCCCATAGACCTGGGTAACGTTCCCTTGAAATGGACTCGGTTCTCATTTCAAGGGCGTCACTCACTTGCTGTAAAAGATTTTCTGTATCGTATGGTGTGATTTGAAAATTAAAATTTTCCATCATGTTCCTCCATATATCCTAATTTTTCATCTTTATTATAACAGCCAAAACACCCGCTGACAAGTATAAATCAGGAGGGCACCCCATAGAGTGCCCTCCTGTTATCCATTACCTTGCCCCTCGGCTGAACTTCCGCTTCGCTTTCCGTTGCTCCCGATCTTGCGCCTCCCGGCGTTTTGCGTCCTCCACGGCTCGCTCTACTTCCTCCGGGCCGAAAGCCCGCTTGACCCGCTCAAAGTCGGCAACTGTCCCCCGTAAGGCTTTATTCTCCATCTTCACCTCCTGCAAGCGTTCGGACAGGTTAGCGTTTCCCTCCCGTACCCGACCATAGTCCCCCTGCAACCGCTCATACTTCCCTTTCAACTCGACATAGGCCCGGTAGACGGAGCGCAACACCTTGACGATCTTGGCAAGCAGGGGCTTGGCCTTTTTCTCCCGGTAGGACTTGGCGCTCTCCAACGGCCCCGGCTCCGGCAATATCCGCTCCGGGTCATCGGAGAACTGCGCCGCCAACTGCTCCATATTCCTCACAGCCGGGGCCAGCTCCTTTAGACGCTGCTCCTGCTGTTCCACCTGTCCCTGCTTCTTGGCCTTGACCGCCTCCAGCTCGGCAATCTCTTTTGCCCTCTGCTCCTTTTTGAAGTCCAGTACAGACAGGTGCTTGTCATGGGTGCCCTTGTCCTCCCACTCTATCCCGTGGCGCTCCATCAAAGCGGCAAGCTGTTCCTTTTCAGAGCGTACCCACTGGCTCCACTCCGTGTCGCCCCTGGTGCCTCCCTTAAAGCCCTGGGCCGCTAACGCCTGTTTGAGAGATACCCTTGTGTCCAGACCTCGCTTGCTCCCGGTGGTGAACGGCACGAAGTCAATGTGCAGATGGGGTGTGGCCTCGTCCATGTGGAGGTGAGCGGAGAACACCCGAAGCTGGGGGTTGCGCTCCTGGAAACCTCTCATGTACTCGTCCAGCACCGCCGCCGCAAGCTGACCGTCCTCGCTCTCGGCGCTCATGTCGTCCTTGTTGCCCACTTGCAGGATGATTTCATGGAATGGCTTTTCCTGCTTGCTGGAACGTATCTTTTCGTAGTAGTCCTCAATTTTGCGGTCTGCCCTGGTCTGCTTGTCATTGTACCGCTTGAGGGCCTCGTCAAAAAGCTCATGGAAAACTGTCTTGATATTTTCGTGGCAGTAGGTTATATTCAAGTGAGAGCGTTCCGGGTCGGTGTTCTTGGCATTGAACGCCCTGCTGTTGTGGTTCACCGAACCCTGCCCCACCATCGCACTAATCGTCCTTTTCAAATCAACACTCCTTTCGCCGCGCCAGCGGCGGCCTTTGTTACTTTCTGCGAAAGTAACGCAAAAGCACTTTTGACAGCCTTGCGGCCATCAAAAGCGCATTTGCGCCCTACGGGGTGGAGTGGGGGCGTTGCCCCCGCCGTCTACGGACGGCTCCCCCAGCAGGGCCGCCCTTTGAAAAGGGCACCCTGCACCCCGCCTAAACTTTGACACTCGCCGTTGGGCAGGGGGGAAAGGCACAGCCTTCCCCCCACCCGGACAGTGTCCTCCGTGGGCCAAAAGTCAAGGGGTGCGGGTTGTATTGCCTTGCGGCAATCTCCACCCCCAGGTATGGCCCCTTGACTTTTGGCCCCGCTCCCCGTGACAGCCGTGACGACCGTGACGATGTTTTGCACACCGCCCCCGCTCTCAAAAAAGCCGTCACAGCCGTCACGGTCGTCACGCCTGGGGCGGTTCCAGGGTGAGGGTAATACTTCTCCCGGCGTGGCTCCTGCTGTTCTCATAGCGGATATGGTACTCCGCCGCCAGCCTCCCGGCCCGGATATTCAGCCGCATCGCCAGGGCGTTGGGCTTCATGTCGGTCTGAAGCGCCGCCGCCAGCTCCGTGGCCGTACCGCCCCAGGCGGGCCTGTCCGCCGTCACAAGGGCGGCAACGGCCTCTAATACCGGGTCGGGCGGTTCCACCCACGGCTCCGTTTCCAGCCGCTCCAGCTCCCACACAAGGCGCTCCCTGTCCTTGGTGAGATACATCCGCTGGTCTTGCTGGTCACGCCCGGCCACGTCCAGAATGGCGCTGCCGTCCGTCCGCTTCTCCTTTTGAAGAAGAAAGGCCCCGTCCGCAGCTCCCAACAGGCCGTTGGTGCCGGAAATCATATCAAACTTATCGTCTGCCTGTTGTTTCCGGGTATGATGTACCAGCAGGAGACAGACGCCGCAATCATCGGCAAGGCGTTTCAGTGTGCCCACCACCTCGTAATCGTTGGCATAGCTGTACTTGTCCCCGCCAGCCTCCCGGACTTTTTGGAGGGTGTCAATGATAATCAGCTTGGTATCAGGGTGTTCCCGGACGAACATTTTGAGCTGTCCCTCCAGGCCAACGCCGAGCTGTTTGGCGTGGATCGCAAAGAGCAGGTCGTTGGTGCCGTCCATGCCGAACATCCGATACAGCCGCCCCTGCAAGCGGCGGTGGTCATCCTCCAACGCCAGATAGAGGACGGTGCCCTTGTGGACGGGGTAGCCCCACAGGGGGAGGCCCATGCTCACATGATAGGCAAGCTGGGCCATCAGGAACGACTTGCCCACCTTGGGCGCTCCCGCAAAGAGATACGTCCCAGGGTAGAGCAGACCGTCAATGATTGGCGGTCTGCCCTGGTAGACATTCTGGTAAAGCTCACTCATGGAAATGGTGGGGAGATAGGCTGGGTCGATCATGCGGCGCATTTCCAGAAGCCTTTCCTCCAAACTTTTCTCCTGGGGGTTGTTTTCGGTCGTTTCCTCTGCTATACTTGTGGTAGTTGTTTTGGAAACGGGCTGTTCCCCGTCTGTTGGCGCAGACGGAACCGGGACAGTCCTTTTCGTTTCTCTGGAATCCATCAATCTATCAATCCTCCTTCATGCCGTCCAGCGTCACGGTGATAAGGTGGATGGTGGCGAGCAGTTCATCATCCACCCCGCCCCCGGCCTCCATGCGCCGCAACTCCCCCAGGACGGCGGCGAGCTGGTCACGCAGGGCCTTGTAGACCCTGGGATTGCCCTGCACCACAATGTCCCGGTTCAGCAGCCGCCGGGTGATGTAGTCCTGCTTGGTCAGCCCGGACAGGCGGACAGCAATCTCAAGCTGTTCGCTTTCCTCCGGGGACACCCGGAACGCTATGGTCTTACTTCTCCATCGGTTGTGGTTGTCGAGATTTTTCGCAGACATGATTTAAGCCCCCTTTCGCTCCATGTTCAGCTTGTCCGCCATCTCCGCCTGCCGGGTGGGGAACAGGTGAGCGTAGCGGTAGGTGATGTCGATACTCTCATGCCCCACCCGGTCAGCGATTGCCAGGGCGGTAAAGCCCATGTCAATCAGCAGGGAAATGTGGCTGTGTCTCAAGTCGTGAATCCTGATCCGCTTGACCCCGGCCTCTTTCGCTCCCCTGTCCATCTCCCGGTGAAGATAGGATTTCGTCACCGTGAAAATGCGGTCTGTCGGCTCCACGGCGTACAGGCTCTTGATGTAGTCCTCCATTTCTTCACAGAGGAAAGCTGGCATTTGAATGACCCTGTTGCTCTTGGCCGTCTTGGGGTCGGTGATAACGTCCTGCCCTTTGATACGCTGGTAGGATTTCGAGATAGAAACCGTCTGCTTCTCAAAGTCGAAGTCCGCCGGGGTGAGGGCCAGCAGCTCCCCCTCCCGAATACCGCACCAGTAGAGCATTTCAAAGGCGTAGTAGGAAAGAGGCTTGTCCATCATAGCGTCAGCGAATTTCAGATACTCCGCTTTCGTCCAGAACAGCATTTCCCGGCCCTTGGCCTTGCCCATGTTGCCCACCTGGGCGGCGGGGTTGGCTTTCAGATTGTAGTGCTTCACCGCATGATTGAAAACGGCGCTCAACTGATTGTGGAGCGTTTTCAGGTACACGGGGGAATAGGGCTTGCCATTCTTGTCCCGGTAGTTCAGCATTTCGCTCTGCCACGCCATGACCTCCTTGGAATGGATTTCGCTCATTTTCCGCTTTCCAAAGTAGGGCACCAGCTTTTTGTAGAGGATATGCTCTTTCGTCCCCCAGGTGTTTTCCTTGATACGGCCTTTCATGTCCGCAGCGTAGAGCGCCACGAAGCTCTCAAAGGTCATATCCAGGTCGGCGGTCTGCTGTTGCAGGAACGTCCGTTCCCACTCCAGCGCCTCCCGCTTGGTCTTGAAGCCCCGCTTCATCTTCTTTTCCTTTTTCCCTGTCCAGTTCTCAAAGTAAAAGGACGCATACCATGTTCCCTTGGCCTTGTCTTTATACGCTGGCATTTTCTTCCCTCCTTACTGATTTTCCCGCAGTCCATAGAACTTTTCCTCGAAGTAGCGTCTGCTCACCCGTCCGGGGATGGTGAGGAAACCCTTCTGCTTCAGCTCCTCGTTCATCTCCCGCACCAGCTTGTAGGCGTAGGGCTTGGAGATACCCAGCGCCCCGGCCACTTCCTCGGCCCGTACAAACAGCTCTTTGCTCAAGTGCAACACCTCCTTATTCGTTGTTCGCAAAATTGTTAATGCTGACATCCTTATTATACATTCGCATGGTTGTTAATGTCAAGAGTTTATTTCGCAATTTTGTTAATTTTCTTCTTGCATATTTCGCTTATTTGCGCTATACTATTTTCAAAGGCGGTGGAACATATGACAGTAGGAGAAAAAATCAAGAAAATCCGCACATTTCGGGGTATGACGCAAAAGGAATTGGGGCTGGCTATCGGCTTTGAGGAAAAGGGAGCGGACAACCGTATTGCCCAGTACGAAACGAACTACCGTGTGCCCAAGAGGGAACTGCTGGACAAGATTGCCCAGGCCCTGCGGGTAGACCGTCAGAACTTCTATACGGTTCAACCTGGCTGTGCCGAGGACTTCATGCGGACGTTTTTCTGGCTGGACGAGGACAGCCCCGGCTCCATCCGCCTGTTTCAGCTTGTCCGCAACCCCGGCAAGATAGGGGCCTCCGATGATACCGCCGTCCGCTACAACGACACGGACGATTGGCCCGCTCAACCTCCCGTGGGTATCTACTTCAACTATGGCCTCGTTGATGATTTCATGCGGGAATGGCTTTTGCGCCAGCAGGAGCTACACGCCGGGGAGATTACCAGGGAAGAATACTTTGAATGGAAAATCAACTGGCCGAGTACCTGCGATGACGGGAAAGAATCGAAATACTATGTACCCTGGAGAAAAGAAAAATAGGGCAAGCAAAACCGCCCTGCTGAATTTGTCGTTCAGCAGGGCGGTTCGCTTGCCCTTTGCAATCATTCTCTTGTGTGACCGGGTTGAAATGAATAGTATCAAACCAGTATCACAAGGCAAAGTGACAGGTCAAAAACCCTGTATTCATGCGGGTTTGCGCCGTTTTGACGGTCATTCCCACTCTATTGTCCCGGTGGGCTTCGGCGTCAGGTCGAAGAGCACCCGGTTGACCCCCTTGACCTCGCCGGTAATTCTCTGGGTGATATGCTGGAGCAGCTCAAAGGGCACGTTCTCCACGGTTGCAGTCATGGCGTCCACGGTGTTGACCGCCCGAATAATGACGCACCACTCGTCCACCCGCCGGTTGTCCCGGACGCCCACGGATTTCAGGTCAGGAATTGCGGTAAAGTACTGCCACACCTTCCCCTCCAGGCCGTTTTTGGCAAACTCCTCCCGGAGGATGGCATCGCTCTCCCGGACGGCCTCCAGCCGGTCCCGGGTGATGGCCCCCAGGCAGCGCACCCCCAGGCCAGGGCCGGGGAAGGGCTGGCGGTAGACCATGGAGTCAGGCAGGCCCAGAGCCTTGCCGCAGGAGCGGACCTCGTCCTTGAAGAGCATCTTTAAGGGCTCCACCAGCTCAAAGTTCAAATCCTCAGGCAGGCCGCCCACATTGTGGTGGCTCTTGACGGCCTTGACCGTCTTGGTTCCGCTCTCGATGATATCGGGGTAGATGGTGCCCTGGCCCAGGAACTCGATGCCGTCCAGCTTCCGGGCCTCCTCCTCGAACACCCGGATGAACTCCCCGCCGATGATCTTCCGCTTCTGCTCCGGGTCGTCCACACCGGCCAGCTTGTCCAGGAAGCGGTCCACCGCGTCCACATAGACCAGGTTGGCATCCATCTCGTCCCGGAAGACCTTGACCACCTGCTCAGGCTCCCCCTTGCGGAGCAGGCCGTGGTTCACATGGACGCAGGTGAGCTGCTTGCCGATGGCCTTGATGAGCAGAGCGGCCACCACCGAGGAGTCCACCCCGCCGGACAGGGCCAGCAGCACCTTCCTGTCCCCCACCTGCCGGCGGATGAGCTCCACCTGGTCGGCGATGAAGTTGTCCATATTCCAGTTGGCCTCGGCGCCGCAGATGGTGAAGATGAAGTTTTTCAGGGCGGCCTCCTGCTGGGCATCGTCGGCGGGCCAGGGGTCGTCCCCCCGGTGGTCCACCAGCAGGGCGGGGATGTCGCAGTCATAAATCTCCTGACTGACATCAATTTCCACACCGTCCACTACCCGGTTGGGGCCGCCGTTGAGGATGATACCCTTCACATTGGGCAGGGCTTTCAGCTGTTCCAGCGTGATATCATGGGGGTGAATCTCAGAATACACCCCCAGCGCCCGAATTTCCCGGGCAATCCTGGGGTTCTCCTCGCTGCCCAGGTCCAATACAACGATCATGTCCTGTTTCATTGTTTCTCCTCCCGAACTGTAAAAGTAGCTTTGTTCCTTCCTATTTTACCACAGCTTGGAACAGGAGTGCAAGAGAAAAGTAGGGGGCGGCCTCCGGGCCGCCCCGCTCTTCTTTTGCGGCCTCCGGGCCGCCCCGCTCTCCTTCTGCCACCTCCGGGCCGCCCTGCTCTCCTTACGCGGCCTCCAGGCCGCCCCTTTTTTCTATTCTGCCGGCGGTATTTCCGGCTCACAGTCCCGGACAAACCGGCGCAGCTGGAAGAGAGAGACCATAATGAGGATCACCAGGATCAGGATCACCACCGCCGCGCAGGTAACGGCCCCCGCCAGCACTGCCGCCTGCTCCTCCAGCTGGAACAGCTGCACCAGACTGCCCAGCAGATCAAAGGCGGTGGTCAGCACCAGCAGAGCCGTCCGGCGGTTCCGGATGCGCCGGTCCAGACTCTCCCCCTCCGGCTGATACCGCTCCGCCAGGGCGGCCATGTCGGTGAGGAACTGGTAGTGGAAATACAGGGTAGCCACCATCACAATCAGACTCAGGTAGATAAACCGCAAATCGTCCATATTGATCCCCACAATGGCCAGGACCCACTTCGCCCCGTGCCACGCCGCCAGCAGGATGCACAGGGGCCTCAGGAGACTCAGGTCCCGCCGCTCAGCCGACAGCTTCCTGATGGCGGACAGCAGCAGCAGAAAGCCGGCGAACTCGGGCAGGATGTTGATTCTCACCCCGTTGAAGCCCAGGTTGAAGTTGAAGTGGAGCAGGAAGTACCCCCAGGCCGCGTTGGACAGCCCGGAATACAGCGTCTCTCTGTCAGTCATAGCGCTCCCCTCCTTCCACGGGGTACAGGGTCAGCGGCCCGGCTTTTTCTCCGTTGAGGTAGAGGTCCGCCGCATAGGCGTCAGGCGGGTCAACGATCCCCGCCCGGCTGCTTCCGCCGCCGCCGAAGCTGATATCGTCGCCCCAGCTTCCGGACAGGGGGACGCTGCCCCACTCGCCGCCGCCCGAGCTGCTGCCTGTGCCGTAGACCCCGTGATTGGGCGCTTGAAGCTCGGGCCGCTCCCCGTCCTTCTCCATGGGGGCGGCGGAGAAGCCGATGCTGGTATAGCGCCCCTTGTCCGCCGGGTCTCCCACAAACTCCGCCGACAGGTCCTGATTGAACCAGGTGGTGAACTCCCCGTCCGGCTTCGGCGTGGAGTTAAAGAAGTCGTAAGCGCCGAACCAGTCGCTGGTGGAGACCTGGCTGTTCACCTGGGAGGCGGTCTGCCACCATATCCGAAGGGTGAAGTCCCCCTCCCGGCCCTCATAGAGCAGGCCGGGCAGGCTGTTGTTTCCGTAAACTGTCTGATCCCCCTGGATTGCCCGGAACTCATCCACCGGGGTGACCACCCAGCGGCCCCCCTCCTTCTCGGCCTGTACAGTCTGGACCGCCATCCACTGGCTGGCCGCAGTGCTGTCCCAGCTCTCCCCGTTGGGGGCGCGGTTCAGCTTCAGCACCAGCAGGCCCTCGCAGGTCTCCTCCCCCACCCGGGTCACGTTGCAGTACTGATAACCGGCGGACGTATCCGGATGGGACAGCTTTCCGTCTGTCAGACCCGCCCTCTCCCAGAGCAGCGCGTGCTCCCATCTCCAGATTTCTATCAGCTCGTTCTGTTCCGACAGGGGAGCACACATGGCCCGGTAGTCCAGCCGCTGCTCCAGCACCGCCTTGGCGTAGGTGTCGAAGGCCCCGTCGCAGGTGGTGCAGGGCACCGTCCGGGCGTAGATGATCTGGGGGATTTTACCCAGGTGGTTGGGGATTCCAACGGCCTTCGACCCCACAATCAAGGGGGCGGCCAGGGTCAGCAGGATGCACACCGACACCAGCCCCATCCCCGCCGGGTAGCGCTTGAACCGGGCGATAGCCTCAATCCGCCGGCGGATGTTCCTGCCGCCGTTGGCCATGGAGGTGGTCCCGGGGGCCCGGGCGTACTTCTCGTCGGCCATCTCCAGGAGGATGCGGCCGTAGTCCCGCCGTTCCTCCCCCTCCAGCCGCTCCAGCACCCGCTGGTCACACAGGGACTCCAGGTCGTTGCCCGCCAGGTCGGCGCAGTGCCACAGCAGGGGGTTGCACCAGTGGAGGCACCGGAAGAAGCCGATCACCAGTCCCCAGGCGGCGTCGCGGTATTTCAGGTGAAGCAGCTCATGAAGGATAACCTTTTCATCGGTCTCCGCCCCCGCGGGCAGGGCCAGCACGGGCTTGAACACTCCGCAGATAAAGGCGGAGGGCAGGCCGTCCACCTCCACCGCGGGGCAGACAGGCAGGTTATACTCCTCCGCCGCGGCCTTCACCCGGCCGTCCGCCACAGGCCGCCCTTGCGCAAGGGCCAGCCGCAGGCGGACGTAGGACAGGACATACCGGGCCAGGAAAAACACCACGCCCAGGCAGTACAGGGTGAACAGCCAGTCCGCCGGGCTCCGGGGCGCCGTGAGAGCAGGGAGCGGAACCGGCGCGGTCACATGGGCCAGGGCTCCGTACTCCCCGGTAAGGGCGGACCGGAGGGCCTCCACATAGAAGGGCCAGTTGAGCAAGGTGTACCGCCCAAAGAGCCCCGCCGGGAGGAGTAGAATCACCCCCAGTATCCCCCAGACGGCAAACTGCCACCGGGGAGACAGCTTGTCCCGGAACAGGACCTTCACGATGAGCAGCAGCACCGCCGCGCCCGAGGCCGTCAGGGTCTGTAGTAAAAAGGACCAGATGTCCCTCACCGCTCACACCTCCATCTCGTCCAGCAGGCGGCGCAGGGCCTCCCGCTCCTGGGATGAAATAGGCTTCCCCTTCAAAAAGGCGGCCACTAAATCCCCCGTGGCCCCCCGGTAGACGTTCTGGAGAAAGACATCCCGGGCCTGGGCCTGGCAGTCCTCCCGGCTCAGAGCCGCACGATACAAATGGGGATAGCCCTCCTTGTCGATGGATACCAGCCCCTTGGCCTCCATGCGGGTGAGATAGGTCAGCACCGTGTTCCGGCTCCAGCCGGTCTCGGACTCCAGCGCCCGGGTCACCTCCCCCAGAGCCGCGCCCCCAAACTCCCACAGCACCCCCAGCACCGTCCATTCCCGGTCTGACAGCTTCATACTACCGCCTCCTACAGTTGTAGTCTCCAGTGCTATACTACACCTGTAGGAACTAAATGTCAAGAGCAAGATAAAACTTGCAGGAGGGCGCAAAAAGGCCCCCTTCGGAAAGGGGGCTCCCGGCAAAGCCGGGTGGGGGTTTTCTCCAATGGATACACACATCCAAATCGAAGAAAACCCTCCGTCACCGGCTCTCAGCCGGCGCCACCTCCCTTTTCGAAGGGAGGCTTTTGACGCAGTCCGGAAAATACTCCTTCACAAAGTCCACGTCCTCCACCTGGAAGGTCCGTCCGTTAAGGCACTCCAGGGGGCCGGCGGGGGTGGTAAAGCGGAAGGTGAGCTTGTAGGAGTACAGCGCCTGGCCGTGGCGGCCATACCTCCGGTTCTCCCGCTCGCTGCCGTACTTGCCGTCTCCGATGAGGGGGTGTCCGGCTGCGGCGAACTGAGCCCGGATCTGGTGGGTCCGGCCGGTAATCAAATCGCACTCCACCAGAGACAGGCCGTTTTTCACCTTCAGCGTCTTATAGGCGGTGATGGCGGTCTTGGCCCCCGGCTCGGGGCGCTTCCGGACGTAGACCTGCTTCTTCACCTCGTCCTTGAAAATATAGCTCTCCAGCCTTCCCTCCGGCGGGGACATCTGTCCTTGAATTACACACAGATAGAGCTTGGTCAGCTCCCGATCCTTGATCTTCTGGTTCATCACCCGCAGGCCCTCGGCGGTCTTGGCGGCGATGACGATGCCCCCGGTGTTCCGGTCGATACGGTTGCACAGGGCGGGGGCGAAGGAGTTCTCCCGGTAGGGGGACCACTCCTTTTTCTGGTAGAGGTAGGCCTGGATGTGGGTGAGCAGGGTGTTTACCCGCTCGTTCTCGTCGGGGTGGACCACCATCCCCGGGCGCTTGTCCAACAGCAGGATGTGCCCGTCCTCGTAGAGGATGTTCAGCCTGGGCTGGTAGAGGGAAAGAAAGGCGTTTTCCGGGGTGGGCCGGTCGAAGAACTCGTCGTTGATGTACAGCTGGAGCACGTCCCCCTCACTGAGGCGGACGTCCCGCTTTGAGCCCCTGCCGTTCACCTTCACCCGCTTCAGCCGGATGTACTTCTGGGCCAGAGGGGCGGGGAGCACAGGCAGGGCCTTGGCCAGCCAGCGGTCCAGCCGCTGCCCGGCGTCGTTCTTTCCGATGGTAAATTCTTTCATGGGCTGTGCCCTCCTAATATTGGCCCCCCACCGGCCCTTCGGGCCACCTCCCCCACGAGGGGGGAGCTGTCACGGCAAAGCCGTGACTGAGGGGGACAAGCAATATTTCACCATATTCCGCCCCCGGTGTCAATAAAATTCGTGGAGAAATTTGAGAAAAGCATTTGACATTTTGGAGAAAAGTCTTTATAATATCCTGCGTACCATTCTGCGAGTATGGGGGACAGCCCCCAGGGAGGAACGCCATGCGCCTGGATCTGCGCGATATCATCCACGTCCCGGACGCGAAAAAGGCGTTTCAGTTCCAGCTGGACCTGTCGGAGCAGGACTTCTATGGAGCCCGCCCCATCGTCCACCCCGTCCAGGCGGAGGGCAGCGTGACCAACCACGCCGGCGCTCTGGTGCTGGAGGGAACGGTCCGCTCCCTTCTGGAGCTTCAATGCGACCGTTGCGGGAAGAAATTTTCCCGGGAAAAGGTCGTGGCGCTGGACAGCCTGGCGGCCCAGGAGCTGGAGGACGAGGAAAACGACGACATCCTCCTGCTGGACGGCACCGAGCTGGACCTGGGCGAGGCGGTGAGCACCGCCTTCATCCTCGCGATGGACACCAAAAACCTTTGCTCAGACGACTGCAAAGGGCTGTGCGCCAAGTGCGGAGCCGATTTGAACCTCGGCCCCTGCGGGTGCGGACCTGATGTCGATCCAAGACTGGCGGCCCTTGCGCAGCTGTTGGATAAGGAAGCTGAGTGAGTACTCAACGTGCCCTGACCGGCACAGCCGAAGGAGGTGTCACCCATGGCGGTCCCCAAGGGAAAAGTATCCAAGGCCCGGCGCGATAAGCGGCGCAGCTCCCACTGGAAGCTGGAAACCCCCGGTATCGTGACCTGCCCCAAGTGCGGGGCTTACCGGCTGCCTCACCGTATGTGCAAGAATTGCCTGACCTATAACGGCCGTTCCTTCGGCCAGGTTGAGGCCCAGCAGTAAGCGAAAAGCCCTCCGGTCAAGCCGGAGGGTTTTTTTATGCTCTTTTCCGCCTTCCGTCCCTGTCAAAGGTCCGCCTCAGCGCCAGCTCCGTGGGAACAATGGCCCCCACCATGGGTACAACCTGGGCAAAGCAAATCACTGTACCAACCCATCCGATGGTGCCAATCTCCCTGCCAAGCACAAGCACCATCAGGACCACCGTCAGGGGCAGCATGACCAAGCCCAGCCAGTACCACAGCCTCCCGCAGTAGTGGTGGGCAAATTGCCAGGTATCCTGATTCTTCATGGACATGGTGGTTCGGTAGCCAAATGTACTGTTGACCGTCTCGGGTGCTTTTCTCAAAAACATTCGTCCGAAGCCGATCATACACAACGGAATCAGCAAATCAGTCGCTAATGTAAAAAGCCAAAACCAAATCATTCCAATCCCCCCAACGTTCACGAAAACTGCAGGCTCTTGTAGTAATCCAGGGTGGAAAATCCCCGCTCCAGCTGGACATATACATAAGCCTCGGCGGCATCGGCCAGCTGCTTCAGGTCCTCCCCCTCCAGCCGGAAGGAAAACAGCCGCTTGGGGTCGCCGTGGACGATGTGGTCCAGGGCGGCCAGGGCGGCCGGAGACAGGGGCAGCGTGATCCCCTCCCCGTGGACCTTTCCGTCCTCCAAAAGGGGCTCATACCCCGCCAGAGCCATGGCCTTCCACTCAAACGCGGCCTTCACCAGAGGCAGAGGCCTGTCCGGCATCCTGTCCAGGGCGTGGAGGCTGTTCAGGGTGAGGGACAACAGCTCATCGGCGGGCTCTCCCTCCACGGCCAGCAGCTCGGCCGCCTCGGCGAAGTAGCAGCCCAGGGCCAGGCGCGCGATGTCGGCCCGGACGCCCTGAAACAGCCGCTCCGTGGCCGCCTCCTTGACGGCCCACCGGCCCTGATAGTCATAGAGCACCATCTCCGACCAGGCCAGCAGCTGGCATCCGGCGGCGATGGCGCTCCCTTTTTTCCGGCACCCCCGGGCGGAGGCCGTAAGCCTCCCCTGGTCCCGGGTGAACAGGGTGAGGATTTTATCCGACTCCCTGTAGTCCACCGCCCGCAGGACCAGGGCTTTGGTGGTGATGTGCATGACGTCACTCCTATGCAGCGATGTGGCGGGACAGCGGGGACCGCTAAACCCGGGGCGGGCCAGAGCCCGCCCCCTACACTCGCTCAATTCTGGGCTGAAAGGCCGTCTTGGCCGACTCCTCCCACAGGGACCGCTCCTCCCGCGCCCCGGCCAGCGCCAGCCAGGCCGCAGGCAGTCCGGTTACCCAAAACAGCTCCCAAAGTCCCCGCTCATTCATGGCACAGCCCTCCCTTTCTTTCTATGATTAGGCTGGCTGTTTTGTCCGGAGACTATGAGCGGTAAATTTTGCAGATATGGAAGCCCCGCCGCACAGGGCAGGGGCAAATCCCCTGCCCCACATTACATATTGTCAGTTTCCCGTTCAATCAAAAAATCCGCGATTTCAAACGCCTTGATCCGCCGCTCTGCCAAAGTAATCTGTGATTTGAAGCGGGCTGGATTGTCCTTGGACCGAAGGGTTCTGACTGTCTCCCGCAGCTTATGCAGTGTGGAATCGATCTGCCGTCTGGCCTCGATCAAATCATCTCTGGAATACTCCATGTTACTCCTTCACATACCCAAAATTCTGGATGGCGGCCGGATTGTCCCGCCAGTTCTCCTTCACCTTGACCCAGGTTTTGAGGAAAACTTTTGTACCCATGAATTTCTCCATGTCCTGCCGGGCCAGGGTGGAGGCCTTTTTCAGCATCCCCCCGCCCTTGCCGATGATGATCCCCTTGTGGCTGTTTTTCTCGCAGCAGATGGTGGCCTCCACCTCCACGACCTCGTCCTCCCGTTCGACAAAGCGGGTGATCTCCACTGCGGTGCCGTGGGGGATCTCCTTGTCCAGCAGCAGGAGCAGCTTCTCCCTCATAATCTCCGCCATCATCTGCCGCTCAGGCTGGTCAGAGGTCATGTCCTCCGGGAAAAGCTGAGGCCCCTCCGGGAGGTATCCCTCCAGCACATCGAGGAGCTCCTCCACCCCCTGGCCGGTTCTGGCGGATATGGGCACCACCGCGTCGAAGTCGTGCTCCTGGCTGTAGACCTGGATGACCTCCAGAAGCCTGTCCTTCTGCTCCAGGGCGTCAATTTTGTTGACGGCCAGCACCGCAGGACAGCTCAGGGCCTTCATGCGGGCAATGAGCTGCTTCTCCGGCTCCCCCACATGGGGGATGGGCTCCACCACCAGCAGCACGGCGTCCACGTCGGACACAGACTCCTTCACCACGTTGACCATGTAGTCCCCCAGGCGGGTGCGGGCCCTGTGCAGGCCAGGGGTGTCCACAAAGACGAACTGGCACTCCCCCCAGTTTTTGATGCCGCAGATGCGGTTCCGGGTGGTCTGGGGCTTGCTGGTGACAATGGCAACCTTCTCCCCCACAAAGGCGTTGGTCAGGGTGGACTTGCCCACATTGGGCCGTCCGCAGATGGTGATAATACCGGATTTTTTAATCATAGATGATCCTCACTTTCTCTCCGGGTGTGAGCGCTTCCCCCGGCTGTTTTCGTTAAGAATGATATTTTTTGTACAGGTCCTGGTGGAATACATGCTTGCGCACAAAGCGGGTCACAAACATGATGCCACAGGCCATAGCGCAGGTGACCACATAGGGGGTCAGGTCGAACTCAAAGCTCCAGCTCTTCCCCTCCCGGCGGCCCATCTCCTCGTAGTCGTCAAATTCGTCGTTGATCGCAGTCAGTTTAATGTTTTTTCTCATGATAATTCTCCTTTTCATAATAATTTGATTGAATTATGATACCCGTAGGGGCGGATATCATCCGCCCGCAAGTCCTATTGGTTCCTCCGCAGGGCGGGACAGCCCTGGCCCGCAGCTGGATACCAGGTAAAGACTTTTAGGACGGCGCGCCGGGTCGCCGCGCCCTACGGGCCGTCTCTCGTAATGCCCAGTTTGCCCAGGATGGCCTCCTCCCGCTGGCGCATTTGGGCCTTCATGGGGCCCTCGTCCAGGTGGTCATAGCCCAGCAGGTGGAGCACCGAGTGGACGGCCAGGTAGCACACCTCCCGCTCCGGGGAGTGACCGAACTCCTCCGCCTGGGCCTCCGCCCGCTCCAGAGAGATCATCATGTCCCCCAGATACACCTTGTCCGCGCCGGGGTCCGCCCACTCCGCCCGGGGCTTGTCGCCGGGCTTCATGGGGAACATGGGGAAGGACAGCACGTCGGTGGCCCGGTCCACCCCCCGGTTGGTCAGGTTGGTCTCCCGGATGACCGCGTCATCGGTGACGATTACGGCAATCATGCAGGGCACGTCCACCTCCTCGTCCTCCAGGGCGGCCAGAACGGAGCGGCGGATCTGCTCCTCCACCGCCATGGGAACCTCTGTCGCCTCATCCATATAGCCCGCTTCGATACAGACCTCGTGGTCCATAGGCTGTCCCTCCTTTTCCCGAAAGACGGATGATATCCGCCCCCTCCGGTAACTCTATTATACGAAAAATAATTCTGAAGGTCAAACATATTTTCCCCTGTTGGTGAAAAACTAGCCGTAAACTTCACAGACGGGAAGTGGAAATATGACAACGAAAAAAATCGGGGCCCAGACGGCGGCCCTGGCCAATCCGCCCTCTCTGGCCGCCTGGGCCAACGTGGCGGGCAAAAAGGAGGGGGAGGGCCCTCTGGCCGGCACCTTCGACTATATCGACGGGGACAACACCTTCGGCGAGGCCACCTGGGAGAAGTCGGAGAGCGCCATGCAGAAGCAGGCCCTGGCCCTGGCCCTGAACAAGGCGGGGCAGGCGGCCTCCGCCCTGGACTGGCTCTTCGCCGGGGACCTGCTCAACCAGTGCATCGGCTCCTCCTTCGCCGCCCGGGACCAGCAGATTCCCTTTTTCGGCCTCTACGGGGCCTGCTCCACCATGGGGGAGGGGCTGGCTCTGGCGGCCATGACCCTGGACGGCGGCTTCGGGGAGTGGGCGGCGGTGACCGCCTCCTCCCACTTCTGTTCGGCGGAGCGGCAGTACCGCACCCCCCTGGAGTACGGCGGCCAGCGCACCCCCACCGCCCAGTGGACGGCTACCGCCGCCGGGGCGGCCGTCCTGGCCCGGGAGGGTCCGGGGCCCTATATTACCCACGTCACCGTGGGCAAGATTGTGGACAAGGGGGTCACCGACACCAACAACATGGGGGCGGCCATGGCTCCCGCTGCCCACGCCACCATTACCGCCCACTTTCAGGACACAGGCCGCTCCCCCAGCAGCTACGACATGATCTTCACCGGCGACCTGGGCACTCTGGGCAGCGAGCTGCTCGTCGAGCTGCTCCGTCAGGACGGCATTCAGGTGAAAAACCACGCCGACTGCGGGTCCATGCTCTTCGACACAGAAAACCAGGACGTCCACTGCGGGGGCTCGGGCTGCGGCTGCTGCGCCTCGGTGCTCACCGGGCACATTTTGAACAACATGAAGGCGGGCAAGTGGAAAAATGTCCTCTTCTGCCCCACCGGGGCCCTCCACTCCCCCACCTCCGCCTTCCAGGGAGAGTCCATCCCCGGCATCTGCCACGCCATCGCCATTTCGACCTCCCGGTAAACCTCGACACGCCACGCCCTCCCATCCTCTACACGGCGCGCCGGGTCGTCGCGCCCTACAAACGATACAAAGGTGATTTTATGGAATATTTGAATGCATTTCTCTGCGGAGGCATCCTGTGCGTCATCGGACAGGTCCTCATCGACAAAACCACCCTCACACCCGCCAAAATCCTGGTGACCTATGTCACCGCCGGGGTGGTCCTCAGCGGCGCGGGGCTATATCAATACCTGGTGGACTGGGGGGGCGCGGGGGCCACGGTGCCCCTCACTGGCTTTGGCCATCTGCTGGCCAAGGGGGTCCGGAAGGCGGTGGCCGAGGACGGCCTCATCGGGGCTCTCACCGGCGGCTCCACCGCCGCAGCCGGAGGCATCACCGCAGCTATCTTCTTCGGCTTTTTAGTCGCCCTGATCTGCAAGCCCAAGCCCAAGACGTAAAACGACCGCCTCCCCAGGCCGGGGAGGCGGTCCGCTTTTTCAGGAGATGTGCGCGTTGAGCCACTCCACATACTTGTCCCGCTTCATGATGCCGATCATGTACACTCTGCCGTCCCGCATGGTCATCTCAATGCCGAAGGGAAAGCAGGGCGGGGTGGTGCAGGTTTTGATCGAGGCGATGTCCTTGATCTCGATCTCCCAGCTGACGGACGCGGTGCCCACCAGCCCGGAGGCCAGGAAGGCCACCCGCTGGTCGGTCATGTACAGCTTGCCGGAGATCTGCCGCTTACCCACTACCTGAGGCATTTTCCAGCAGTCGCAGCCCGCCTTCTGGGCGAACACTTCCTCCCCCGGACGGGTCTCAAAGGTTGGCTTTGCCATAATTGTTTCCTCCTTAATTTCATTTTGGTGCGCTCGAACAGCGGAGCGGATGGGGGGTGGGACCTCCCGGCCCCCCACAGTCCGCCGTCGAGACAAATAAAGCGGCGCAGGATTCCATCACCCTGCACCGCTAAAACAAACAGCACATTCCCCATTCCGCCTTGAAAAGAAAGGCAAAAGGCGTTATAATTGGGATGGCGCAAGTTTCTTGCTGTGTGGGAGCCGTTATCTCCTGCACAGGGGTGAGGGAAGGTGGAAGCTTCCCTTACCCTGCCCTATTCATCTCGTATCCATATTTTACCCCAAAATTACGCACGATGCAAGAGCTTTTTACAAAGCCCGGGGCCGGCGCGTCACGCACCGGCCCCGCTTTTTATTCCTTCTCCGCCGTGGCCGCCGGGGCGTCCAGGCGCATGAGGTCGATGTTGTCTGTGATGCTCTGGATCATCCCGGAGTCAATAAACTCCCGGGTTTTGGCGATGGCGTTCTGGATGGCCCGGGCGTCGGAGGAGCCGTGGGCCTTGATGACCGGCTTGGAGATGCCCAGCAGAGCGGTGCCCCCCACCTCGCCGGAGTCCAGGGTCCGCTTAAAGTCCCTCAGCCCGCCGGACACCAGCAGGGCCGCCAGCTTGGTGATCAGATTCTTCTTGAACATCCTCTTGATCTCCCGGGCCAGATACAGCCCGGTGCCCTCCATAGTCTTGAGGAAGATATTTCCGGAGTAGCCGTCGGAGACGATGACGTCCACCGCCCCCTCCACCGCCTCCCGGGCCTCCACGTTGCCCACGAAGTTGATGCGGCCCGCCTCCCCCGCCGCCTCCAGCATGGGGTAAACGGTGGTTTGGAGGGCGGTGCCCTTGGAGGGCTCGGCGCCGATGTTGAGCAGGCCCACCTTGGGGTTGGGCCGGCCCATCACCTTCTCGGCGTAGTAGGAGCCCATAAAGGCGAACTGGAGCAGGTACTCCGGGGGACACTCGGCGTTGGCTCCGCAGTCGATCAGCACCGCTCCGCCGTTCCCCGTGGGCACCACGGGAGCCAGGGCCGCCCGGCGGATGCCCTTGATCCGCTTGGCTACCAGGGTGGCCGCCGACAGCAGGGCTCCGGTGGAGCCGGCGGAGACAAAGGCGTCTCCCGCCCCGCTCTTGAGAAGATTCAGCCCCACGGTGAGGGAGGAGTCCTTCTTTCTCCGGAAGGCGGTGGCTGGATCGTCGCACATCTCCACCACCTCGCTGGCGTAGGCCACCTCCACCCCGGCGGGCAGGTCGCTGATGCCGTTGTCGGCCAGGACCTTTAATATCTCCTCGCTCTTTCCCACCAGGATGATGTTCACCCCGTACTCCTTCACGGCCTGAATGGCTCCCATCACGGGGGCCTGGGGCGCGTTGTCCCCGCCCATGGCGTCTACGATAATCTTCATGGTTTTCCCTCTTTTCTGTTCTGCGGCAGTTTACGGGTTTGCTCCCAAAGCCTCCTTTTGAAAGGAGGTGCCCCAGTTCGCAAACTGGGGCGGAGGATTGCATTTTGGCGAAGCCAAAATATGCGAAGCAAACGAGATTTGCATAGGCTTGGTTTACTTCGTATGTTCGCTTCGCGAACGCAATCCTCAGTCAGCCTTCGGCTGACAGCCCCTTTCAAAAGGGGCCTTTTTCCTAAACCAGCGGCCTGGGCTCGTCGATCAAACCCAGGAGGTAATCGGCAGATACATTGTAGTGCTGGCAGATAGCGGCCAGCTTGTCAAAGGAGGTCGCACGGCGACCGTTTTCAATGTCGCTGACAGTCGCTTGTGTTGCCCCGATGGCATCTGCCAGGTCTTTTTGTTGCTCTCCTCTCGCTTTGCGCAATTTCCGGACCCTTATGCAAAAAACATCCTTATGGAGCATAGAGTACCCCCTTGACATATTACGCATTTAGCGATATAATTACGCTATCTCAATTATATGGTGGTGCTGAATATGGACAACCAGCTAAAAGACTTCTTCTTTGACGAACAGGACCGGGGCCAGCTCGTCTTTGAAAACGACCCGGAGTACAACGACCTGATGGAACAGAGCCTGTCCCTGTTTCCGGACAAAAACCTGCCCAAGGCCATCTTCCACCTTCTGGAGACCTCCAACTGCATCTCCTTCGCCCACGGGCTCCGGCTGGGGCTGAGACTGAAGGAGTGGGCCCAAAAGGCTCCTTTGGAAAGGAGCTGTCAGCCGCAGGCTGACTGAGGATTGCGTTTTGCGAAGCAAAACATACGAAGTAAACAAAGTCTCCGAAGTCTTGTTTATTTCATACATTTCGCTGCGCGAAATACAATCCGACCTCACGGCTTCGCCATGCCACCTCCTTTCAAAAGGAGGCTTGCCCTGCGGGGGACGAGGGGTGCTCTACTCCAGCTCCAGCTTGTCCAGCGCCTCCAGGGCCCGGCGGGAAATCTCGGCATTCTTGTTCCGCTTGCCCTTGACTCGATAGCCCAGGGAGGGGATCAGGCCGAAATTGATATTCATCGGTTGAAAGTTTACCACACTTTGGTCACTGATGTAAAGAGCCAACGCGCCCATGGCGGTCTCCTGGGGGAAATTGGCAGGTGCTTTCCCCTCCAGGCGGCGAGCCAGCTCCACCGCAGCCAGGAACCCGGAGGCGGTGGACTCCACATACCCCTCCACCCCGGTGATCTGTCCGGCGAACATAATCCGCTCGTTCCCCCGCACCCGGTAATAGCGGTCCAGCAGGCGGGGCGAGTCCAGGAAGGTATTCCGGTGCATCACCCCATAGCGGACGTACTGCGCGTTTTTCAGGGCGGGGATCATGGAGAACACCCGTTTCTGCTCGGGCCATTTGAGATGGGTCTGAAAGCCCACCATGTTGTAGATAGACCCCTGGGCGTTGTCCTGCCTCAGCTGGACCACGGCGAAGGGCTCCTTCCCCGTCCTGGGGTCCTTGAGGCCGACGGGTTTCAGCGGGCCGTAGCACAGGGTATCCCTGCCCCGCCGGGCCATCACCTCCACCGGCATACAGCCCTCAAAGACCCCGGCGTCCTCAAAGCCGTGGACCTCCGCCTCCTGCGCCTGGGTCAGCTCGGTCCAGAAGGCGTCGTACTCCTCCCGGGAGAGGGGACAGTTGATATAGTCGGGCGTCCCCCGGTCATACCGGGAGGCAAACCAGGCGCTGTCCATGTCGATGCTGTCGAAGGTGACCAGCGGGGCGGCGGCGTCAAAAAAGTTCAGGTATCTGCTGTCCGGGAAGAGCCCGGCGATCCTCTCCGACAGGGCCTCGCTGGTCAGCGGACCCGTGGCGATGATGACATCGCCCTCGGAGGGAATTTCGGTGACCTCCCCCTCCACCACGGTGATGCCGGGGTGGTCTTTGATTGCATCGGTAATGGCGGCGGCGAAGGCGTGGCGGTCCACCGCCAGGGCGCCCCCCGCCTCCACCCGGTGGGCGTCGGCGCAGGCCATGATTAGCGAGCCGCTCCGGCGCAGCTCCTCCTTGAGCAGGCCCACCGCGTTCTCCAGCTGGTCGGACCGCAGGGAGTTGGAGCACACCAGCTCCCCGAAATACTCGCTGTGGTGGGCTGGGGTCATCTTTTGGGGCTTCATCTCCCGCAGTGTCACAGGAATGCCCCGCCGGGCCAGCTGCCACGCCGCCTCGCTCCCCGCCAGTCCGGCCCCGATGACGGTTACTTTGTCCATAGTTCCTCCCACCCTTCTTTCCGCTTCTGCGTAGGGCGCGACGACCTCGGCGCGCCGGGTCATAACGCCAATCTTTTGCGGCGCGCCGGGTCGTCGCGCCCTACAATTTACGCTTCCTTCTTGGCCGCAGCTTTCTTAGTCGCTGTCTTCTTCTCCGCTGCGGCCTTTTTCGTGGTGGATTTTTTTGTGGCTGCCTTCTTTGCGGCGGCGGACTTCTTCGGCTTCTCCTCCGCCTCGGCGGGGACGGGCTCCCCCTCCGCGGGGGCGGTCTCCTTCTTCTTCCAGCCGCCCCGTTTTTCCTCGGGCGTGAAGTTGGCGCACTTCTCGTTGATGCAGAAGGGCTTCTTCGCCCCCCGGCCCGCCTTCTTGAACATGGTCTGGCCGCAGACGGGGCAGTTGTCCTTCACGGGCACGTCGAAGGTGACAAACTCACACCGCTGGTTCTCGTCCTTGCTGCTCCGGCGCTCGCAGCAGTAGTAGGTGTACTGCTTACCCGTCTTTTTGGATTTTCCGGTGCGCTTGAACAGCCGTCCGCCGCACAGGGGGCACTTTCCGGGCATCTCCACCACCAGCGGCATGGTGAAGTCGCACTCCGGCCAGCCAGGGCAGGCCAGGAAGCGGCCAAACCGCCCGGACTTGATGACCAGGTTCCGCCCGCACTGGGGACACAGCTCCTCCGACACCTCGTCGGGCACCTTAATCCGCTCCCCGTCCAGGTCCTGCTCCGCCTTTTTCAGCTCGGCGTCGAAGTCCCTGTAAAACTCGGCGAGCAGGGCCTTCCAGTCGGCGGACCCCTCCTCCACCTTGTCCAGACGCTCCTCCATCTGGGCGGTGAAGTCGTAGTCCACAATGTCGTGGAACTTGTCCTTCATCAGGCCGGTGACCACCTCCCCCAGAGGGGTGGGCCGCAGCGCCCTGCTCCCCTCCTTCACCACGTACTCCCGGTTCAGGATGGTGGAGATGGTGGGCGCATAGGTGGAGGGCCTGCCGATGCCCTGCTCCTCCAGCGCCCGGATCAGCGTGGCCTCAGAGTATCGGGCGGGGGGCTGGGTGAAGTGCTGGTCCGGGGTCAGCTTTTTGCCGGCGAGGGGCTCCCCCTCCTTCAGGTCGGGGAGGGGAGACGACCGCTTTTCCTCCTCGTCATCGTCCCGCCCCTCCTCATAGACGGCGGTAAAGCCGGAGAATTTCAGGGAGGAGTGGCTGGCCCGGAAGATATAACCGGAGTTGGCCGCGTCGATGGACAGGCTGTCATAGACGGCGTTGGACATCTGACAGGCCAGGAAGCGGGACCAGATCAGCCGGTAGAGCTTGAACTGCTCTGCCGTCAGGTCCTTTTTGATGTCGTCGGGCGCCAGGGTCACGTCGGAGGGCCGGATGGCCTCGTGGGCGTCCTGGGCGCCGCCGCGGGTCTTATACTTCCGGGGCTGGGCCGGGCAGTAGGGGGCGCCGTACCGCTGGGCGATAAAGCCCCGGGCGGCGGCCACCGCCTCGTCGGACAGGCGCAGCGAGTCGGTACGCATATAGGTAATCAGGCCCACCGTCCCCTGGCCGGCGATGTCAACGCCCTCATAGAGCTGCTGGGCCACCGCCATCGTCCGGGCGGGAGACATGTTCAGCTTGCGGCTGGCCTCCTGCTGGAGGGTGGAGGTGGTGAAAGGGGGGGCGGGCTGACGGTTCTTCTCCTGCCGCTTCACCCTGGCTACCGACCAGCTCCCCTTGGAGACGGCGGCAATCACTTCCTCCGCCTCCGCCTGGCTGTGCAGCTCCAGCTTCTTGTCTCTCCCGTGGAACTGGGCCTTGAAGGAGCCGCTGTGGGGGCTTACCCGCTCCAGGTCGGCCTCGATGGACCAGTACTCCTGGGGCTGGAAGGCCTTGATCTCGTTCTCCCGCTCCACCACCAGCCGGGTGGCTACCGACTGCACCCGCCCGGCGGACAGGCCCCGGCGGATCTTCTTCCAAAGCAGGGGAGACAGCTGATAGCCCACAATGCGGTCCAGGATGCGCCGGGCCTGCTGGGCGTCCACCAGGTTCTGGTCGATGGCCCGGGGGGCGGCGATAGACTTCTGCACCACATTTTTGGTGATCTCGTTGAAGGTCACCCGGTAGGTCTTGTCATCGGGGATGCTGAGCAGCTCCTTCAGGTGCCAGGAGATGGCCTCCCCCTCCCGGTCAGGGTCGGTAGCCAGATAGACCCGGCCCGAGTGCTTGGCCGCCTTCTTCAGGTCCCGAATCACGTCCTCCTTGCCCTTGATGGGCTGATAGTCGGGGACAAAGCCGCCCTCGATATCCACGCTCAGCTTGCTCTTGGGCAGGTCCCGGACATGGCCCATAGACGCCTTTACCTCATATCCCGGGCCCAGGTATTTGCCGATAGTCTTGGCCTTGGACGGGGATTCTACAATTACTAAGTCAGTTTGATTTGCCACGTTGGATTTACCTCCAGAGATTGATTACACTACGATCGTGATGGGGAGTGTCCTGCCGCGCATTTTATCGGGATTGATTTTTATAGCACCCCTGTAGGGGCGCACAGTGTGCGCCCGCAGGCGGACAATGTCCGCCCCTACATAAAAATCCGCGAATGAGACACACCATCCTAATGCGTCCCTACGTTTCCAGCTCCACCAGGGCGCGGAACCGCCGGCCCGGCCGCTCCTCCATGGCGCCCTGAACCTGGAGCATCGTAAGGGCGGAGAGGACATATTTCATGGGCACCTGGGTCTTTTCCACAAGCTCGTCGGCGGTGAGGGCGGCGCCGGACGCGGCGGCCAGAATGGCCAGCTCGTCGTCGGTGAACCGGGCCTTCTGCTGGCTGAGGGGAACCCGCTCCCGCCGGGGAGCCGCCTCCTGCTCCGGCCGCTCCGGCTCCGGACGGGGGGACTCCCCCTCCTCCCGGGCCAGGCGGGCCTTGACCACCTCGGGGGCCAGGGGGGCCACAGCGGCCAGCTTGATGGGATACTGATCCACAAAATCCTCCAGAATGTCCCGGGCGCTCTCCACCAGGATGGCCTTTCCCTCGTGGATCAGCCGGTTGGTCCCCATGGCCCGCCCGTCCCCCAGGGCCTTGGGGACGGCGTACACCTCCCGGCCCTGGTCCAGGGCGTGGTTGACGGTGAGCATGGTGCCCCCGACGGGCTCACACTCCACCGCCAGAATACCCAGACACAGGCCGCTCAAAATCCGGTTCCTGGGCCGGAAGTGACTCCCCTTGTGGGGCGTCCCCGGGGGATATTCAGAGACGAGGGCGCCCGCGGCGGCCACATCGTCATATATAAAACGGTTTTCCACGGGAAATTTCACGTCCACGCCGCCAGCCAGCACAGACACCACCGGCCCGCCGCCCTTTAGAGCGCCCCGGATGGCCCGGGCGTCGATGCCCTCGGCAATGCCGGATACCACCAGCGCCCCGCTGTCCGCCAGCTCCATGGAAAGCTTTTCAGCCCACAGCTCGCCGTAGGGGCTGCATTTCCGCATCCCCACCACGCCGATGGCCGCCTCCTCGTCAAAGCGGAACACCCGCCCCTTGATATACAGCACCATGGGCGGGTCCGCCAGCTGCCGCAGGCGCTGGGGGTAGCCGGCATCCTGAATGGTCATCACCCGCAGGCCCAGCCGGTCGCAGTCCCCCAGAATTTTGTTGGCCTCGTCCAGGCTCTTGTCCAGCAGAGACCGCTTCACCGGGTCGGGCAGGGGCAGGGCGTCGAAGTCCTCCTTCTCGCCGTAGTATACCCGCTCCGGAGTGATAAAGTGGTCCAGCACCGCCAAAGCCCCCGCAGGGCTCAGCCCCCTGCGGCCGGTCAGCCACAGCCAGTATTGCAGGCCCGCCATTTTCTCAGTCCCTCTTTCGTCAAATTTGGGAGCGCCCCATCTCCCACAGGATCACCGCTGCGGCCGCCGCCGCGTTCAGCGACTCACAGCGCCGGGACATGGGAATTTTCAGCGTGCCCGCGCACGCCTCCAGCACCGCCTGAGACACCCCCTGCCCCTCACTGCCAATCACCACGGCGGCATTGGACAGGTCCAGCTCCCGCACGTCGGCGGTGTCCTCTCTCAGGGCTGCGGCGTACAGGGGAATGCCCATTTTCCCGAGCAGATCGGTCAGCTCGTTCAGGGTGCATTGATAAATCACCCGGCGGAAATGGACCCCCATGGCGGCCCGGACGGCCTTGGGGCTGTTGGCATCGGCGCAGCCGGGGAGAAGAAACACCGGGCCGCAGTCGAAGGCGTCCGCCGTGCGCAGGATGGTGCCCACATTTCCTGGGTCCTGAACACCGTCCAGTACCAGACAGCGCCTCCATGTCAGATAGCGCTCCGGCTCCCGCTTCAGCTCCTCGGGCAGGCGGAGGGTCGGGGCCGCGCAGGAGAACACAACCCCCTGGGGGGTCTTCATGGGGCTGACCGACTCCATCACGCTCTCGGTAACCTGGATCTCCCGGGCCGTACAGTCGTCGTAGACAGGCAGCTTCACCCCCTGGGTGTAGAGGACGGTGTGGATGCGATGTCCCCCCCACAGGCTGGCCTCTTCCAGCAGCTTGGGGCTGTCGCACAGCATCTCCCCCGTCTCCTCCCGGTATGCCCGGGAGGAGGCCAGCTTGCGGAAGTGGGTGCAGATGGGATTTTTTCGGCTGGTGATGATCTCCACATGCGGTCCCCCCTTAAGATTCTTACTTATAATAAAGGTATCCCCCGGGGTTGTCAAGGAAAGTTTTTTGCCGAATCGGGGAAACGGGGCGGCACGGAGGCCCCTCCCTACAGGATTTCCCCCTCAAATACCGTCCGGGCGGGGCCGGTCATCAGAATATTTTCCCCCTGCTTTTCCAGGATGAGGACCCCGCCGGGCAGGACGGCCTCCACCCGGCTTTCACACCAATTTGACCCCAGAGCCGCCCCAAAGGCGGCGCAGGCTCCAGTGCCGCAGGCCAGGGTAATCCCGCTCCCCCGCTCCCACACCCGGACACGCAGGCACTCTCGGTCCGGGAGGGAGACGAACTCAATATTCCGCCGCTCCCCCAGGGCGGGGTGGACCTCCAGCAGGGGTCCCAGCCGCTCCAGGCAGATTTTTTCCGGGTCGGGGCAGAAGATTACCCCGTGGGGATTGCCTGTGGAGACGGGGATGACGGTGAACCCCTCCCCCGCCGCCTCCAGCTCCACCGGAGCAGATACCCGCGCCGGCCCCATGTCCACCGTCACGGCCTCCACTTCGCCGCCCCGGACATGGAGCTCCAGGGACCGGGGGCCTGCTTCGGTGTCGATGGTCAGGCGGGTCTTTTGGGTGAGGCCCTTGTCGCGGACATACTTCCCCACGCACCGGATGCCGTTGCCGCACATGGCCCCCCGGGAGCCGTCGGCGTTGTACATCTCCATGGTAAAATCCCCGGTCCGGCCCGGTTTAATGCAAATCAATCCGTCCGCCCCCACCCCAAAGTGCCGGTCGGACAGCCGGCGGGCCAGTCCGGGCAGGTCCGCCGGAGTCTCCTCCAGACAGTTCAGGTAGATATAGTCGTTGCCCAGACCCTCCATTTTGGTAAAGCGCATGGCCGATTCCCCCTTTCGGAGTCAGCCTATGCGCAAATGCCTATAGAAAGACCGGGGGCGGCTACGCCCCCGGCCATTTGCAGGTCAATAAATCACCAGATAGCGCTCCAGCTCCCAACTGGACACCCGGGTCTGGTACTCGTCCCACTCCCGCAGCTTGCCCTTGATGTAGTGCTTCGCCACGTGCTCTCCCAGCACGTCCAGAATCAGGGCGTCCTTCTCCAGCTCCTCCAGGGCGTCCTTCAGGGTGCCGGGCAGGCAGGCGATGCCGTGGGCTCTGCGGGTGGCGTCGTCCATGGCGTAGATGTCCCCACTGATCTCCAGGGGGGGCGTCAGGCCCCGGGCGATGCCGTCCAGGCCGGCGGCCAGACACACCGCCACCGCCAGGTAGGGGTTGCAGGAGGGGTCCGGGCTGCGCAGCTCCACCCGGGTGGCCTGGCCCCGGGCGGCGGGGATGCGGATGAGGGCGGAGCGGTTGGAGGCCGACCAGGCCCGATAGCGGGGGGCCTCGTGGCCCGCGCCCAGCCGCTTGTAGGAGTTGACCAGGGGGTTGGTCACGGCGGTGAAGCCCTGGACATGGTCCAGCAGGCCGGCGATGAAGGAGTAGGCCGTTTTGGACAGGCCCCGCTCCCCGTTGGGATCGCAGAACACGTTTTTCCCATTCTTGAACAGGGACATATTCAGGTGCATCCCGTTGCCCGCGATGTCGTAGATGGGCTTGGGCATGAAGGTGGCGTGAAGACCGTTCTTCCGGGCGATGCTTTTGGTCATCAGCTTGAAGGTCATGATCTTATCCGCCCCCTCCAGGGCGTTGTTGTACTTGAAGTCGATCTCATGCTGGGCCACAGCGCACTCGTGATGGCTGGCCTCGATCTCAAAGCCCATCTGCTCCAGGGTGTGGCTGATCTCCCGGCGGGTGGCCTCGCCGTGGTCCAGGGGGCCCAAGTCGAAGTAGCCCGCCTCGTCCTTGGTGTTCGTGGTGGCGTGGCCGTTCTCGTCGGTGTCAAAGAGGAAAAACTCCAGCTCCGGCCCCACGTTGAACACGTCGAAGCCCATGGATTCCGCCCGGCGCAGCACCCGGCGCAGCACCCCCCGTGGGTCGCCCACGAAGGGGGTGCCGTCGGTGTTGTACACATCGCAGAACATCCGGGCCGTCCGGCCTTCGCTGATATTCTCGGGCAGGATAATAAAGCTGTTCAGATCGGGGTACAGGCACTGGTCCGACTCGTGGATACGGGTAAAGCCCTCGATGGAGGAGCCGTCGAACATGATCTGGTTGTTCACCGCCTTCTCAATCTGGGAGGCGGTGATGGCCACGTTCTTCATCTGACCGAAAATATCGGTGAACTGCATCCGGATGAACTCCACCTTCTCATCCTGGACAATGCGGATGATATCCTCTTTTGTATAGCCCATGGGCAATCCCTCTTTTCAAAAATTTCGGTACTTAGTATCGCATTTTCCCCCCCGGATTGTCAAGGATTTTATTGACAAATCCCCTGGAATTGGGTAGACTAACCGTTGTCATATACAGATAAAAGGAGCGACCCGCCCTATGAAAAAACCCTTTGTCACCCTGGAGCAGCTCCAGGAGATTGTCAAAATTTACCCCACCCCCTTCCACCTCTACGACGAGAAGGGCATCCGGGAAAACGCCCGGGCGCTGTACAGGGCCTTCGCCTGGAACCCGGGCTTTCGGGAGTACTTCGCCGTCAAGGCCACCCCCACCCCCCAGATTCTGAAAATACTCCGGGAGGAGGGCTGCGGCGTGGACTGCTCCTCCCTCACCGAGCTGATGATGAGCCAGCGATGCGGCTTTGCCGGGGACGAGATCATGTTCTCCTCCAACGACACTCCGGCGGAGGAGTTCGCCCTGGCCGCCAGGCTGGGCGCCGTCATCAACCTGGACGATATCACCCACATCGACTTTTTGAAGGATACCCTGGGTTATATTCCCCAAAAAATCTCCTGCCGGTATAATCCCGGCGGCACCTTCACCCTGGGGGAGAGCAAGGAGGGTTTCCAGGTGATGGACAACCCCGGGGACGCCAAGTACGGCCTCACCCGGCCCCAGATGACCGAAGCCTTTCGCCGGCTGAAGGAGCTGGGGGCGGAGGAATTCGGCATCCACGCCTTCCTGGCCTCCAACACCCTCTCCAACGACTACTACCCCGCTCTGGCGACCATCCTCTTCAAAATGGCCGTGGAGCTGAAGGAGGAAACGGGCTGTCACATCACCTTCATCAATCTCTCCGGCGGGGTGGGGGTGCCCTACCGCCCCGACCAGTCCGCCAACGACATCGCGGTCATCGGCGAGGGGGTGCGGAAGGCCTTTGAGGAGATTCTGGTCCCCGCGGGCATGGGGGACGTGGCTGTCTGCACCGAACTGGGCCGCTTCATGCTGGCTCCCTACGGACATCTCGTCACCCGGGTGCTCCACCAGAAGCACACCTATAAGGAGTATATCGGAGTTGACGCCTGTGCCGCCAACCTGATGCGCCCCGCCATCTACGGGGCCTATCACCACATCACCGTCATGGGCAGGGAGGACGCCCCCTGCGACCACAAGTACGACGTCACCGGCTCCCTGTGTGAGAACTGCGACAAGTTCGCCGTGGACCGTATGCTGCCCGAAATTGACACCGGCGACCTGCTGGTCATCCACGACACCGGCGCCCACGGCCACTCCATGGGCTACCAGTACAACGGCCGCCTGCGCTCGGCGGAGGTCCTGCTGTGTGAGGACGGCTCCACCCGCCTCATCCGCCGGGCCGAGACCCCCGAGGACTATTTCGCAACCGCCATCTGGGACTGACAGGATCCCTCTCCCGTCCCCGCCCGCAGGCAAAAAAGCCTCCTTTCGAAAGGAGGTGCCCCAGTGCGCACACTGGGGCGGAGGATTGCATTTTGGCGAAGCCAAAATATGCGAAGCAAACGGGAATTTTGAGCTCTCTGTAGGGCGGGACGACTCGGCCCGCCGTGTATTTGCCTGATTCGACGGCGCGCCGAGGTCGTCGCGCCCTACAAACAGAAACGCAATCCTCAGTCAGACGCTGCGGCGGGACGGAAGGCTTCACGCCCCCACGAGGGCGTTCAGCTCTCGGGCCAGTCTCAGGGCCGCACGAAAGATGTACTCGCTTTCGACGCTGTTCTGAGCGCCGATTCTGTCAATCATCTGGCACAGTTCTTTCCGCTGTTCTTCATTCAAGCAGCTCTTGACGCATTTGATCTGCATATCTGCGGAAAGAACACAGTTCCGATATTCCTCACTGTCCTTCAAGCCTCCTAAGCGGTTTTCCAATACAAATTGATACAGGCATTTCATCAGGTCATCCATTATGATTCCTCCTCCATTTTATGCCCAAATAGGCATGTTTCTTATATATTATCATGCCCATTTGGACTTGTCAAGAGGTGAAATTCAGACATGCAGAAATTAGCTGAGCGGCTTCTCAGTCTCCGAAAGAATCAAAATCTTACTCAAGAGGCCATTGCGCAAGAGTTGGGAATTGGACTGCGGTCATACTGCCGTTATGAAAAAGACGAGCGCGAGCCTGACGCCCCTACCCTGGTCAAGATGGCCGACTTCTATGGCATCTCCCTGGACTATCTGGTGGGGCGGTCGGAAAAGCGGGAAAGGAGCTGACAGAATGAACATCACAGGCCAGCTGGCTATTCTCTTCGGCGTCTGTCTGGCGGCGCAGTGCATCGCGGCTCTGCTTCCTGTGGCCTTCCCGGCCAGCGTCATCGGAATGCTCCTGCTGCTGGGGCTGCTGCTGCTCCGCGGGGTGAGGGAGCGCCACATCGACCGGGTCTGCGGCTTTCTGTCGGACAACATGTCCTTTTTCTTTGTCGCCCCCTGCGTGGGCCTGCTGGAGCACACGGACGCCCTGCTGGACTGTCTGGTCCCCTTCTTTGTGATCGCCGTGGTCACCACCCCCATCGTCTACTTCGCCACCGCCTGGACCATCCAGCTTATCATGGCCCTGCGCCGGAAAAAGGGGGGCAAGTCATGATTGAGGCCTTCCTCTCCTCCCCCTTCTTTGGTCTGACGCTGACCTGCGGGGCCTGGTGCGCCGGCCTTTGGGTGCAGAAAAAGACCGGCCTGATCCTGTGCAACCCCCTGCTGGTCTCCACCGTGCTGATTATCCTGCTTCTGGTATCCCTGAAAATCCCCTATGAGTCCTACGCCCTGGGGGGCGACCTGCTGGTGCTGATGCAGACCCCGGTGACTGTGATGCTGGCTCTGAACGTCTATCAGCAGCGCAGGCTGCTGGGGGAATACTTCCTTCCGGTGGTGGCCGGCTGTCTGGCCGGCTCCCTGGCCAGCATCGCTTCGGTCCTGCTGCTGAGCTGGCTGATGGGGCTGGACGGGGTCATCACCGCCTCCCTTCTGCCTAAGAGCGTCACCACCGCCATTGCCATCGCCATCTCAGAGAGCCGGGGAGGCATCCCGGGCCTGACCGTCACCGCCGTCCTCATCGCCGGAGTGACCGGCGCCATGTTCGCTCCCCTCTTCGCCAGGCTGTTTCACATCACCGACCCGGTGGCGGAGGGGACAGCCATCGGGGCGTGCAGCCACGGTCTGGGCACCGCCAAGGCCATGGAGATCGGCAAAATCCAGGCCGCCATGAGCTCCATCGCCATCTGCGTCTGCGGCATTATCACCTCGGTTCTGGCGCTGTTTATGTAAAAAAACCGGCCCTGCCGCAAGGGCGTGCCTGATAAAGAAGTTTTCTTTGTCGGGTGGCAACCGCATGATACTACGGTGTCATGCGGTTGTCTTTTTGCTATACCGGCTAAATTCCGGTGAAAAATCAATCTCGCCAATGAAGTTATAATGTACGTCAATGCGCTGGACGCGGTGGCCGCTGGACTTATCGGGGGCATGGACAACGATTTTCTCCACAAACTCCCGCAAAAGCGCCGGGGTCAGCTCGGTGGGCTGGGTGTACTTCTTCACAATTTTCAAAAAGCTCTGGACATTGACCGCCTGCGTCTGAGCGGCATGTACGATAGCGGACAGATCCTCTATGGACTGTTTCAGATTTGCTTGCTCCTGCTCGTAGCCCTCGGACAGCTTGGCAAAGCGTTCCTCACTCAGCTTACCTACAACATGATCTTCATAAAGCCTTTGAATGATGGCATCCAGCTCGTTATAGCGCCGCTCCTGCTTTTCCAGCTTACGCTTGGCCTTTTCCTGCTCGGTGCGCTGTAACGCCATCTTGTTTTCCATGATGCGCCGCACAAACTCGTCCTCGTCCTCCTGGGCGTAGGCTACCACCCGTTGCAGATTTTGGAGTACAAGCTGTTCCAACACCACCGCCCGGATGTAATGGGCGCTACAACCTTTTTTACCGCGGTAGGTGGCGCAGGTGTAGCACTCCTGTTCATGCGTCCATGAAGTAGTCCGGCAGTGATACAGTCTCGCTCCACAGTCGGCGCAGTAGGCCAGCCCGGAGAACATCCCCATTTCTCCCATTTTGGTGGGGCGGCGGCGCTGTTCCCTCGCCTTTTGTACGATCTCCCAGGTTTCCGGGTCGATGATGGCCTTGTGGGTATCTTCAAACCTTGTGTAGATGAAAAAGATACAAGCAAAAAACGCAGAAATAAAGTTGCTCAATGTAGAAGAAAATGCGGAGTTGCAACGAGTAAGGTGAGAAAAAGTTGGATTTTCAAAACAACCTCTCGTTTCAAAAATTTTACGTACCAGAGATGCAAGAACAAGTTTTTAACGGACGGAGTAAAATCGCTCTCACCCAAATTGCTTCCAGAGCAGCTGACCGCTGGATAATTGCTTCGGAAAGGCGGTGATGGAATAATATAGCAGGGATAGCGCTCGGAGACCAATGGTCACTCTGTACAAGGATAACAACCGTTCAAAGTATGGTAAAAGGGCAGTAATTCTTCTAAATATTTTGTGAGTGCCCGCAAAACCTTGTGAAACAGCGCATTACGCCGCATTTCCTGACAACAGGCCACCCCAATTACTACGAATTTACTACCAAGGAA
>NZ_QWKG01000041.1 GCF_009911595.1 Colidextribacter sp. OB.20
AACGAGAACCAGGGCATCATCTACGCCTTGAACTTCAACTATCTGGAGACTCTGGGCTACAAGAACTTCGACCTGGTCTATCGTGACGACACCCAGGACATCTACGGCCGTCCCGCCCGCACCTGGGGCACCGGCACCTACAACACCACCACCAGCCAGGGCACCGGCGGCACCAAGGCTGACCGTCAGCTGGACGCCAACGGCGGCCTGATCGCCAGCCGCGTCCGGATGCTGGACAAGAACGAGATCATCACCGTGGCCCTGACCCCCGACTATGTCTACACCGAGGGCAAGGACCAGGACGTGGTCTGGAAGGACCTGGGCCGCACTCTGTGCAACGAGAGCACCGATTCTGACAAGGGCTACGCCTGGAGCGCCTATGTCAACGGCGAGCTGGTCTACAGCACCGACGGCAAGGTCGAGAACGCCTACTACGGCTACGGCGACAAGGCCAACTACGTCCCCAAGAATGTTGACGACACCTATGTCATGACCGGCAAGGGCGCTCAGACCGAGATCTATGTGGACGACGGCGACGCCACCGTGACCGTGGTTGAGATCAACTACTACATCGGCGAGGTCACCCGCGTCAGCGACGACACCATCACCGTGAAGTCCCTCTCCCTGGAGCCCGCCCGCCTGAACATCCGCACCGCCAAGGCTGCCGGCTACGACGTGGAGGACCTGGTGGTCTTTACCGTGGATGAGAACGAGGATGACGACTTCTACATCTGCGAGGTCTTTGAGCCCGACACCGCTACCGGCACCATCAAGCGCGTGGAGTCCAACACCGATTCCGAAGACTCCTATGTCCGCTTCGAGGTTGGCGGCGACAAGTACAGCTACTCCGGCAACAATCACATTGTCTATGACCTGGATAACCTCAATGTGAAGGAGCACCCCACCCTGGAGGAGGAGTACACCCTCTACCGCGATCCCAACGGCTACGTTCTGGCCTTTGAGCTGGCCGAGGATGAGACCCTGAACTACCTGTACGTCAAGGACTCCGACGAGGAGATGATGGACTGGGTGGCCAAGGTCATCTATGCCGACGCCACCACCGCCAAGGTGGACGTCAAGGAGAGCCTGAAGGGCACTCCCAACCAGTATAACAACTTCTATGACCTGGACAAAAACGGCAAGGGCGACGATGTGGGCGCTCCCTACGATAAGGTCCACTGGATGGCCGGCGCCGGCTATCAGAAGAATGTCCATACCAGCATCGACGGCATGGTGTGGAAGTACTCCAAGAACACCTCTGGCGCCCACACCCTGAGCTGGGCTGACGGCGTGTATCTGGCTGACAAGACCGTCACCGGAGTCGCCACTGATCCCGAGATCGACATCTACAATGGCCGGGCCTACATCGGCGATGGCCGCCGGGTCATCGTGGACCAGAAGACCGTCTTTATCGACGTAGAGAATGAGAAGTCCTACACCGGCTATGACGCCGTTCCCAACGTGAAGGATGCCGAGCTGATTTATGTCCTGGACCGCAAGGGTGTGGCCGATGTGGTCTTCATCCTGGACGGCGCGATCTATGACGACGGCTTCTACTTCACCCTGGAGGGCTCCGCCCGCGAGTCCTGGCTGCGCGGCGGCAAGGGCGGCGACCGCTACTGGCACTACACCAAGTCCTATGTGGACGGCGTGAAGGAAGACGTCTATGTGGACTACACCAACGCCGGCGGCGACAAGGACGAGCTGGTGCCTGGCGTGCTGTACAAGGCTACCCGCATTGAAGAGGACGGCGATATCAGCTACATCGAGAAGGTGGAGGTCGTCGCTGACTTCCGCGATGTGGAGGATACCGAGGCTTACTCCGCTCTGGCTGATGAGAACAAGCAGAACATGCGCGTCAGCTACGCCCGGAAGAACGGCTACTCCTTCTCCCTGGTGGACGCCAACAGCCACAAGGAGCTGCAGTACACCACCAATGCCGACACCCGGTTCGTCCTGGTGGAGGAGACCTATAAGCGCGACGGCGTCACTCACGACGGCTGGACCGTCAGCGTGGGCAGCATCAACGACATCGAGGTCATCGACTACGATGAGAAGCTGAACACCTACGTCACCGTGGCTCAGGAGGACGGCAAGGAGGTCGCTGAGGTTGTCTACATCCTCAAGACCAACACCCGTTACCCCGTGGAGATCACCGCTGGTGGTACTACCAAGACCTACTGGGCCGAGATGACCAAGTGGGAGGACGGCCGCCGGCCTGAGGCTACCCTGGATGTTTACGACGCTGATCTGATTGGCGTGACCATCATCGACCAGAAGATCACCGGCGCCATCGGCACCCTGACCCTGACCAATGGCCGCCTGACCGGCGATATCACCATCAATGAGAACGTGAACGACGAGCTCAAGATTGAGGTTGAGACCACCGATCCCGGCGATAAGCCCGCCACCGACAAGGTCGCCATCAAGGCCAACGAGGGCGTGACCTACACCGTGAACGGCGAGCCCAGCACTGCTACTTCCGTCGACGTGAAGGACGGCGAGACCGTCACCGTGGTCGCCACCCTGAAGGACGGCTACAAGTGGGCTGACGCCGCCATCACCGACAAGACCTGGACCAGCGCGGCGGCCAAGGGCGGCGAGACCATCACCATCCCCGCCACTGAGAAGATTCCTGTAACCTTCGACCTGTCCCTGACTCCTGCCTATACCGGCGCGAAGGTCTATGTCAACAACGTCGAAACGCTGGCCGATGAGACCCAGATGACCGCCGATGGCGACACCCGCATCTGGAAGATCGCTGAGGGCGCCAAGGTTATTGTCCAGCTGCCCGATACTGCGACTGTTAACGATGTGGCCACCGTCATCAACGGCGTGAACGTGAGCTTCGTCAGCGCCACCAAGCGCGCCGAGCTGACCATGACCGGCGACGTGACCCTGAGCAAGATCCCCGGCACTGCGGACCGTGTTTGGAACGTCGTGGTCGAGGATGGCGTGACCGTCACCTGGATGAATGGCGCCACCGATGTGAGCGACAAGGTCGTTGAGGTAGGCGAGAACACCTATCAGGTGCCCGAGTCTGCCGGGGTCAACGGCATCAAGGTTAAGAGCGCCAACACCAGCGGCGCGATCGTGACCGACGACAAGGACTGCATGCTGGCCTCTGCCGCTGCTAGTTGGACTGTCGCCAAGGGCGCTGCCAACGATGGCACCATCAACCTGAGTAGCCTTGACAAGGCTAAGACCATCTATGTGTACGCGGCCAGCAAGATTGAGCTTAAGGACAGCCTGCAGGCCCTGGATATCATGGGTATGACAGCTCTGGGAGAGGAGACCACCGTTTGGGCCCGTCCCGGCGTGACCCTGAATGTCTACACTCCCGATGCGCCTGCGGCCGGTGGGACGGATCGGCGCAAGGGCGACGGCATCATTGTCCAGTATGGTGCGGATGACGTAAAGGCCGGCTTCAACCCCCACAATGGTGAGTTTAAGGTGACCGAAGAGGACATCACCCTGCGTCAGGGCTGGAAGGTCACTCTGAACGGCGTGACCGCTACAGTTAAGAGCACTGGCGAGACAATCGAGAGCGGTATGCGCGTTGCCAACAATGAAAACATTCAGGTCAAGATTGCCGAAGAGAACGGTAAGAAGGTTGGCACTACTGTCGTCAAAAACATGACTGGCAACTATGTGACTGGCTCTGTAACTACTCAGGCTGTTGACACTGATGTCCAGGTGACTGCCAGAGTTTCCTACACCGCCGCCACCAAGGTCAGCGTTGCGGCCAACAAGGCTGTCACCGTGAAGATCACCGAGTCGAACGGTATGCTTGGGACGCTTGTCGCAACTAACGGCACAACCAACACCTCGGAGACAGACTTCTATGTGCTTCCCGGCGAGGTCATTGAAGTGGATGCGGGCGCCCAGACCCTTGAGGTGACGGACGGCACTGATCCTGTGACTGATGGTGTGAATCTGGCCGGCGGCACTGCGAGGATCACAATCAAGACGACTGACCTCACGCTGACCTACTCCTGATTGAGCTGACCCATATTTACGCATCTAACCCAGGAATCCCCGGGCCGCAAGGCCCGGGGGTTTCTTATCGGGCGATAAAAAGCCGCCTTGACAGGGCAGGTGGAGGGAAGTATAATTAAGACACCTGAATGGCCGTCGAGGAAAGGAGAACGGTATGTCCGAAAAAGAATTGATTGCGCAGACCATCGAGAAGTACACCAATTTACAGCGTATCATGAAAGCGGCAGACCCTCAAAAGGAAATGGAGAATCAAAAACGCATTTTGGAAGTGATGCTCCAGGCGATGGGGGTTGTGACCGAGAAGTTGGAAATCGAATAAAGCGGGACCCCGGGCCTTGCGGCCCGGGGGTTTCTTTCGGCAGACGGCGGGGCAAAATTTTTGTGGACAACCCGGTGCGGGGGTGATATAATAAGTTCACCTGAATAACCGGCGGAGAAAGGAGAACAAAATGAGCAAGGAAGAAATCATCAATCAGCTCATCGAGGAGTACACAAAAATCCAACGGATCATGAAAGCTCCCGACCAGAAAAAGGAAATTGAGAATCAAAAGCGTATTTTGGAGGCGAAGCTCCAGGCGTTCGGTGTGGTAACAGAAAAGCTTGAAATTGAATGAGGCTGAGCCCCGGGCCGCAAGGCCCGGGGGTTTCTTTATTTTTACTGGAAGAAGGCAAAAATATCGTAGACCGAGAGGGAGTTTCTCGTCCCCGTGCTCAGACGCAGGGTGATCTGAGCGCTGTTGTCCTTGCCGGGCCTGTCCAGACGGAAGAGCTGTTCAAAGACAGAGCCGTCATGGGTGGGCATATGGGCGAAGGTCTCGTCTGCCTTCTGCATGGGAAACCCGTTCAAGTCCACCGTCACGCCGGGCACATCGGAGTGGACCCAGCAGAGCGCCGTTTTCCAGTCGCGCTCGTCCATAGCAAGCCTGATTGTTGAGGCGCTGGCCGTCTTTCCCGCCCCGGTGAGGGTCAGCGCCCTGTTGGCGACAACCGCGTCGCCGGTGATGGTGTATACAGCCGGGGCCGCGAAGTTGTCGCAGAAGTAGGACTGCTGGGGCAGACGCTTCCCGCTGGACCCGAAGTCCAACAGCCCCAAAAGACCTACGTAGTAGGTCAGATTGCGCCCCGCGCGCTCCAGCACTGTCACCCGCTCCTCCAGCCCGCACAGGGCGGCCTCAATTTTGGCGTTGTCGGCGTTGAAGTCGGTGCGCAGGACCCGGTCCTCCGCCTCCCACTGGCTGAGCTGGTAGTTTGGTGTTGTGTTCATTGTCGTTCCTCCTTAAATTGTCTTGAGAACGAAAAAAGCCTCCTTTCGAAAGGAGGTGCCCCAGTTCGCAAACTGGGGCGGAGGATTGCATTTTGCGAAGCAAAATATACGAAGTATACGAGGGCTCAAGGCTCTCTGTAGGGGCGGACATTGTCCGCCCGCTTTTTCGGACCCGGCCTGTTAACGACGGGCGCACAATGTGCGCCCCTACATGCCCGCCGCTTCCACCTGATTCCAACGGCGCGCCGGGGTCGTCGCGCCCTACACGCATCGCGTCCTCCAGAGGGGGGAAGGCTGTTTTCCGCTCTCAATTACCGTGTGCAAGGAGGAAAAGTGGTACGTTTCCATACATTTAATGGAAGTGAGGGCGCAGTGCGCTCTTTTTTGCTGTCTATTTTGTCCGGAAGCAGGAAAGCCGGGGTGGGCTTTTCATCAAAAATACAAATAATTGCAAGAAAAATCTTTTTGATGATGCAATTTTGTCTAATTTATCGTGCGGTTCCTCCTTGCTTTTTTCATTGGGTCAGGGTATAATAAATTTTATCCTGCGTACAAGTGTTTCTATATGGGAGACACGGCCCCGCGGGATGGATTCCAAGAAAAAAGGAGTAATTCAGAATGAAAAAGTTTCTTGCAAGCGCTCTGGCCATGGCTATGGTCCTGAGTCTGGCCGCCTGCGGCGGCGACAGCAAAGACAAGCCTGGTGGAAGCGCCGCCTCTACCCCTGGCGGAAGCAGCACCACTGCCTCCAATCCCGCCCCCGCCGGCGACAAGGTAATCAAGATCGGCGTCTTTGAGCCTCTCTCCGGTGACTCCGCCTCCGGCGGCAAGAAGGAGTATCTGGGCATGCAGTACGCCAACAGCGAGACCCCCACCGTGGAGGTGGGCGGCGAGACCTACACCGTCCAGCTGGTCCCCGCCGATAACGGCTCCTCCACCGACAAGGCTCCCTCCGCCGCCGCTCAGCTGGTGAGCGAGGGCGTGGCCATGGTGCTGGGTTCCTACGGCTCCGGCGTGTCCATCGCCGCCAGCGACACCTTTAAGGAGGCCGGCATCTCCGCCATGGGCGTCACCTGCACCAACCCCAACGTCACCGCCGGCAACGACCACTACTTCCGCATCTGCTTCCTGGACAACTTCCAGGCCCAGGTGCTGGCTAACTTCGCCGCTGAAAAGTTCCAGGCCAAGACCGCTTACTGCCTGGGCGAGACCGGCAACGAGTACGACCAGGGCCTGATCGCCTTCTTTGAGCAGATCTTCACCGCCAACGGCGGCAAGGTCATCAAGGACTCCTTCCCCAACAACAACTCCGACTTCAACTCCTACCTGAACAAGGCCAAGGCCGAGGGCGCCGACGTCATCTTTACCCCCGTGTCCATCGCCTACGCTGTCCAGATCGTCACCCAGGCCCAGTCCCTGGGCATCACCGCCCCCATCCTGGGCTCCGACACCCTGGACGACAACATGGTCCTGGACGCCGCCAAGGGCACCGACATCCAGCTGTATGTCTCCACCTTCTATCAGGAGGGCGGCTCCCCTGAGTTCGACCAGGGCATCAAGGAGTATATCAACAGCAACTCCTCCGCCAAGGACGCCAACGGCGGCAATGACACCATCGCCGCCGTCACCGCCATGGGCTACGACGCCTACTATGTGGCCCTGGAGGCCATCAAGGCTGCCGGCTCCGCCGACCCCGCCGCTATCAAGGCCGCCCTGTCCGGCGTGACCTATACCGGCGTATCCGGCGCCATCGCCTTTGACGATATCGGCGACGCCGTCCGCGACACCGCCTATATCAAGCACTCCAACAACGCCGACGGCGCCTGGGAGCTGGAGACCGTCCAGAAGGGCTGAGCAATTCTTGACCCACAACGTTCCCCGGCGGAGCCTGCACGGCTCCGCCGGGGAAACCCGGATGGGCTGCCTTGAAAGGGGTCGTGCCCGGCCCTTTTCAAGACAGCCCGCATGCCATCTTCTGAAAAAACAGAAAGGGAGGAAACCCGCTTTGGAATTTGCCATTTCCGTGCTGATCTCCGGAATCTCCGTGGGCGGGCAGTACGCGCTCATCGCCATCGGCTATACCATGGTATACGGCATTCTGCGCCTGATTAACTTTGCCCACGGCGACGTGTTCATGGTGGCCGGCCTGCTGGGCATCTATCTGTCGGCCAGCCTGCCCCTCTACGTGGCCCTGCCCCTGGTGCTGCTGCTCACGGTGGCGCTGGGCTTCTGCATTGAGCGCTGCGCCTATAAGCCCCTGCGCTCCGCACCCCGGATGTCGGTGATGATCTCCGCCATCGGCGTCAGCTACCTCATCCAGAACACCGCCACCTATATCACCGGAGGCCAGCCTATGACCTACCCGGTCATCCCCTTCCTGTCCGACACGGTGAAGATTGCCGGCACCTCCACCAAATGGGTGACCATCCTCACCCCCTTCCTGGTGCTGGCCCTGGTGATTGCCCTCCAGCAGCTCATCAACCACACCAAGGTGGGCATGGCTATGCGGGCGGTGGCCAAGGACTTTGAGACCAGCCAGCTCATGGGCATCAAGATTAATTCGGTCATCTCTGTGACCTTCATCATTGGCTCCGCCCTGGCGGCGGTGGGCTCCATGCTCTACTTCACCAACTTCCAGGCCATCACCCCCACAGCTGGCGCTCTGCCCGGCCTGCGGGCCTTCGTGGCGGCGGTGGTGGGCGGCATCGGCTCCATTCCCGGGGCGGTGATCGGCGCGTTTATCATCGGCATCTGCGAGAATGTCATCAAGAGTACGCAGTTTACTGTCTTTTCCGATGCCGGCACCTTCGCCCTGCTGATCCTGATCCTTGTTGTGAAGCCTACCGGCCTGTTCGGTGAGAAGGTCACCGACAAAGTGTAAGGGGGCGGGGAGAAAATGATTGAAAAAAGGAACAAAAAGGGCGCCATTGCCGCTGTCATTGCCTGTGCCGCCCTGCTGGCCCTGATTGTAGTGCTGGAGAACGTCAGCGTGTTTCTCCCGGCGGACAGCGTCCCCAATGTCCTCAAGCCCACCAGCCAGCTCTTCTCCGTGCTGAAAAAGGGCGCGGTCTACTCCCTGGCGGCGGTGTCCATGAACCTGCTCAACGGCTTCACCGGCCTGTTCTCCCTGGGCCAGGCGGGCTTTATGCTGCTGGGCGCCTACACCTACGCCATCCTGTCCGTCCCCGTGGCCGACCGGGCGGCGGTGTACTACCTCTACGGCGGATCCGCAGTGAATTTTTCCTTCCAGGACATGTTCAACTCCGTCCTGGGCACCGAGGGAGTGGGCGGCGCGGTCAGCCTGGGTCTGGGCGTGGCGATTGCCATGGTGCTGGCCGGGTGTGTGGCGGCGGCCTTCGCCTACCTCATCGGACTGCCGGTGCTGCGGCTGAAATCTGACTACCTGGCTATCGCCACCCTGGGCTTCGCCGAGATTCTCAAGGCGGTGTTCCAGTGGCAGGCTCTGGGCCCCGTCACCAACGGCGCCAACATGATTAAAAACTTCCCCACCTTCTCCAGCTTTAACATCACCGACGCCGGCGGGAAGGTGCTTCTCCGGCTGTCCGTGTTCTTCCCCTTCCTGGTGTCCATGATCTGCATCGCCGTCATCTGCCTGATTATCAACTCCTCCTATGGCCGGGCCTTCAAGGCCATCCGGGAGGATGAGATTGCCGCCGAGGCCATGGGCATCAACCTGGCCAAGCACAAGATGCTCTCCTTCTGCACCTCCGCCTTCTTCGCCGGGGTGAGCGGCGCGCTGTTTGCCATGTTCGTCACCAACGCTCAGGCCAAGGTGTACACCACCACGATGACCTACGAGATCCTGCTCATTGTGGTCATCGGCGGTATCGGCTCCATCTCGGGCAGCGTGATGGCAACCTTCCTCTATGTGGCCTGCTCCGAGTGGTGGCTGCGCTTCCTGGACAACGAGATCACCCTTGCCAGCGGCATGAAGGTTCCCTTCCTCCGGGCGGGCTTCCGGATGGTGGTATTCTCCGTGGTCATCATGATCGTGGTGCTCTTCTTCCGCCGGGGCCTGATGGGGGACAAGGAGCTGCCAGACCTGTTCAAGCGCCGCCCCAAGGCGGCGGGAAAGGAGGAGCAGGCATGAGCGAGAACGTCCTCCATGTGGAGCACATCACCATGCAGTTCGGCGGCGTGGTGGCGGTGAACGACCTGTCCCTGGACGTGAACGAGGGCCAGATCGTGGCCCTGATCGGCCCCAACGGCGCCGGCAAGACCACCGCCTTCAACTGCATTACCGGCGTCTATGAGCCCACCAACGGCAAGGTGGACTTCCTGGGCCGGCCTATGATCGAGAACTTCCCCCAGGGCAAGCTGGACAAGACCTATCTGGGGGAGAACAAGGGGCTGTACATCCACCGCCTGGCCCCCACCCCGGACAAAATTACTCAGCTGGGCATGGCCCGCACCTTTCAGAATATCCGGCTGTGGAAGGACCAGACGGTGTTCAACAACGTCCTCACCGCCAAGCACCTGCGCCGCACCAGCAACCTGTTCACCGCCGCCTTCCGCCTGAATAAGGCGGAGGAGGCCCAACAGCGCCGGGAGGTCATGGAGCTGCTGGAGGAGCAGGGCCTGGCCCACCTGAAGGACGAGGTGGCCAACTCCCTGCCATACGGCCTCCAGCGCCGCCTGGAGATCGCCCGGGCCCTGGCTACCCACCCCAAGCTCCTGCTGCTGGACGAGCCCGCCGCAGGCATGAATCCCCAGGAGACCCAGGAGCTCACCGCCTTCATCCGGCAGGTGCGGGAGCAGTACCATGTCACCGTCCTGCTCATCGAGCACCACATGGACCTGGTGATGGAGATCTCCGACCTGATCTACGTCCTGGACTTCGGCAAGCTCATCGCCCAGGGCACGCCCAAGGAGATTCAAAACAATCCTCGCGTCATCGAGGCTTATCTGGGGGTGGCGGACTGATGCTGAAAATTGACGGCTTACAGGTGAATTACGGCGGCATCGAGGCGGTGAAGGGTATCACCTTCGAGGTCCCCGAGCGCCAGATTGTCACCCTGATCGGCGCCAACGGCGCGGGCAAATCCACCACCCTGCGCACCATCGCCGGGCTGGTCAAGCCCGCCAAGGGCCGCATCCACCTCCAGGGGGAGGACATCACCGGCCACTCCCCCGACCAGATCGTCTCCAAGGGCATCACCCTGGTCCCCGAGGGCCGGCGGGTGTTCCCCGACCTGACGGTGCTGGAGAACCTGAAAATCGGCGCTTACCTGCGCAACGACAGCTTGGATGAGGACATCAAGTGGGTCTATGACCTGTTCCCCCGGCTCCAGGAGCGGTCCTGGCAGGCGGCGGGCACCCTGTCCGGCGGCGAGCAGCAGATGCTGGCCGTGGGCCGGGCCCTCATGTCCCGCCCCAAGATCATGATGATGGATGAGCCCTCTCTGGGCCTGGCCCCCATTGTGGTCCGGGGTATCTTCGACATCATCAAGGAGATCAACAGGCAGGGGGTCACCATCCTGCTTGTGGAGCAGAACGCCAACATGGCCCTGAAAACTGCAGATCTGGGCTATGTGCTGGAGACCGGCCGGGTCACTCTGTCCGGCTCCGGACAGGAGCTGCTGGACAATGAGGCGGTAAAGAAGGCCTATCTGGGCAGCTGACCCGCCCGCGCCCCATTCAAACACAGAGGAGCCGCCCGAAAGGGCGGCTCCTTTTTCGATTTATTCCAATTTTAACTTACCCCAGAATCGCGCCCTTGTCGGCGGAGGACACCATCCTGGCGTACCGGGCCAGATAGCCTGTCTTGATCTTGGGCTCAGGGCAGACCCACTTGGCCCGGCGGGCCTCCAGCTCCTCGCCGGACACCTTCAGCTGGATGGTGTGGGCGGGGATGTCGATGGCGATGAGGTCGCCCTCCTCCACCAGACCGATATTGCCGCCGGAGGCCGCCTCGGGGGAGACGTGGCCGATGGAGGCCCCCCGGGTGGCGCCGGAGAACCGGCCGTCGGTAATGAGGGCGACATCCTTGTCCAGACCCATGCCTGCGATGGCAGAGGTGGGGTTGAGCATCTCCCGCATACCGGGGCCGCCCTTGGGACCCTCGTAGCGGATGACCACCACGTCGCCGGCCACGATTTTGCCGTCGTAGATGGCGGTAATCGCCTCCTCCTCGGAGTTGAACACCCGGGCGGGGCCCTCGTGCCTCATCATCTCCGGGGCTACGGCGGACTGCTTCACCACACAGCCGTCGGGGGCCAGGTTGCCCTTGAGGACGGCGATGCCGCCGGTCTTGGAGTAGGGGTTCTCAATGGGCCGGATCAGGTTCTCATCCCGGTTGACCACGCCCTCCAGGTTTTCGGCGACGGTTTTGCCCGTGCAGGTGAGCAGGGAGGTGTCGAGGAGGCCGGCCTTGGTCAGCTCGGCCATGACGGCGTAGACGCCGCCGGCCCGGTCCAGGTCCTCCATGTAGGTGTCTCCGGCGGGGGCCAGGTGGCACAGGTTGGGGGTTCTGCCGGAGATCTCGTTAGCCATGTCGAAGCTGAGCTCAATGCCGCACTCGTGGGCGATGGCGGGCAGGTGGAGCATAGTGTTGGTGGAGCAGCCCAGAGCCATGTCGATGGTCTCTGCGTTGTGGAAGGCCGCCTCGGTCATGATGTCCCGGGGGCGGATGTCCTTTTCCACCAGCTCCATGATCTTCATGCCCGCGTGCTTGGCCAGGCGGAGCCGGGCGGAGTAGACGGCGGGGATGGTGCCGTTGCCCCCGAGGGCCATGCCGATGGCCTCGGTGAGGCAGTTCATGGAGTTGGCGGTGTACATGCCGGAGCAGGAGCCGCAGGTGGGACAGGCGGCGTTCTCATACTCCTCCACCCCGGCCTCGTCCAGCTTGTTGGCGTAGTAGGAGCCCACCGCCTCAAACATGTGGCTCAGGCAGGTGCGGCGGCCGTCGTTCAGCCGTCCGGCCAGCATGGGCCCGCCGGAGACAAAGATGGTGGGCACGTTCACCCGGGCCGCCGCCATGAGCAGGCCGGGGACGTTCTTGTCGCAGTTGGGGATCATCACCAGGCCGTCGAACTGGTGGGCCATGGCCATGGCCTCGGTGGAGTCGGCAATCAGGTCCCGGGTCACCAGGGAGTACTTCATCCCCACGTGGCCCATGGCGATGCCGTCGCACACTGCGATGGCGGGGAACTCCACCGGAGTGCCCCCCGCGGCCCGGATGCCGGCCTTTACCGCCTCGGCGATTTTGTCCAGGTTCATGTGGCCGGGGACGATCTCGTTGTAGGAGCAGACCACGCCGATGAGCGGGCGCTCCAGCTCCTCCTTGGTGTAGCCCAGGGCGTAGAGCAGGGAGCGGTTGGGGGCGGCAGGGATGCCTTTTTTTACAACGTCAGAGCGCATAGTGGTTACCTCCTGAATGTAGCTTAGAGAATATCGGTTGTCTGATTTCAGGATACCGCAGGATTTCGGACGTGTCAAGAAAAATTGTGATTCCCCGAGTTTTACTTGATCCTCAGCGTAAAATATGGTTTGTTTTGTGGGGATGCCGCTCAATGCAAGGGATGCGGTTTGGCTACACCACCCGGAAGGGGGTGAGGCCCGATGCCTGTGACTATGACGTTAACATTCCACTTTCGTGGTTATACGGTAACGTTCCAGGTCAAGGTAAAGTGAAACCGCCACTCGGCCAAGTGACGGTTTCTTAGGATTTACCTAGGTTTCATGATACTTATGTCGAGCCAAACCGCCTAAAGCTGGCAGTGCCCTACGCACCCATAGTATACTATACTTAACTGTATGTGTCAAGGGTGTGGACAGCCCCGTTTTCTGTTGAGAAAACGGGGCTGTTTTTTAGCCTAGCCAGCTTTATACGCCAAAGAGGAAAAACGAAGTTTTTCCCGAAGGTTTTTTCTTTTGGTTCTTTTCTTTTTTTCAAAAAAGAAAAGAATCATCAGTTAGACGCGGTATCAGGGTCGGTGTCGTCGCCCCAGAGCATGTTCTTCCGCAGCTCGGCGCCCACGGTCTCCATCTGGTGCTTGGCCAGCTGGGCCCGCTTGGCGTTGAAGAAGGTGCGGCCGTTCTTGTTCTCGGCAATCCAGCGGCCGGCGAACACGCCGTCCTGGATGTCGGTGAGGACGGCCTTCATGTTCTTCTTGGTCTCCTCATAGGGCAGGATGCGGGGGCCGGAGACATACTCGCCGTACTCGGCGGTATCGGAGATGGAGTAGTTCATCATAGCCACGCCGCCCTTGTTGATCAGGTCGATGATGAGCTTCATCTCGTGGATGCACTCGAAGTAGGCGTTCTCGGGGGCGTAGCCCGCCTCCACCAGGGTCTCGAAGCCCAGCTTCATTAGCTCCACCACGCCGCCGCAGAGGACGGCCTGCTCGCCGAAGAGGTCGGTCTCGGTCTCGTCCTGGAAGGTGGTCTCCATCACGCCGCCCCGGGCGCCGCCGATGCCGGCGGCATAGGCCAGAGCCAGCTTATAGGCGTCGCCGGTGGCGTTCTGCTCCACGGCGATGAGGCAGGGCACGCCCTTGCCCGCCACGTACTGGCTGCGCACGGTGTGGCCGGGGCCCTTGGGGGCGATCATGGACACATCCACCCCGGCGGGGGGGACGATCTGCTTGAAGTGGATGTTGAAGCCGTGGGCGAACATGAGCATGTTGCCGGCGGACAGGTTGGGGGCGATGTCCTTCTTGTAGACGTCGGCCTGGACCTCGTCGTTGATGAGGATCATCACGATGTCGCCCCACTTGGCGGCCTCAGCCACGGTCTTCACCTTCAGGCCGGCCTTCTCGGCGGCGGCCCAGTTTTTGGAGCCCTCCCGCAGGCCGACGCACACGTCGCAGCCCGAGTCCTTCAGGTTCATGGCGTGGGCGTGGCCCTGGGAGCCGTAGCCGATGATGGCAATCTTCTTGCCGTCCAGGTAGTTGATGTCGCAGTCCTTTTCATAGTACATTTTTGCCATAGTTGTATTCCTCCTTGAGTTTGTTGTCGTCATATATGGTGCTGCGCCCTCTTTCGATGGCGATGGTACCCGTCTTTGCGATTTCCAGGATGCCGAAGTCGGTCAGCATCCCGGTGAGCGCCGCCGTCTTCTCCTTGTCTCCGAAGATGGCGACAGTGAGTGTCTCGCGGCTCACGTCGATAATTTTGGCCCGGAAGATGTTGGCCATCTGAATCACCTCGTCCCGGGCGTTGCGGTCAGCCGCGCGGACCTTGATGAGGGAGAACTCCCGCTGAATGGAGGCGCTCTCGTCCAGGATCTTCACCGCCAGCACAGGGATGAGCTTGCGGCACTGGGCGGCGATCTGGTCGATCATCAGCTCGTCGGCCAGCAGGACGATGGTGATTCGGGTAATGTGGGGCTTGTCCGTCTCGCCGGAGACGATGGACTCGATGTTGTACCCCTTCCGGGAGAACAGCCGGGCCACCTGGCTCAGCACCCCCGGGATATCCTGTACCAGGATGGACAGGGTATACTCCTTCTTCTGGGTGTCAAATTCACGTTTCATCCTGTCCGCCCCCTTATTTCAGCAGAAAATCGGTGATATGGGCGCCGCCCGCCACCATAGGCCGGACCATCTCGTCCATATCCAGCATGCAGTCGATCACGCAGCCCCGGCCCGCCTCCAGGGCGGTTTTGAAGGCTACCTCCATCTCCGCCATGGTGGTGACCCGGAAGCCCTTCAACCCGTAGGCCTCGGCCAGCTTGACAAAGTCCGGGCCCCGGTCCAGGGTGGTCTCGGAGAACCGCTTTTGATACAGCAGGTTCTGCCACTGGCGGACCATGCCCAGGGTTCCGTTGTTGAACACCACGGTGATGATGGGCAGGTGGTAGTGCTCCACGGTTGCCAGCTCGTGGCAGTTCATGCGGAAGCAGCCGTCGCCAGTGGTGTGGACCACCACCTTATCCGGATTGCCTACCTTGGCCCCGATGGCCGCCCCCAGGCCGAAGCCCATGGTGCCAAAGCCTCCCGAGGTGAGCAGTTGACCGGGGTAGTCGAAGTGAAAGTGCTGAATGGACCACATCTGATGCTGGCCCACGTCGGTGGCTACGATGGTGTCCTGGGGGGCGAGGCGGCGGATGGTCTCCAGCACCTGCTTGGGGGTGAGAGTCTCGCTCTGCCGGGGGACGGAGGGCTCCCGCAGGGGGAGGATATGCTCTTTCCAATCCGGGTGGCTGTACTGGACCAGCCGCTGGTTGAGGAGGGCCAGCACCCGCTTGGCCGAACCGATGATGTGGTGGTCGGTGAGGACGTTCTTGTCAATCTCCGATCGGTCGATGTCGATGTGGACGATCCTGGCCTGACTGGCGAAGGTGTCGGGCTGGAGGGCCACCCGGTCGGAGAACCGGCAGCCCACGGCGATGAGCAGGTCGCACTCGTCGCAGGCCACGTTGCTGGCCTGGGAGCCGTGCATGCCGATCATGCCGGTGGTGAGAGGGTGCCCCCCGGGGAAGCCGCCCCCGCCCATGACGGTGATGGCCACCGGGGCGTCCAGCTTCTCGGCGAACTCCCTGAACTCCGCGTTGGCCCGCCCACGGACCACGCCGCCGCCGCAGATGAGGAAGGGCTTCTCAGCCTGGGCGATCATGTCCACCAGGGTGTTGATGTCCCCCAGATTGGGCTCGGGGGCCTTCAGGTCGTGGCTGTCGGACAGAGCCTTCAGGCTTCCGCAGGAGCGATTCTGCGTCCAGGGGACAAATTCATAGTCGATCTCCACATTGGGGAAGGTGACGTTCTTCAAAAAGTCGATGAGCACCGGACCGGGGCGGCCTGTGGCCGCCACGGCGAAGGCCTGGCGCATCACATCGGGGATGGTCTGGGGGTCCCGGACCAGATAGGTGGCCTTGGTGATGGGCATGGCGATGCCGGTGATGTCCACCTCCTGGAAGGCGTCCTTGCCCAGGGTCTGCTCGGTGACGTTGCAGGTGATAAAGACGATGGGGGAGGAGTCCAGATAGGCGGTGGCGATGCCGGTGGTCAGGTTGGTGGCCCCAGGGCCGCTGGTGGCGAAGCACACCCCCACCTTGCCCGTGGAGCGGGCGTAGCCGTCGGCGGCGTGGGAGGCCCCCTGCTCGTGGGCCGTGAGGATGTGGTGGATTTTGTCCTTGTAGTTGTACAGCTCGTCATAGAGATTCAGGATGGTCCCGCCGGGATAGCCGAAGACGGTGTCCACCTCCTGCTCCAGCAGGCACTCCATGATGGCCGCGGTCGCTCTGATTTTCATGATTTCGCCTCTTTTCGGTGATTCTTTCGTCCCCCCGCAGGGACAAGCCTCCCTTTGCAAAAGGGAGGGGGACCGCCGGTGAAGCCGGTGGTGGAGGGTTTTTATGGAAACCCCCAGTCAGCTTCGCTGACAGCCCCCTTACGAAGGGGGCCTTTTTGGTGTAAAACTGATAGTTTTCTCTATTGGTCTACATCGAACAGGACCCAAAGTCCCTTTTCCGCCGCGCTGTGCCAGAAGGGGCGGGAATCCGACAAATACTCCCAGGTATATCCGAAATCTTCCTCATCCATCGGGTATTCGTATTCCTCGGGATCGATGGAGAAATAGAGCTTCCGAAAGGCCTCCTCCGTCAAGCCCTGAAGGAACTGATCTACCTGACGGACCTGCTCAGGGGACTTGCAGACGACAAGATAGTCCTCCTCTCCCTCCCGGTCCCCCCGGAGGACCTCGCCGCCCAAGATGACCCAGCAGCCGGGGGCGGGAGTGTTTCCGAATTTCAGTTCGCTTGCGCACAGGGCCCGGTGCATGGCGTCCCAGGCTTTGTCCACGTCAAAAATGTCCACCGTCTCCATCTCGTCCAGGTAGTCGGGAACCCGGTCCGCCCGGGGCACCGCCCGCAGCGTGTCCAGCTGTTCCCTTGTAATGGCCCGAAAGCCGCCAAGACAGCTCATAAGACATCCTCCTTGTTTCCTTACTAAGCGCTTTCATCACCCCGCAGGGACAGGCCTCCCTTTACAAAAGGGAGGGGGACCGCCGGCGAAGCCGGTGGTGGAGGGTTTTTACGGCCCCCCCAGTCAGCTTCGCTGACAGCCTCCTTACGAAGGGGGCCTTTTGGGCGCAAGCCTGATGCTGGTTTCTATTTACAGCTGCTTTGCCCAATCAATTCCCGGATAAAATTCTCCGGTTCGGATGAAATACTCTACTGCTTTCACGCCGGCTTCCATGTCCTGAATGGCGAGCATTTTTTCAACGGGAGACTGACCGCCGCTTTTGAGTTTGGTCATATCCGGTTTGCCGGCAAAGGCGGGATTGTAGGAGTAATAATTGTTTTCGCCAAAATCGCCGCTGAAGCCTAAGGCCAGCCATTCCCCGTCACAAAGAACCTCCATCCAGTTATCCTCGCCGTCCGGGTCGAGGTACAGAATGGCATCCAAGCCGGAGGGAATCTGCTTGAGAAATTTGGAGATCAAATCCTCTGTAATCTTGTCGCCGCTGTAGTTTTTGCATCCCAATTCCATATATTGTACTTGAATCGCTTGGTTGTCAAACTCAGGAATATGATCCTGCTTTGGGATAATTTGAAGTTCCATTATCATTATCCTCCTGAATAATCAAATCTTCCCCCCGCCCTTTTGCAGGGCATGGATGCTATCCTTTCCACACGCTCCATTCTGAGATGACCGTCAGCGCCTCCGGACGCTGTTCGTCTGCCTCATGGTAGATAAACAGCCTGTTGTGCCGGGTATCCAAACAGGTGTGGAGCTGCTCGCCGCCTGTGAAAGGGGGCGCCGCCTTCAGAGGAGCAAAGTCTACCTTGTATTTTTTCAGCGTGGCCTGGATTTCCGCCGGGTCCTCAATATAGTCGCTCTCGGCGGTGGTTTCCTCTATAATCGCTTCCAGGACAATCCCCATCAGGTGCGCGCTGACCGAGTCGTTCACTTTTGTCCAGGTGGGGACCGGCATGTCGTCGTCACGCCACACCACCGGGTCAGGCTGGTCCAGGTCCTCTTTTCGGATCCCGGCGCACCAGCTGCCCTGGTTTTCCCAGCATATCAGCAGATAGTTACCAGTAAGCTCGCCCCAGCGCTCCCGGGGCAGAGCCCGGAGCTGCTTCTGCTCCGGGGTGTCGTCCTCCGGGTCGTTGCAGTCCAGCTCATCTGCCAGATATTCATGGGAGAAGGTAAGATTATCGTCAAAGGGGGCCGCGTCCTGGTGGGGAACCGCAATCCGGTGGAGCATACGGTTTAGACTGGCCTTGCCGCAGGCCAGCAGAAATTCCCGCAGGGCGGCGGGGAGCCGGAGGCCTGCCGCCGCCTCGTAGGAGGCGACCAGCGCTTCGGGAAAGCCCTCGGCCGGTTTTTCGCCCTCGCCGAACAGCGGCTCCGCCCACTTGACCAGCTCAATCGGAGTAATCTGATACTTCTTTTTCCCGAAAAGCTTTTTTAAAAACTTCATATCTTTCCCCCGCCCTTTTGCAGGGCGATGACGCCGGTGCGTACCACCTCCAGAATGGAGAAGGGGCGGAGCATGGCCTCGAAGGTGTCGATGCGGTCGGGGGTGTCGGACAGCTCCAGGGTGAGGGAGCTGGGGGAGATATCGTCCACCCTGGCCCCCATAATATCGCAGATGGTCATAATATCCTGCCGGGTCTTGGTGGTGGCGTTGACCTTGACCAGCACCAGCTCCCGGCCAATGAGCTTGTCCTCGGGAATGGTGCGCACCTTGATGACCTCGATGAGCTTGTTCAGCTGCTTTTCCACCTGCTCCACCACGCTGTTTCCGCTGTCCACGATGATGGTGATGCGGGAGAAGGCGGGGTCGTCGGTGACGCCCACAGCCAGGGACTCAATATTAAAGGCCCGGCGGGAGAACAGCCCGGTAATGCGGTTCAGAACGCCGGCCTGGTTCTCCACCAGGACGGAAATGGTCTGTTTCATCTTCTCCCTCCTTTAGTCGGTGGTGGATACGTCGGGGTGGACCTGGCAGATCATCAGGCAGGGGCCCTCCTCGTTCAAAAGCCTGTCGATGGAGGCGTCCAGCGCCTCCTCTTCGCTCACGGTCACGCAGGGAATGCTGTAGGCGGCGGCAATGGCCTCGAAGTCAGGGGAGCCGTCCAGAGACACCCCAAAGGGGCCGTGATAGGGAGCCCGGCTCTGAATCTGGTGGACCAGGCCCAGGGTGTTGTTCCGAAACAGGACAATTTTCAGGTCCATCCTGGCGTACTTCACCGCGGCCAGCTCGTTCATGGCCATCTGGAAGGAGCCGTCGCCGCAGATCACTACCGTCTGCCTGTTCGGCTGGGCCACCTTCACCCCCACCCCGGCGGGCAGGGCGTAGCCCATGGTGCCCAGGCCGCCGCTGGTGAGGAGGCGTCCGTGCTTCTGAGGCAGGTATTTGCATGTAAAAATCTGGTTCTGCCCCACGTCGGCACAGACGACAGCGTCGTCAGCCAGCTTAGCGCCCAGCTTCCGCATGACGGTGCCGGGGAAGACCGAGCCCGGGCGGCTGGGGAACTGACGGCTCAGCTCCGCTTTCCGGTAGTCGGCCAGCTGGGCCCGCCACTGGGTGCAGTCGGGGGCGGTGAGCCCCAGGTCCAGCAGCTGGCGCAGAATCACCTTCACATCCCCCACCAAGGGGACGGCGGCCTGCATGTTCTTGCCGATCTCCGCCGGGTCCACGTCAATGTGGATGGTGGCCATCCGCCGCTGGATCTCGTCGGGCTGGATGATGGCCCGGTCGGCCGCCCGGGTGCCCACCATAATCAGCAGGTCGGACTTGGCCAGGGCCTTGTTGGCGCAGTGGTTCCCGTGGGCCCCGATCATCCCCATGTTCAGAGGATGGTCGGTAGGCAGGAGAGAGATGCCCATCATGGTCTTGACCACCGGAATGCCCGTTTCTTCGGCCAGCTCCAGCAGCTCGGCCTGGGCGTCCGCCAGCCACACGCCGCCGCCGGCGCAGATAATGGGCTGTTTCGATTTCGCGATGGCACCCGCCACCCGTTTGATTTGCAGGTCGTTGCCCTTCACGCTGGGCTTGTAGCCTCGGATGCTGACCTCCTCCGGCCAGTCAAAAGCCTTCAAGGCCTGCTCCTGGACGTCAATGGGGATGTCAATCAAAACCGGGCCGGGCCGGCCGGTGGAGGCGATGTGGAAGGCCTCACGAACGATCCGGGGGATCTGATTGGGGTCCTTCACCAGGTAGCTGTGCTTGGAGAAGGGGGCTACCGCGCCGGTGATGTCCACCTCCTGGAAGATGTCCCGGCCCAGCAGGTGGCTGGGTACCTGCCCGGTGATGGCTACCATGGGGATGGAGTCCATGTAGGCGGTGGCGATGCCGGTAATCAGGTTGGTCGCTCCCGGGCCGGAGGTGACCATACACACCCCCACCCTGCCGCTTACCCGGGCGTAGCCCGAGGCCATGTGCCCCGCGTTCTGCTCGGTCCGCACCAGAGTGTAGCCAATCTCGGGCACGTCCTTCAGGGCGTCCACAGCGGGGCAGATAGTGGCCCCGGCGTAGCCAAATATGTGGGCCACGCCCTCCCGCTTTAAGCTCTCAATCAGCGCCTGCGCTCCGTTCATAAAACGTCACCTCCGTAAAAACAAAGAGCTTCGTCCTGTCTGAATAGGACGAAGCTGAATACTCCGTGGTACCACCTAAATTCATGGCGTGCCGCCATGCGCTCGCTGCCCCTGTAACGGAGGGAGACCGTTCCACCCTACTGCGGCGTTCCGCCGGTTCAGCCGGACTGCTCACGGGTGAGGTTCGGCAGGAGGTCCTTCACAGGCGCTTACACCAACCGCGCCCTCTCTGCAGATCCAGACAAGCCTACTATCCCGATCATTGCTTTTATAATAATTGCACATTATCATACCCCATCAGCGCCGGTTTGTCAATTATTTTTTTGCTGGTTTTTTGAGTGCAGTTCGATGTCAAATAGCTGCAAAAGGTTCTTCTACTTTTGGAGTACAGCTTTTGTGCTTAAACCGCACAATCTATTTTCGGTTCATAAAGGTTAAGGAACTGTTCCAGGCAGTATAACTGCCACTTTTGATTTCCAGAAAAACTGCTTATGTCCAAATTTTGTTTGAACTCATAGCGAACAGGGCCGTCCCAGTCCTGAAAGTAATTGTCAACCGGACGTGGCATGGGAACCTTCTCCGGAATCGGTATTCCAGGATACTTTTGGGAGAAAAGTTCCCGGATCAGATATTTAGACTCACCGCTGCGTACACGGGGTAAATCCAGCGGTTCCGCCATTTTCATACAGGCATAGGGGTCTAGATAGAGAAGATTTGTAGTAAAAAAGGCATTTTGATAAGAAGCAAAGCTTTCTGAAGTGGAAATACACTCCATAAATTTTAAGAAATCGATATTATTTCCGGTTCGATACCGCTCAAAGAGATATGACATATCAACAGGATTTACCAGGACATCCTCTGGTTTTAGGAAGCTGTACCGCTCTATAAAACTATGAAACGGCCAATCCTGAGACAACAGCTGGTCCATTCCTCCAAAAACATAATCACTTCCATTTCCTATAATCATCATGGTAATACCGTCGGCTTTAGCTTGGAGTGCCGCCTGCATGATTTGGGGCTCAATGGAGTGGACAGGGGCTGCTTTTGCGCGCATGAGCGGCTCCAGATATGGCTCAACTGTGGTTTCCCAGCTGACATCCACATAGTGTAAGGTTAGCCCATAATATTTTGCGTAGTATTCCGCCCTTTGCAGTTCTTCCTTTTGATATGCTCCATTCAGAAATCGGAAAGTATAGGCGTCACAGCCTCGCATATACGAAGCCAGAATAGCAGAGTCCATCCCGCCAGAGAGGAGGAGACCCAGCTTCTCATCTTTCAACGCAGAAAGCTGATCCATAATTATTTTGTCTATGTCAGCCGCTGTTTTGACAGGATAAGTGTGATCCTTCCAGGGAGCCGAAATATTTCTGTGATGAAGTCCTGGAAAAAAATCTTTATCATCCGCTTCAATGTATCGAAGCGCCAGGTATGAGCTCATGCAATATTCTTTATCGACCATTTAAACCTCCTCCATCGTTTTTAATTGTGGCCCCAATTCCCGGTTAGCATTACACTGGCGTTATCTCCGATTGGGTATTTTCTGATCACTTTCCCACTCTCAGATAGAAATGTTTCTACTGCCGCTTGGGCTCCTTTGTATCCGGAGGAGAAATAATCATGCACCAAAATGATACCGCTGTCAGTCATTTTATCCTTAAAAAAATGCAGACCGCGATACAGCGGCAGGTATAAGTCTAAATCCAAATTGACAAAGCAAAATTTACGATCCAAACCAACTGCCGTATCCGGAAAGTACCCCTTGTGTATCTTGCATTGTTCCGGGTATGGCATCTGTGCCATAACAAGGTCCACAGAGGTTTCGCGGAAGTGACCTGCCTCTTCCGATGAGAAAGCATGCTCCCGCTCTATGGCGAGATCACGTGGGTCAAAGCCTTCAAAGGTATCAAACAGGTGAAGTGTCCGGTTTGGAAAATAATAATTGATCCATTTGGAAAATCCTCCCTGATATACGCCCGCCTCTGCTACATCTGCCTCCTGCTCCTGCTCATTCAAAATCGGGGCAAGATTTTTCAAAAACACCTTACGGCTCTCTTTAGAGGATTCAAAATAGGATGTGACAATTTTTTCTGGAGGGACTCCCAGCGCAATACACTGATTGCGGATGTCCTCCAACCCACAGAATGCGGATATAACGACCCTGTCATACTTCAGTTCATTCAGACATTTTTCTGGATTACAAATTGGGGCGCCAAATAGAGATTTTCCCCATTTGCCCATATCATTGTCTGCAAACGCAACAACCTTACCAGTCTGTGCAATCTCATCATACAGTATTCGGGCGGACGCACCAGCGCCAAACATGATAATATCCATTGGAATTTCCTCCCGCTTCCGTCAATAATCCGTCATGGCGGCTGTTCCCATCCCCGCTCTGTAAGCGCTTTCCAGGGTGTTCTCAATCACAGTGGAGGAGGTCCCCTTTGTGTAGGGAAAATAAACTACTTTGATCCCATAACAGTTCAGATCCCGCTCATAATCCTGCCATTTTTCTGTTCCATACCAGTCATCACCCACAAAGAGCAGCTGGGCCTTGAGCTTTTTACACATTGAGACTTTGTCCATATCCCGCTGCGGAATGGCGGCGTCTACATATTTAATGCTTCTGACAATCTCAATCCTGTCTTCAAAAGGTATGATAGGGTGTTTGCCTTTGTAGGTCACAAGCTCATCGGTTGTAACTCCAACAATCAGCTTATCACACATTCCTTTCGCATTTTTCAAAAGGTTTAAGTGCCCTATATGAAACAGATCATAAACACCCGCTGTATATCCTATCACCATGTTATATTACACCTTTTTCCAATATCCACGCGTCAAACAGTCCGTCCTGCTTGTTCACGTCATAGGGTAAATTTCTCGCAATTTCCAGCCGGCAGCCCAGCAAATGGGAGACCTTTTCCAGTATACTGTCGTCGATTAACTGCTCCCAGGTCTCGATGGGGAGAAATCCTGCCGCACTTTTCGGCTTATCAATCACAATCACCTTTCCACCTGTCCGTGTGATCCGCAGCAACTCCTTCAGCGCATTTTCAACTCCTACGGCATGTTCCAGTGCCTCACAGGTATAGACCATATCAAACGCCTCATCCGGGTAGGGCATCTCTGTCAGAGTTCCCTGATGAGCTTCCACCCGAATATCCTCCGGCAGATAGGCATTTAACACATTTTCCGAGATATCCACACAGCTGAATTGAATGCTTTGGTCAGCTGTGTCCTCCAGCAGATTCCGCACATAACGTCCCTTGCCGCACCCTGCATCGCAGACTCTCCCACCGTGGGGAAGCTGTTGGCAGGCTGCCAAGATCAACTGGTAACGTCCGTCCTCTTTATCAACGAAGTCGTAGAATTGTCCGGCATGCCGCTCAAACTCCAACTGGCAGCGGGCCGCCAAGGCATCCAGGAAATATTTTACCGCCCAGCTGATCTCACTGTTTGTAAAATAGCGGGGATACTCTTTTTCGTTGAAGGCCCGAATTTCTCCTTCCACAGTAGCGTAGCTGCCGTACCATCCCCCTGACTGATTTTGAAGAGAGCAGGCATATTGCAGCGCGCGATTTCCCCGCTCCAGCTCGTCCAGCTTGTACCAGACAAGGGCGAGCTGGAACAGTCCTGTTGAACAGACCCAGTTGACGCTGCGGCGAGCAGGAACCATTCCGTCTTCCCGCTGAAGCTGCGCAATATTTTCCATCGCACGCCTGGCGAGATCTGTTTCCCCCAAATCGCAGAGGGCCTCCAGTACATAGGCTTGAAAATGAGAAAGCAGCCGGAAGCCCATAATCTCATCCATCCGATTTTGGATATAATACGCTTTTACTTTGTCCGCTTTCTGTGTATATTCCGGAATGCTAAATATCGCTGAGGCTTTATATAGGGGAGACAAGCAATACAGATAGATCAGGTCAGAGGTATCTTCTTTGTTCCACTGGCTTTGATCGGGGGTATGTATACGCCCCTCCTGATCCACGTTGGTCAAAATCCAGTCACATCCGCGTTTGATGTGATCGTCGGCCTCGGGATACAAGTCACGAATGGCCAAGAGTCCTTTCAAAATCTGTGCGGTATCGAAAACATAGGGGGCCCGGTCGAAGGTATCATACCAGGACCCATCCGATTTCTGAATGGAGCAGAGCCACCTTGCGTAGGTCAAAGCCAGCTCTCGATAGCCCCAGCGGAGCAGGGACGGGATAAAATAACCCGTGACTTCGGGGTATGGCTCTGGGGCATCGGTATTGTTGATAATTCCAGCGCCAGGCACGGAGTGCTCCAGCAGCCACCGCTCCGCTTTTTGAAATACTGTGACATAATTGATAGTAAGTTTTGCAGAGCCAACAGCCGCACGGTTCATCATTTCAACAAACAAGTCGTATTCCTTGATCCCCGCTTCCTCCAGCTGTTTAGCCAGAACAATGGCTATGCGGGTATTCACCGAAATGACGATCCGATAATCCTGACATATTTCTTTCATTTGTTCAAATGAGCGCACAGGGATGCCTTCCACATCCGTTCCGGCCAGCTGAGGATTATTATCGGCAAAGCAGTATACCTGTTTTGCGCCAAAATACTCCAGCGCTCTTCTCCCAAAGTCGCCGGCGCCAAATAGAATTATTTTTTTCTCGCCCACATCCATGCTCCCTTCTTTTCAGATGGCCTATGACTCCTCTGTGAGCCAGAGAGGCTGATTACTCTCCGGTTCCGTTTCCCGGATTGCTTTATACAGTTCCTTGCTATATTGAAAACGCTTATATTTTCTGATATCCAGGAAGTGCATTCCGCATTTTTTCCGAAGCTCTGCCCGCAGTTCCTCGTCCTTTAACGGGACAGGAATTTCCTCGCCATCCTGAGACAGGCAGAAAAAGTCTTCACCTAAAGAGTTAATCACATATTTATATCGCTCGGTCTGCACGCCGCGATAGGCCAGGCCGCGCCTAGGGATGCCCCCTTTTAACATGCTCAGAACGGAGATCGAGTTATAATAGTCTGTATCCTGAAACTGCACTTCGTCCGATGTGATGGTTTCAAGGGGGGTCTGTGCGGGGTCTATGATCCATCGGACCAGATTCATAAAGTTTTGATAGGGAAAAAACTGTTGGACATTTATCGCAGGGATACCTTCGCCCTTTACAAAGCAGTATGCATGAAGCCGGGCCTCACGCCAAAATTCCTGATCCTCCCAGTCGGCGCCATGGTCGCTGAGCACTACTTGAACTTTGTCACCCAGGAGCCAATCATAAAGCGTCAGGCACTGATCCAGATATCGCAACGAGGCTTCCCGCGCTAACTCGGCGCTGGATTTTTTCATGTATATCAAGCCTATATATCCACGTGCTTGAGTGGGGTAGGAAATGGGAATATGACACTCTGCTGAAAATTGAAAAATGTAAAAGCAGGGGCGCTGCTGTTTTAACAGGTGCTGCAGTCCACACCACCAGATTGCCGTGTTCGACGCATATGACCTCTCTGTCTTATAGTTGCTGCTGATTTCCAGGCCGATTTGTACAAAGAAGCGAAAGTCATAACCCATATCTTCCAGATACTGAAGGAGCGGACTGTTTCCGCGGTCCACAATTTGCTCCATATTGGGATAATCGTCAATGGGCAGCTTGCCCTGAAACATCGCCCGTAATGTCGCGTTTGTATATGGGGTATGTGTGTAGGTTCTTTGGAAAAAGCAGGCGTTCGTTTCAGCCCGCCTCTTTGTCTCCGGCATGCTGTCCAAGTCTGAAAAGGACATTGCGTCCGTCCAAAATAAAATAATGTCTCTCTGTTTTCTGGCCTGGAGCTTTTCCTGGATAAGCTCCAGCAAGCGCTGAACCCCTTTCCATATCCGGATCAAAACGGGACATGCCCCGTCAGCGCCTCCGTTCTCCTCATAAAGCTGGGAGATCAGTACAAAGCATTTCTGCTCCAGCGCCGCCTGCAGCAGCTCACGCAGGGTTTCTTCACACTTCCGGTTCCTGTAATTCCAGTAGAAATGGTTTAACACCAAGGGGGTATCCGGCCCACACATATAGAAAGGGCCCCGCAGGGTCAGCCCCCGCTCTTCCAATACAGCATAGAGATCAACAACCGGAACAGGACTGTTGGCCAGTTCCTCTCTGATCTCATCGCGATAGAAGTAATTCGATATGATAATACAGTCAAGCGCCATAGTCTGAATGTCCGAAGCCGGATACAGCGGATAACCGCAAAAACGGGCTTCTATTGCTCCCCGGTCATAGATTCCCACAATATTCTTGTCAGAGAGGCGCAACGCTTCCAGCAGCTTCTTTGTATGATTACCAGCTCCTCGTATCCCCACACGGGCACCGTCCGGTATTTGGTCAAAAACATCCTGCATCGTCTGCATGACCTGCTTGACAAACTCCTGACATAGCTCCTCCGTCCCCAGAGAATTGTGCAGCTCCTGATAATATCTCTCAATCTCCTCCATGAAAGAACCTCCAATCAGCGCAAAGTGCTCGTTTGGGCCGTTTTAAGCAGATGAAAAATAGAAAACCTGGTAATCCCCAACTCTTGAAACTGCTCTATAATTTCCGCAACATAGTGGTATCCGGCGGCAACGGTGATATTATAAATATTCTGCATTTCCTTTGTTTGCTCCGCAGATATGACCTGTATACCCTCAATTACCTGACCGCTCATCCGATTGTCTGCGAAGTATGCCACTCTCTCTGCTCCCAATGTGCGCAGCGCCCGCTGGCCCTGAACACCGGCGCCAAAGATAATAAATTTTTGAGAAGGATCAAAGGAATTGCGGCTTAAAATGTATTCCTCCGAGTGAAACTCCAGCCCTCTCTCCTGAGCGATCCTTTCAATCCGCAGGCTGCTGTCTGGTTTGTTCAGCAGAATCCCTGTGCAGAACACAATGAAGTCATGATTATTCAGCCGCCTTGAGATAGGCTCCAGATACCCCGTTTTCAGCGCCGCTACTTTCTCCATAATCTCTCTTTCACGGCCGGCAGTCAGGTTTCCGTCGTGAAAGCGATATGAATACATAATCTCCGGGACCCTCTCTACCGGATACTGAAAGCCAATCCTCAACCAATAATCATAGTCTTCCACTAAAAACTGATCCGGATCATATCCGCCTATCGCGTCTGCCACGCTTTTCCGATACATGAAGCACGCACCTACACAGTCGTTCAAAAACAGGTTGTGGTCATTTCCCCGATTATCAGATATGACTTTTCCCATGTGATCAATGTACTGCATGTCGCAGTACACCAAGCCACACTGCTCATGGCTGTCCAGGTATTCTGCCATTGTCTCGATTGCCTGTTCATGATATAGATTGTCGTCTGAGGTCCAGGTCAGATATTCCCCTGTTCCCTCCCCAAAACCGATATTCAGCGATTTGGGCAGCCTTTGGTTGACCTCATTTAAAATGACCCTGATTCGTCTGTCTCTCTGCGCATACCCCTCTGCAATCTGCAGGGAGCCGTCAGAAGAGCAGTCATCCACCACAATCAGCTCCCAATTTTGATAAGTCTGCATGATTACACTCTCAATCGACGCAGACAAGTACCTGCTTCCGTTGTAAACCGGCAAAACGATTGTAATCTTTTTCATTTTCTCGCCTGCCTCCAACTCCGATTTTAGTCCTCTAATGTTTTCCGAAATGTCTCAAAACACTGTCTGGTCTTCAGCCGCTCCGCCGCCGCATTTTCCTCCAGCCAGCTCCCGCTGTAATGATGGATAGAAAATGTGTTTTTGGTCAGGTTGGTTTTCCCGCTTATATAGTCAAATGGAAGGAAAAAGTCTGAGGAATAGACTGTCATCATCCCGCCCGCAATTTCCTGTGTTGTTCCGTCCAGTCGCAGCCCCATGGACAGTAGCGGAATCGTTTCATAATATCCACAGGCTGTCTGGTTGAACGCCCCATCCTCGCGAAGGAAAGAGAAACTGCTTCTGAAATCCAGCATTGCTTTAATGACCGGATTTCCAGCTTGTGCCCCAGCTCCGCCTCCGGAAGCTATCGTTCCCCATTTTTCTATACTGCAAAATGCCGGCTGATACAGCAGTTCGTCCAAATTCCGAAGCAGTTCTACATCTGTATCCAGATAAATGCCGCCGTGCTGATATAAAATATCCAGCCGCGCAAAATCGGAGACAAACCCCCACTTTTTATGGGCGTACGCCTGCTCCATATAGGGGGTTTTATGTATGTCATAGCTGCTCTCGTCCCAGCGGACGATCTCGTAGTCCGGACAAAAACGCTTCCAGGAGTCCATACATTTTTGCAGCTCTGTCGGAATGGAATTCTCACCAAACCAGCAGTAGTGGATTTTCTTTGGGATTAGCTGCGTTTGGCTGCTTTTGATAACTCCACCGCTCTTGGGAGCATGGGCGATATCCAGCAGCATGATTGGTAAGAAATAAACCTCCGCGTTGCAGGTTCCCGGTATTTGCTCCAGAGCCTGAGCGACAGGCTCAAAAGCACTTACGGTTACAAGTAAAATATACTGGCCACACTTCTCGTCTAACGTGGACAGGGCACAGATTGGGATCTCTCTGTTCCCCATCCGCACGGTTTGTCCCTGCTTGCAGGAGTCCGCATCCACATAGCAGATCACCCTATCCTCCAACTGATATTGAGTAATCCAATAAGGTGCGGCAACTTGACCAATGACGCCTGCACCGTACAGGATGACCTGTTTCCCTGTTTCCATCACGCGCTGGAAAAAATCCTCAAAGGACCCCTTTTTCCGCCTCATATTGCACCCCATCGGATTACGATTTTACTGTATATCTCCTGTTTTTCCCGCATGATGTCCAGGCCTTTTACAAGCTCCGGGCCCGCAAGCAGATGGGAGACGACTGTCCCTATCCGCAATTTCCCCTTAAACATTGCCTCCAGTGCCCCCTCCCAGTCGCTCTCCGCACATCCGTAGGAGGAGTTCCAGGTCCCGGTCAAGGTAAGCTGTTTACGGAGAATGCGCCAGTATGTATCCTGCGAAAGAGTCCGTGGGCCATCCGGATTGCCCATCAGCACCAGCTTTCCGCCAGGGGTGGTCAGATTAATGCTTTCCGTCAAGGCTGCCTCCGACCCGACCACCTCGATGACTCGGTCAAACCGCTCCCCGGCGCTCTCTGTCACATATGCTAGACCGCAACTCTCTGCAAGGCTCCGCTTAGCTTCGCTCCTGCCCTTTATGACCACCTGTTCCGCGCCCAACAGCTTCGCCCACTGACCTGCCAGCAGGCCGATGGCCCCCGTTCCAACAACACATATGCTGTTTCCAGACTGGATTTCCGCCCGCTTTACCGCGTGCAGTGCCACCGCCGCCGGCTCCAGCAACGCCCCCTGGATATCGCTTACCGTATCCGGCAGTTCCAACAGATTCCACACCGGCACTGCCGCATATTCCGCAAAACCGCCGTCCCGGCGGGAGCCTAAATAGTCGTAATGCTCACAGGTCTCATACTGCCCTTTCTGACAGGAGGGGCATTGCTGGCAGGGAATCAGAGGATACACTCCTACCCGTTTTCCAATCCAGCCGCTGTCCGCTTCATCATGTACAGCCTCCACTCGACCGCAGAACTCGTGACCTGGGATAGTCGGAAAATGGTAGGTTCCTTTTTCAAATATCCTGGGGATATCCGAGCTGCAAATTCCGGCAGCCAGCACTCGCACCAAAGACCAGCCGGGCTGAAGCTCCGGCACAGGCCACTCCTCATACCGCAGATCACCGATTCCATGCAGCACATACGCTTTCAAGCTTTCTTCCCTCTTTCCCGCAGGAGCTCTTCACAGGTCCTCAGATCCTCAGCATAGGTAATTTTTATATTGCTCTGTTCGCCTGAAATTATCTTAACATTCCACCCGACACTATAAGGCAGCTGGCAGCTGCCGCTCATAGAGCTCAAAACGGGCTCTGGCGTGTCCCGGTACAGCGCCAGATAAGGCCAGTACCGAAAGGCCTCCGGGGCCTGTCCCGCAAACAAAGTGGAGCGATCCAGCAGTCCGTCCACCCAATGGCCGTTCCGACTGGTGTAGGCAGTATCAGTAATGGGCAGCGCAGGCATTACAGCATGGGCCTCTTTAAGCTCCTCAATCAGGCAAGTCAGCAATGTTACGCTGGTCAGGGGCCGCACAGCATCCTGGATAATCACACCAGATAGCTCGTCGCTGCCCATAAATTCTTCCGCTGCCAGCAGCCCGCTCCGGATGGACAGCTGACGGTCTTTTCCCGCGGGCGCTATAGCCAGCAGCTTAGTCAGCGAGAAATCCTCTTTCCATTGGAGGATTCCCCTTTTCCATACAAGGGCGGCCGTTACCACTACACCCTCCACAGCCTCACAGCACTGAAGCTGCTCCAGCACGTGGACAATAACTGGCTTCCCCGCCAGTTCCATATACTGCTTGGGGACGTCCAGCCCCATCCTGGCCCCTGTGCCCCCGGAGAGCACTACCGCGATGTTCTTCAAAATCTCAGCTCCCGGATATTTTGCAGCGTCTCCTTATAGGACTTTTCCTTTCCAAACAACAGCGTTGTCCCAAGCACAAAGCCTTGAACTCCTTTCGGCGCATACTCCAGAATCTTGTCCGCGCTGCAAGCCCCATCCCAGTAAATTTCAAACTCCATGTCCTCTTTTAAAGACAGCAGTTTGGTAATTTTTTTGCCCACGTAGGGCAGGTACATCTGCCCGGCGTTGCCCGGATTTACCGACATCACCAGCACCTTTCGCACAATGCGCAGCATCTCTAAGACTGTCTCCACAGAGGTTCCCGGATTGATCGCGATCCCCGGAATCATCCCCGAATCAATAATGCTTTGCAATGTCGTAGATGGGTGATACTCTGCCTCCGGATGGATGTAGACGGTATCTCCGGGGCGCAAGTTATTCAAAAATAATATAATATTATTGTTTGGATGCTCAATCATCAAATGTACATCCAACGGCTTAGATGTAGCTCCTGCGATATACCGCATGTCATTCAGAGACATAGCGTAGTTGGGCACATACCGCCCGTCCATAATGTCAACATGAAACGAGTCGATGCCGCCCTCCTCCAGGTCCTGGACTTCCTTTTCCAGATTTCCGTAATTGGCGCACATCATAGACGCCATCAGTTCAAATTGCATTGTGACTCACTTTCTATGTGAAAAATTTTCCGGCATAACTGCATAAAGGACGGTTTCGCCTGCAGTATTTGAATGATGTCGTATATACAGCTTATAATCCGGCACCAGCTGCTTGATGTACAAAGGGATTTCTACCATATCCTCTGGCCTGTGATAAATACAAACTGCAAGCTTGGGCTTATCCCTCTGAATTGTTTCTTTTGCCCCTTTCAGCGCTTCCAGCTCCGCTCCCTCTATGTCCATTTTGATCATGGTAATCTGTTCCGTCGGGTCTGCCACATCGTCAATTGGGATCACCGAAATGCAACATCCTCCCGCCTCACACACATGGGAAACGCCGTTGCCAACTGCGTCAAACCGAAGGCTGGTTCTCTCGCTCCATGCCCCAAGAGGCAGCAGTTCAATTTGCTCTAAATGATGCCGTATTTTCCTCTCCAGGCATATTTTATAGTTATCCGGGTCGGGTTCAAAGGCATAAATCTTTTTCACTTTTTGACAATGCCTGAGCATTTCCAACGACGAGTTCAATTCACAGCAGCCAACGTCAACCAGAACTTCATTGTCCCCATAAGTCATAAAATCGGGAGCAAAGTACTGGCCCGGGTCCTCATATCTGTAGTATTCCATTACATGGTGGATTAGTTCTTCCGGATATTCGCCATTCAGCAGGATTTGATGGATCTCCTCATCTGCCCGGGTTGTAGATATAATGACACTTAAATTCTTCCGGGAAATCAATTCTTCCGGACTCATAACCGGATATCCACAATATCCATTGTCTTGCTTTTCCTTGGTTTTACTGCAAAAGCCAACAAAGCGTCTGTCGTTTTGGAAATGCGGAAGAATCGTTTTCCCCACGATTCCTGCTCCATAAAGAACAAACCCTCTGTCCTGCGGCAAGGAATCCAATAGTTCCTGGACAGACTTTCCGGTAAAAAGCGGCGCTTTGGGAATATAATTGGTTACAATGGCGTCTATATAGTTTTGATTGTTGGAAATGAGCCAATTTAACTTGTTTAAATAGACATTCCTTGACTCTTCATCTTCCAACATTCTGTAAACTTTCTGAAATTGTTCCAATGAGCCTCCCATAATAATGATCTCTCCTTAAAGCAGCCAATTAAGTTCCACTTCCCAAGCAGCAAGGGGATTGTTGGGTTTGTTCTTCTCCCCGTGGAAATCGCTGCCGCCAGTAACGCACAGGCTGCATTTTTTTGCGATAGCCATATATTCCGCCGTCTGTTCCGGTGTGTGGACAGGGTAATAGCACTCAACAGCATCCAGGCCATAGCCCTTAAGCCGCTTCACCAACTCCTCCAGACTTTCCCCATTTAAAACAATCTGATAGGGGTGGGCCAGCGAGACTTTCCCGCCCGCTGCCTTGATCCGTTCCACACACTCCTGCGCACTGGGCTTGCTGCCCTTTTCCATCTCCTGAAAATCCGGCGTATCCAGGTAGCGGTCAAAGGCCTCCTTGCGAGTGGACACCATACCATGCCGCAGCATTACCATGGCAAAGTGGGGGCGGCCTACCGCCCCCCCGGCGGCCTCCTCGTCCACCTCGTCCAGAGGAATTTCCAGTCCTTTCGTTCGCAGAAAATCCCGGATACGGTACTTACGGTCGTCCCGGCCGCCCTTTAGACTGTCGATCCACGGGCCCAGCACAGAAGAGGAAAAATTGTATCCCAAAATGTGCAAATTCAGATAATCATCCGCACTCAGCTCAACGCCCCGCACAACGCTCAAGCCCAGCCCTTCACCAGCTGCTGCAGCCTCATCCACTCCGTCCAAATTGTCGTGATCTGTCAGGGCCCAGACCTCTGTTCCCCGGGCCTTTACCAACTTCGCCAGCTCTGCCGGAGCATATTGCCCATCTGAGGCCGTACTGTGAGTATGTAGATCTGCTTTAAAAACCATAGCTATCTTTTCTCCAATCCGAAGAACTCCACCAGCCGGTCCACAATCTCTTCCGGTGTCTCTTGCCCATCGTTCTGAATCACGACACTGGAGTGCCCTGGCTCATCCCAGGGCAGGTCCACACCCACTACATTTTTTGCCCTGGAGGAGTACAGCTTCTTCTGATCCCGGCGATACAGGGTCTCCCGGGTTACTTTGAGATAAATTTCTTGATAATTGCCGATATTTTCCCGGTTCCAGGCGCGTACCTCTGTGTACATGGCGATACTGCAAATAACCACATCTCTGCCCTCGTCTGCAAGGTCACGGCAGCGCCGGAAAGCACTCAAGGCTCCGCTCTTGCGAGCCGCCGTTGTGTAGCAGTCTTCTCTCAGGACGGTTCCGTCCGGGGCACTGTGCCCCACTTGGGTGCGGGTCTGGTCGCCATCAATCAGAACTGCATCCGGTCTCAGATCTTTTAACCGCTGGTAGAAAAGTCCGCCGATGGTCGTTTTCCCTGCGCCGGCCAGGCCGGTGAAAAAGTAAACGGTTCCCTTTTCGCTCATAAACAGATTTCCCTTCCTAGTGGTAAAGCGGCTGTTCCAGCAGCGCCGGGTCCGGTTCCAACATAGGCATCATACGCAGAGGCTGGCCCCTCCGATTGACAAACCGGAGGCCCCGCAAAAGGGACTTCGCAATCTTCAAACGGTTTTTACCCAGCCTTTGAATATGATCCACCATCGACCTGTTTACCGCCTCTTCCCGGATACGTTCCTCTTCCCCGGCCGCCAGCTTCTGATCTCCACAGTCAACCTCTATTGTTTTTACCATTTTCTGCCACGTCTCCTGAATATATCCGTTAAGGGTGGTAAACCCGGCAATCAGTTCCCGAACTTTCTCCTCATCTATAGGCGAGCCGTCGTAAAAGTGAAAGTCGTAGCCATAGAACTCATAGGCGTCCCGCATGAAATACTCAATGAAATACCGCTCCGTTTCGTTAGCATACTCATCGTGGGTGCGGTAGACGGAAACCGGATCAAAGCCCTTCGTCTCATGGTGGGGGTTCAGGACACCTTTTTCGGAACAGTAAGTCATGCTTTCGGTATAGGGCAGGTCCAGAAACGCCGCCAGGGCGGTAAAGGTAGCTTTGGGATTCAGCTTGCCGTCCTCAAAGCGCACCAAAACGCTGTCCTGATAGAAGCGGTCCTCCGGGTCGATCAGAAAGCTGCGGTTCAGGAGATATCTGGTCATCGCGTCACCGACCACCATGTCCTGATCCTCTGATTTTCCTGTCTCGCTCATCTTTGCCACCAGATACATAAACCGGACCGTGGCGGCGTAGCTGTTGGTTATCCGCCGCATGGGGGTAAAGGTTTTGATATACCGGAACTCATTGAAAAAACGGCAGCTGCGCAGTTCGTCAAGGCTTTTGGCGGACAGGACCGTGCGCCCCGCGCTGTCCGGCTCCATACTGTATTGAAGATCCATAAAATGGGGCTGGAAAAACACAGCCGGAGCGATGCGGGCGTTTTGGTCAAGGGCATAGGCTGCATAAGAGGAGTTCAGAAACAGCGCTGCCATCAGGTCCTTATCGGTGGGTTTTTTGAGATGGTAGAGCTCGGTCAAAAGATGAGGGCTGAGGTTAATCATAGACAGGGCCTCCTCCAGACTGCCCGCCATGTTCAGCCCCTTTCTTAAATCGCTAATCTGGCCCTCTACCATCTCCAGATAGACAGAGGGCATAACCAGAAGATTGGGATGGCCGTCAAAGACCTCATTGAAGAAGTCGCCGCCGTTGTGGGAGGAGAGCTGAGTGTGCCACACCAGCTTGTTAATCTCCCGGATTCCGACGGGCTTGGGGGCACATTGACTGTAGTCAATGCCGAATCGAGCCTTAAAGTCTATGGGGTACTGTTCAAGCTCGTCCCCGATTAAAAACACCAGCTTCTCGCCCTCCAGCAGGGGACGCAGACTCCAGCACTGCAAATAGGCGCAGAACTCACCCCAGTCCGGATAGTGCAGATAGACATGGTTTTCACGCCCGACACGTTCACTGTCCCGGACGTTATCCTTTAAATATTCCAATTCATATTGAGAATAAACGCTGTCCGCCAGGATGGGTTTGTCCAAATTTTTGAAAAAGTTCCGGCTGACAACGGGATATTTCAAGTTCAGGTAATCCCCAAACCGCTCCGCCTCCACATAAAAGGGGAGATACCCCGTATCGTCGTAGGGATAAAAGCGGATGGGCAGGTCCTCGAAGGGCACAAAGTCCTTTTTGAACAGGTAGGGGTACTTCGCAAGCAGCTTGCAGTTTTTTTCGTAGCGCTTTTTCAGAGCCTTTATGTTAGGCTCATAGAAGGCCTGGGTCATAATGGACAGACAGTCCTCCCGGAAATGGCCCTGACGGTAGAGCTCCTGAAAACAGGTGTAAGAAATCCGGTAATCCCCGCCTGACTGGAGGATATACAGGGCCGCTTCCATCTTTTCCTCCGGGGCCGCCCCCTCCAGGGCTAAGGTATAGGCCTGACAGGCCTCCTTGCTCTGCCCGAGGCCGGCCAGCCGCCGGGCCAGTGCCATTGCGTCCATGCAGTGATCCTCTCCTCAAAAATGGGGGCCGGGCACAGGCCCAGCCCCCTTGTTTATGCGTATGAGATATTTTGGCCTTTAGGCGATTAGCCCAGCAGCTGGAGAACGCCCTGAGGCACCTGATTCGCCTGAGCCAGCATGGCCTGGGCGGACTGAACCAGGATGTTGTTCTTCACGTAGCTCATCATCTCTTCGGCCACGTC
>NZ_QWKG01000042.1 GCF_009911595.1 Colidextribacter sp. OB.20
GCGGCCAGGTTGTATACAACCTGGCCGCGTTTTTAGCTCTATTCGGTGCAGTAAGTGCCCTGAAACTGCTGTTTTCCAACAGTATATTCCATAAAAACTTGATAATAAGCTGCCCCGTCCGCTGTAATCCACCTTATAATACTGTCATCCCAGAGAAAAAGAGAGGATCGCACCGGCGCTTTTGCCGCACCGGTGCGATCGTAACCGCTTTGAATGACACTGCTTTCTAAAAAACAGTTGGGCCTATGTTTACTTTAACTTAGCTGGAACTTGCTTACTAAGCTATTCATCAGCAGGGATTGCTCCGACAATTCCTGCGCGGTAGCGGCGCTTTGCTCCGAAGTGGCAGAGGTGCTTTGAATAACGGAGGAGATTTGGTCGATTCCCTCGGTCACCTGAGAGATGGCTGTGGTCTGACTTTCTACCGCCTCCACAACCGCGTCCACTTTAATCGTTACATTTTCCGCGATGGAGTTGGTTTTGCCCAAGGATTCCGTCACCTTCGCGACCACCTGGCCGCCCTCTGCGACAGCGGTGATGGACCCCTCTATCAGCTCCTTGGTGGCCTTGGCCGCCTCGTCAGACTTAGAGGCCAAATTACGCACCTCATCCGCCACCACGGCAAAGCCTTTTCCTGCGCTGCCCGCCCGTGCGGCCTCCACAGCGGCGTTTAGGGCCAGAATATTGGTCTGGAACGCAATGTTTTCAATGGTATCAATAATCTTGCCGATTTCTGTGGAGGAGCCGGATATTTTCTCCATAGCGGCATTCAGCTCTTGAACATAATTCACGCTGACGCCCAGCTGCGCGCCTGCCTGAGCCACAAAATGTCCGGCTTCCTCTGCCGCGGCCGCGGTGTGCCTGGCGTTCTCCGCGATGCTGTCGGCAGTGGCGGAGATTTCCTGGATTGTGCTGGCCTGCTCTGTGGCTCCCTGGCTCAGTGACTGCGCGCCGTTGGATACCTGAACGGCGCCGCTGGCCACGGTTCCGGCGGACCGGCTGATTTGGGAAAGCGTATCCTTCAAGGAATTGTGGATGGCCTTAATGGACTGCTCCATGGTGACAAAGTCGCCCCAATATGTACGCGTGATCGTTTCACGGAAATCTCCCTGCGCCATTTTGCCCAAATGATGGGACACATCCTGCGCCACATCGTTCAAACGGGACAGCATGGTTTCCAGCGCCCTTGCCAGCTGGGCGGTTTCATCCCTGGACTTTACGCGGGGGGAGGGGGTGTGCAGGTCTCCGTCGGCCATCTTCTCCAGCCGGGCAACACAGGATTGAATGGGTCCGGAGATAGACCTGCCTACCTTGAGTGCCACGGGGAATGTGGCGAGCACAACGAGGATGACCACCAGAATGGTCAGCAGAATGCTCCGGTCCAAGGAGGATTTGAGCTCCCGCTGGCTGGTCTCAATGGCGATGCTCCACTCCTGATTGCCGTCAATGGGAGCGAAGCCCACAAATTTGTTGTCGCCATAGAAATTATATGCCCCGAAGCCGGTTTCCCTCTGGATCATACGCTGATTCACAGCCGCTACATCCGCCACGCTGGGGTCCGATTTTGCGGCTTCAATCATGTTGGAGCCCTCTTCTACAATAGAGGCCTCCCGATGGCCAATGACATTCCCCTTATTGTCCAGCACATAGGCTACGCCGTCGCTGCCTATGGACAAATTTATTACAATGTCCGACAGAAAATCAGCGCTGATTCCGCCATAGACCACGCCGTCGAAGCGGCCGTTGGTGATGATAGGCACCTCCAGCAGGAAGATCATCCGCTGTCCGTCGTTCATAATATCGGAGATATAGGGTTTCGCTGTGGCCTTGCACTGTTGAAAGTAATCTTCTTCCGCGTAGCTGTATCCCGTGGAAGAAAACCCGCTGGCGTCCATTTTGCCGACGTAAAGAAAGCCGTTGCGCTGGGCGATATCATCTCGAAGGGGGACCAGCTCCGGAGCAGTCGGGTCAGATTCCCGGAAAATATCAGAGGCGGCGGCCTCCTGGAGCGCCGTCCAGTAGTTTCCCATCTTCCACTCCACAGCGTCCGCGGCCATCTGTGTAGCGGGACCCAAGGTTTTTGTCGTGACGTCATCAATTCCACTGGCGTTCAGCAGGGCTGTAATCACGCCGATCAGCGCTGAGCCTATCAGCACGACCGACAACATACTGATTTGGATTTTTGATTTGATCGACTTCATACATGACCTTCCTTTTACCTGTGATATTTCGGGCAAGAGGGTATGCTCCTCTACAATATACGCGATTTTTGATTGTGCCCTGAATCCTTGATATTTTAGCATGAAGCCACAAAATATTCAATATGGATTTTTGTCTTGCCGAAGGCTTTTCTTCTACGAGTGACCTGCCGGAACAGGCCATCGTACGACATAATGGAATCAGGCAGAATTGTTTTTGTGAGAGAGTAAAAATGATGTGACATGCTTTTACGCTCATCTCCCAAAAGTCTGCCCAGACCACCCCAGGCGGTGAAAAAAGAAACCCCGCTCTTTTCTCTCGAAAAGAGCGGGGTTTATGTCTTTCATTGACAAAAAAGATGTAGATCCTATACATTAAAATAGTTCCCGATTTTCCATCTTTTGTTGGCGTGTCAAGTATTAATCGGAAAATTCATAACAAATATCTTCAAAAATCGGAGGCAAAAGTTCTTGCATCTGTTGCAAAAGCGGAATCGCTACTTCACGCATTTGCGGGTGTGCTCGTTTAGAAGTCCGCAATTGAAAGAAATGTCTCCATTCTCTCAAGTTCATTGTGACGATGATTTCAGTTTTTAAACTATTAGGTAGGATGCTACGGGCTTGCTCTGGAGTTGCACCTGCTTCGATTAGAGCCAGATAGCATGTCTCAGCTGACTGCATCTGTTTTTTCCATAAAGAGTAGGCAATAGAGTCCTCTGTCCAAAAACAAGGCTTGATGAAAGTCAACTCATTTCCAAACTTGTTCTTTGAATAATTGCAATATCTTGTGCTTTCTTGGCTATAACTTGCAATACGGTGGCGTACGATTTCATGCGTAACACCGCGATCACAAATAATTCGCACAGAGAGTTTTTCGTGTTCAATTACAGACTCATGCCCGCTTTTTAATATTCTGCGAATGAAAGGTGCTGCAGATTCAGGGGTAATATTTTCTTCACTTTTATAGCAAACACGGCCAAATGTCTCGATATTTTGGAGTATTACAGAAGGATTTGGATTTCCTAAAATTTCAAAAGATGGCTTTATGATTCTCATAGCAGTGTTCTCCTAATTTGTTGACTAGGATAATTTGTCAATTTCCAAGAAATCAATAATTGAAACATTATCACTCGGTTCGGAATAAGATATGTTATAAACTTCTGGAATGGGATAACACACCTGTACTCTAGAATTGTCCAAGGCAACTAGTGCTGTGGATATTGTAGATAGTTTTGTATTCAGCGGCACAAAAATAAAGTTATCTAAAGGAGATCTTGTGAGAATTTCTTGTAAGCTGGAAATGGTACTGGTAATTTCGCTACAAGAAAATGTGAATTGATTGTGCCGAACGCCCTGTAGATTTTCCATCCAGTTTTTAAAGTCATTTTCGAAACTCGTCATGGTTTCCTGATGATTTAAGTTTGTTGGATCTTTTCCGATTCCAATTGAAAGGACATCCGGCTCCAATAATTCTACAAGTCTAGTAGCTCGCTCCCATTCAAATCCTGTAAGGACTACCAAGTGATATTTCTGTGCAGGGTTAAAAGAGCCGGGGTAACCAATTACATTACGAACCTCTTTGCAACCTTTGCTAAGCCAAGGTTCATATTTTTTCGCACCATTATATATAAGGAAAATAGATTCAAAATAATTGCGATTGATATGGAGAATTTTAAGAAATATCAATAGTACTTCATGGGTAAAGGTAGATATATCAACAACCAAAGACTTTTCTTGCGAGGTAATTAGTTCTTGAATGACTTTTTGCAGCCCTTCTAATACTCCTAAGGGATTCTCAAAGTGTAACTCTAATGCGATACTGTCCGAGAGTTGGTTACAAATGCTTTGAAAATGATCCTCATTATGCATATTCATTCCACTGTCAATGTTTCGAATAATATACGTTTTCCTGATATGTGTAATATCCACTACTGTTGATAGGGTACGACAGCGATTTTCAAAGCTTGCACAGCCAATAAATACATATTCAGACGGTAAATACTGATTTGTTTCGTTAATATGCACTTTTTTTAGATAATCCACCATTTACCCCTCCATGCAGTCAAAAAGTGATAACTGATAGAGACCGTTCTCATCATCTGACTTATCATTGTCTATGCGTCGTAATTCTTTTCCAGAATAAATCGCTTTGTGAAGGTCGTCATTTGTCATAAATAAATAACCCTGAAATCCCGTTGGATCCAACGTAAAAATTGGAGCAAAACACCGATTAAGGACATATAGAAAGGTTCGCCCTGTTCCATCTTTGTTGCCAATATATGATTTATGCAGAAAACCAAGTCTAACACCAAGTTGAAATACCTGCTGCAACTCCGGATCGACTTGTTCTGGGTTGGAAAGAGCTATAGAAAAGACTTTTCGCTCTGAACGTCCTGAGAACGGATTATCAATATCGCCAGAAACCAAAATCTCATGAAAAGTTTTACCCATTGCATTAATCAAATTTGCTAGCTTATCCGTAGTACTTTGAGGTGAAGTCGATGTCGCAATTTCGTGAATTCCACTCTCTAGTTCCTTACCCTTTTGTAATTCAGCAAATAGGTAAAAGTCGGCTTTTGCACGCATTACATTATCCTGAACATCAGTAGGAATAAACTTAACTTTCTTTCCAAGCCTTTTATCATCTTCAGGAATCTGGTTATCCGCAGTGTCAAACATTTTGGCGGTTGCATCTAATAAATAACGGATAATACCAGAGGACAGATGAATGATATTATCCAGGCCCGCGTAACGGTAAGTTCGACGAGATTTACTAGTGCCTCCTAGCTGCCGGATGTAGTTTGGAATGGCATAGCGTCTAACATCATCATTTTTCCTATATCCTCGGCCATCTGTTTCATAAGCGCAGCTGATAATTTTGGCCTGCTCCGCAACGCCGTTCTCCTGCTTTTCATAGGATGGGAAAAACAACTTCAATGCACTTTCTGCCGCTTGATCACTTTCTAAAGCAGCCTCATCTACATAATGGTTCAAATAAAGCCTTTTGATTAATATTTTGATTGCTTTTTTATAAAAGCTACCACCAGCCAGCTTAGTCGTATACAAAAAAGAAATGTCAATTTCTTGATAGTCGTGAGGAGCTTCGACTAAAACATCCGTGGGGGTCAAATAAGTCTTATACAGTCCAATTTGTGTAGACACTTTTAGGCTAATTGTCGGTTGTGTACGGCTAGCCAGCCAAGAATTAAGAATCTGCGTTTGTATCATGCTCAAATTATCGGCATCGTCAATAAAAATGAGAAGCGTTTTATTTTGGGGGAATCCCGGGAGTTCCAGTATCTTAGTAAATACAGGAACAATAAAACGCGAATAAGATAGTAACGGAAGAGAATATGAAAAATCAGGATTTTCCGGGAAAAGTAGATTGGTGATGTATGGAAGAAAATCACAAGACATAAGGAATAAGTGCTCATAAAGAGATGTAAAGAAATTACTGGGTGAAGTATAATCTGGTTCCACTGTATCCTTACACCCTGCAGCTTTTAGGTATCGCATATAAGTTTTCTCAAAAAATATTTGGTAGGCAGTTGCATCGTAGTACTCATCCTCATATTTGTTTTTGGACAAACTAAGGAAAGATTGCATGACAACATTCAAAGTCAGAAAATGTTCATTAATCAAATACGGAATATGCACATTGTCTAGTTTGTGCAGCTCCTGTAAGTTTAAACTTGTTCGCTTGATGGATATGCAGACCGCAAGATAAGGGAGCTTGGAAAAAGAGATTTTCTCCCTTACCATTAAAAAATCCGGAAGGGAGCAACGGATCAACATGCTTTTTCCACAACCCCTAGCCCCCATAATGAGCGTATTTCCAGGTCGAGTTATTTCTGGATAATCAGAGTGCATTTCGACAAAAAGTTGGTCAGCTTGTTCGGCCGTGAGTTCCTCAGGAGAAATTACTGAAAAAGGATTTGCCATCAGTCATACCACCTTCCTATTTTAGGCTCATAGCTGCACGTACAGCTTTACCATCCTTGAACTTCAACCCGCTGGCTGTACCAGGCAGACCGGCATCCAAATAGTCAGAAATTGAAGATCGTGTTTCATCCGGATATCCCTGGAGGGTCAACCGAAGAGCAACGTTCTCTTGGATCTGATAAGAAGACCCCTGTTTAAGGAAACCAATCACAATATTTAAAGTCGTTAATCGAATCATACCATAGGCATACTTTTTACAGTATTCTAATTCTCTCATACACTTAGCAAGACGATTCAAAATCTCGTCGTATAGGTAAACCTTCTTGCCGTTTTTTCCGATTTTCTTTTGCGTCAAATCATATGGAACCCGGAATTGAAACTTTATAGTATCTCCTTCGATACTGACGGGAACTAGCGCTTTGGAGTATTCATGATACGCCTGATTTGCGGCTGGAATAGGAATTTCAGGAGGTGCCGCTCTCCCCAAATCATCTGAAATTTCGTCTGCAAATCTAAGAATGGCAGCAAGAAGCTTACAACGGATTTGAACACTATCATAGGATTCATCCACAATATTCATTGCATGAATCGTGTCTTTACTGCCATCCACATAACCACCATGAGCTGTCGCAATAGCCGTAACAAAACCTTGTTCCACCGTATCTAGAGGTAAACTATCCCCCATCTTCTCAATAATGCTTTCAATTTTTTCTTCATGTTTATCTCTGCCCAAAATATTACCGACATCATGAAAGTGGATAGATACAAGTAGAAGATAGAGTTCATAACCAGTCAACTGCATAGGATCAACTAGAATGGATTGTGCATGCGATATGACAGATCTAACATGATTAACCCCATGATCCGTCAACAAACCATCCCCTGCAATTGCTGCCCCCAGATTCACATTTGGATGGTACTTTTGATTCATGGTTTCTTCAAATCGAAAGTATTGTTCCGCCCAGTCAAAGTCTCTATCAGGAAATTCCTTTACGGAAGAATCAACCTCTTTTCCTGTTCTAGGATCTATTCCTTCTTGTTTGCATTGCAGATAATATCGGAGCCCATCACGTGCCATATAGCGTCCCATATCAATGATTTCCTTTCTCTATCTATATTTTTTCAACAACTTTCTGAAAAACATATTTTGCCAAAAGAGGAGGGACAGCATTTCCAACCTGCTGTTGCTGAAACCCAATACTACCTTTAAATATGTACCAGTCTGGAAATGATTGCAGTCTAGCTGCTTCACGTACAGACAATCCCCTATCAGCCCAGGGGTGGATAATCATATTCTTTCTATAGTTTCCAATAACTACAGAGGGTTGATCCTCTCTTAAGCGATAATAGATGCCTGTGTGACAACGTGATGAATCAGCATAGTTTTCCATTAATTCTGGCGGAATCGCAGCCCAATTCTGTCCTTGCTGGATATGGGTATATCGTTTCAGAATATATGCAGCATTTTTAGATACTAAATGTCCACTGCATTGGGTTAAACCATTACGCATCAGTTTGGCATAATCATTATCTGGCTCACACGAGTATGGTAAACAATCAGTATTAGCCCCATTTTCTAAGATTGGGAGATCACAAAAAGCATCCCTAACAGTAACTTGCGGCATGGGTTGAGTCCCTCCCAAATCAATTTGCACCCCATTTTTGGAGCCGATAAGAAACAGTCTGCTTCTCCTCTGCGGTACACCAAAGTCAGACGCATTAAGTATAGAGTAGGAACATGTGTATCCCGCGTGTTGGAAATCAGTAAGAATACTACTAAAAAAAGCACCAGATTCCATTTCCAACAATCCTGTCACATTCTCAAATACAACCCACTGTGGATCAAGGATTTGAACCATACGAATAAATTCCTTATATAACCAGTTGTCTGGGTTGTTACGAGTATTTGTTCGTCTATTGGAAGAAGAGAACCCCTGGCAAGGTGCTCCTCCAAATAGAATGAGCTGATTTCTGAAAGAATTGTATGGGAAACCAGTTATTTTACGGATATCAGCATGAATAATAGATGTTAATGGGTGGTTAACCTTATAGGTTTCCGCAGCAAAGGAATCTATTTCTATTGCATATTTGACTGTTATTCCAGCCATCTCGGCGCCAAGTGACAAACCACCCGCTCCTGAAAATAAATCAACACCAATTATTTGTTTTTCCATCCTCTTATCAGAACTCCTGCTATAGAATCTGATTCTATTGTAAATTCCTTAAAAGCTATCAGAAAATATTATATCACGATTACAACTTATTCGCAAACTAAAATTCAAATCTACCAGGCCAACGCTTTTAGTATTTTGGCAATTTTTTGCTGATGGTGTATTTTTTGAATTGCTGTTGTGATATTGTCAATATCAATCCCTGTTTTTTGACTATTCATGAGGAATAATATTAACCTTAATGAAGCTACATACGGTTCCGAACAATTGCTAACCGCACTTTCGGATCTAACCACAGATGGAAGTCTGCTGCAATTTCAGGGTAAGCACTCACACCTCCGCCTTTTCCTTGCTTTACATGCATTCCAACCGCATGCGTCTTTCGAATCCACAACGATGGCGTAATGGTAAGCGATGTGGTATGCCCCAGGTGAATTAGCTCCTCACAGGCCCTATCATCAAATTCCTCATTTATGTCATTCTCCCATTGACGAAGAAACTCCAATGTGTTGCGGCTACGCATCCAACTTTGAATGGTATATCCAGGGAAATCAACTGAATATTGCTTTGCCAGTCCTGTCAATGACACCATATCCTCACAGATCATGCCTCGCATATAACGTCGTATGATTTCAGTATAATCTCCAATCTTTTGAGCAGTCCGGAGTTTTTCTTCATTTAACGAGTCGTAAAAAGACTTCCTGTGCCTGTCCACCAAATCCTGGTCAATTATCTTCTTGTCGAGAAGCCGACTAATTGCGGACTCATATTGGAATGCCAAACGTATGTAGAGTTCGCCGATTTCTTTCTCTGTCATGATCCCATTCTCCTTTTCTTACAAGTATATCAGAAAGAACAGGATTTGTACAGCTTTATTCCATTTCTATGGAGGAGGACTGATATCTGGTCGATTTTCTTGGATGTCCGGCCTTGTCGTAATCCACATTGCACCGATGACCTTTTTCGAATTGAGTATCTAAATACACTTTCATACCAACAATCGGAATATATTTCTTGTTGGTAAGGAGCTTGTCAACGGCTGCTCTGGTCCACTTGGGGTTCCCCGTTGGGGAGGGAATGCTCTTTGCAAAGAGCATATCAACAATTTTTCCCAAGCTGGCTCCGACAAGATAATACTCAAATATGCTGCGGACAACATCCGCCTTTCCTTCATGCACGATGATTTCCTCGCCAGCCAAAACATAGCCATATGGAAGTTTCATATTTGCCTCACTTTCTAAAACATAAATAAAAGCAGGTTTAAGGGAGAACCAATCTCCTTAAATCTGCTTGTTGATACCTGCAATATGTAATTATAGCCAATTCAAGATTGTGATTTTAGTGTAATTTTACTTGGTACGGACAAAGCCTGCGTATAACTATCGTTAAACGCAGGCTTTGTCTACAATGGTGGACGATACAGGACTTGAACCTGTGACCTCCCGCACGTCAAGCGGATGCTCTACCAGCTGAGCTAATCGTCCGAACAGCAAAAATTATTATACTGATTAAGGCTTGCTTTGTCAATAGGGAATTTGATTTTTTCTCGTTTTTGCAGAAAATTTTTTTGGACTGGAAAAAGATAAAATTTTTGGTGAAACGCCCTAAAGAGTATGCTATAATACAGACAGCGTTTGTCCCATTCTTTCACAGGAGGAATGTTCCAATGTTAAAACTCGATCTTTCCAAGCTGAGCGGCTTCATCCCTGAGGACTATCTTACCTCCCGGCAGGACCGGCTGGCCAAGGCGGCGGAGATGGTGGCCGCCCACACCGGCCCCGGCGGCGACTTCACCGGCTGGGTGTTCCTGCCCCGGGACTATGACAAGGAGGAGTTCGCCCGCATCCAGGCGGCGGCCAGGAAAATCCAGAAGCAGTCCCAGGTGCTGGTGGTCATCGGCATCGGCGGCTCCTACCTGGGGGCCCGGGCGGTTATTGAGGTGCTGCTGTCCAACAACTACAACCTGAAAAAGAAGGACACCCCCGACATCTTCTTCGCCGGCAACGGCCTGTCCACCGACGCCCTGCTGGAGCTCATCGACCTGATCGGCGACCGGGACTTCTCGGTGAACGTCATCTCCAAGTCGGGCACCACCACTGAGCCCGCCGTCTCCTTCCGGATCTTTAAGGGCCTGCTGGAGCAGAAGTATGGCAAGGAGGGGGCCAAGGAGCGCATCTACGCCACCACCGACAAGGCCCGCGGGGCCCTGAAGGGCCTGGCCGATACCGAGGGCTATGAGGAGTTCGTGGTGCCCGACGACGTGGGCGGCCGCTACTCCGTCCTCACCGCTGTGGGTCTGCTGCCCATCGCTGTGGCCGGGGTGGACATCGAGGCCCTCATGGGCGGCGCCCGTCAGGCCATGGAGGAGCTCACCGTCCCCGGCCTGGACAACCCCGCCTGGCAGTACGCCGCCGCCCGACACGGCCTGTATCAGGCCGGCAAGAGCATCGAGGTGCTGGCCGGCTACGAGCCCAAGTTCCGCTTCTTCGCCGAGTGGTGGAAGCAGCTCTACGGCGAGAGCGAGGGCAAGGACGGCAAGGGCCTGTTCCCTGCCAGCGTGGAGTTCACCGCCGACCTCCACTCTATGGGTCAGTACATCCAGGACGGCGAGCGCCTGATGTTCGAGACCGTGGTGAAGTTTGAGCCCGACGGGGAGTACAAGATTCCCGACGACCCCGCCAACGTGGACGGCCTGAACTTCCTGTCCGGCAAGCCCCTGGCCTTCGTGGCCGAGCAGGCTATGCGGGGCACCATCCTGGCCCACGTGGACGGCGGCGTGCCCAATGTGCTCATCGAGATGCCCAGGATCACCGCCCAGAGCATCGGCTACCTGATCTACTTCTTCGAGTATGTCTGCGGCCTGTCCGGCCACCTGCTGGAGGTCAACCCCTTCAACCAGCCCGGCGTGGAGGCCTATAAGAAGAACATGTTTGCCCTGCTGGGCAAGCCCGGCTATGAGGACCTGCGCAAAGAACTGCTGGCGAAGCTGTGATCGGAGGAGACAATACCACTTCCCTGGAGTAAGGTATTGACAAAATCCAAGTACAAGATTATACTGAAAATAGAAAGGGCGCTGCCGGCAGACGGTTAGCCCAAAGGTTTATGTTACAAGAAGTAACCGCACTCTTTGGACGGAGGGGCGGTTACTTCTTTTTGCCCGAGCAATGCTGTTATTATTGCAGGAGCAAAAAGCGAGGTGAGAAAATGTTTCCAAGAACGGGCCGGCCCCGCAAGGAGATTACCAAAAGCGTCAACCTCGGACTGCGATTGACGGAAGAAACAGCGGCCAAATTGCAGCGCTGTGCGGACGCTCTTGGGATATCCCGGACAGAGGTCACTGAACAGGGAATTGACCTTGTGGAGCAGGGCATGAAAAAATAGAGTGCTGGCTACCCTCGCAAAGCACGCCAACACTCTATATCAACCAAGCCCGGAGGTTTGGCAAATCTGATTATGCCACACCTCCGGGGAAAAATCAAGGAGGAAACTATGAATTTACAACAGCAATTACTTGATTTGGACGTGACAGTCAACCGGATTTCCAGAGGAATCAGCGCAGTTTCCCTGATGTCCGCAGGACTGGACCAGGACCTGGACCCCCGTCTGGATGGCTTCAGCGCTATCTGTGAGTATCTGTTTGATACCGACCAGATGCTCCGAAGGCAGTTAAACCTCTGTTTAGACACAGTGCGGCAGTAAAAAGAAGCAGATACCCGGACCGCCCCCTGTGCAAAAAAATTCACAATTATTTTAGTTGAAATAAAGGCCGGGATATGGTAGAGTATATATAAACAGAGGGCGTTCACCCCAATGTCAAAATGATAAGGAGTGATACACATGATTCGTGTTATCATGGGCAAGAAGGGCTCTGGCAAGACCAAAAACGTGATCGAGATGATCAACAGCGCGGTTCAGACCGAGCACGGCAACGTGGTCTGCATTGAGAAGGGCAACAAGCTGACCTTCGACATCCACTACCACATCCGCCTGGTGGAGGCCAGCGAGTACGATATCGCCGGATATACCGCCCTGAAGGGCTTTATCAGCGGCATGTACGCCGGCAACTATGACATTACCCACATCTTCATCGACAGCCTGACCAAGATCGTGGGCGGCGACTGCGACCACGAGACTGAGCTGTTCCTGGATTGGCTGAACAAGTTCGCCGAGCGGCACAATATCAAGTTCACCATCACCATCAGCGACGACGCCTCCCTGGCCCCCGAGGGCGTAAAGAAGTATTTTTGACTGTAATCACCGACAGCGCCCCGGCTCAGGCCGGGGCGCTGTTTTTCGCTGACCGCAAGGCCTTTGAGGGGATGTCCGGAGAGTATAGTCCCTTAAACCGGCACGAAATAGAACAAATTTTCGATTTTACCCGTTGACATCTCCCTGAGAAAAGAGTATTCTAGACGCAGTTATAGAACTAACGTTCTATAACTGCGTCTTTCTGAATTGCCGCAAACAGACGAGGTAAACCGGGGCCTGCAAAATTTCGTCTGCTTCGCACATTTCGCCTTCGGCGAAATACAACCCTCCGTCACGGCTTTGCCGTGCCACCGCTGCTCAAAAGGAGGCTTTCTCCTGCGGGAGACGAATAGAAAAACGGCAGCCCTGACGGGAAAATGAGCGCATGGCGATAAAAAATCGCCACAAGCGATTAACGCTTGCGGCGACTTGGTGGAGGAGGGTGGATTCGAACCACCGAAGCGAAACGCAACAGATTTACAGTCTGCCCCCTTTGGCCACTCGGGAACTCCTCCATATTCAGTTTTTGTCCTCAGCCGCCGGAAGCGGCCCCAAATCGAAGCCCAGCGACTGCGCAGCCGTTGGCGGCTCTGCCGCCTTACGGATGCGGCGTGCCCCTTGCGGGTAAGCGGGTTCGATTTGGAAAGGAGACACAGCGAAGGAAACGATCCAAAGCCTGTGTCGATGTGGAGCTGGTGGACGGATTCGAACCCCCGACCTGCTGATTACAAATCAGCTGCTCTACCGGCTGAGCTACACCAGCACATGGCGGCTGTCCACCAACAGCGAACGTTATTATAGCAGAGAATAGGAGGTATGTCAAGTAGAAAATAAAAATTTTTTTGCCCCGCCCCTCAGGGACGCCCAGGCCGAGCGGCCAGCCTGGTACTGCTCCCTCTGCGGCGGGGAGCAGTACCGCTTCGACCAGGGCAGATACAGGCGTGGGAGGCGGCTGTGCGCCCAGTGCTTGGAACGTTTCAAATGTGAGGAGGAATTGCCATGACATTAGCAGAGCTGTCGCTGGAGTACCGGGCCCACGCCCACGCCCTGGACCTGCGTATCTGCCAGCTGGAATATCGGCTGGAGCGCACAAAAAATGCGGACAAGCGCTGCCAGCTCCAGGACCGGATCCGGATGCTGTCCACCATGCTGAGAGAGGCCAATGAGCTTGCCGTTCTCACCGAGCGCTACTATGACAGGGGGTACCGCCGGAATGCCAAATACACGATATAGAAAGGGCAAGCTGTACGCCGCCGACATGGCCATGTACAGCCGCCAGATTGCGGCGGACAACAGCCAGGAGATCAGCCGGCTGAAGCGTAACCTGATTCGGGCCCTGCGGGAGGACGTCACCGCCAAGCAGCGGCAGATGCTCCTGCTGTACTACGCAGAGGGGAAGAACATGCGGGAGATCGGCGAGTCCATGGGCATCGACAAGTCCACCGTCTCCCGCACCATCAAGCGGGGAGAGCGGCGGCTGCGCCGCTGCCTGCGCTACGGCGCCGAGGCCTATCTGCGCAATATGGACGACTTATAACGGCAAGTCCCCGGCCAAAGGCCGGGGACCGGGCTTATATTGCCAAAATCCGGGTGGCGATGGCGAAGTAGACCAGAAGAGACAGGGCGTCTACAATGGTGGTGATGAAGGGGGAGGCCATAACGGCGGGGTCGAAGCCCAGCCGCTTGGCCAGCATGGGCAGGGTGCAGCCGATGAGCTTGGCGATGACAATGGTAAAGAAGATGGTCAGGGCCACCACCAGGGCCACGGTGGGACTCTTCTGGTCGACAGCCATGACCTTTCCAAACACCACCGTCCCCAGGGTGAGAGCGCAGAGAATGGACACCCGCAGCTCCTTCCAGATTACCCGCAGCCAGTCGGCGAACTCCACATCCCCCAGGGACATGGCGCGGATGATGGTCACCGACGCCTGGCCCCCCGAGTTGCCCCCGGTGTCCATGAGCATGGGGATAAACAGGGTCAGGGCGGCGTTGGCGGCCAGAGCCTCCTCGAAGAAGCCCAGGATAGTGCCTGTGAAGGTGGCAGAGATCATCAGCAGCAGCAGCCAGGGGATGCGGTGCTTCCAGGTCTCGATGACGCCGGTCTGAAAGTAGGGCTTGTCGGTGGGAAGGATGGCGGCCATCTTCTCGATGTCCTCAGTGGCCTCCTCCTCCATGACGTCCATGGCGTCGTCGAAGGTGATGATGCCCACCAGCCGGCTGTCGCTGTCCACCACGGGCAGGGCCGACAGGTCGTATTTGGAGAACATCTGGGCGACCTCCTCCTTGTCCTCATGGGTGGTGACGGACAGGACGTTGGTCTCCATAATGTCGCTTATTTTGGTCTCATAGGTGGACAACAGCAGCCGCTTCACCGTCACCACCCCCAGGAGCACACGGTTTTTGGTGACGTAGCAGGTGTAGACCGTCTCCTTGTCCAGGCCCACCTTCCGGATGCGGGCGAAGGACTGCTCCACAGTGGAGTCGGGGTGGAGGTAGACGAACTCCGTGGTCATGATGGAGCCGGCGGAGTCCTTGGGGTAGTTGAGCAGCCGGTTGATCTGGTTGCGGGTGGAGGCGTCGGTGTTGCGCAGGATGCGGTCCACCAGGTTGGCGGGCATGTCCTCGATGAGGTCCACCGTGTCGTCCAGGTACAGCTCGTTCAGAACCTCCCGCAGCTCCCTGTCGCTGAGGGCGCCGATGAGCTTCTCCTGGTCCTCGATATCCTCCAGGTAGGAAAAGACCTCCGCCGCCAGCTCCTTGGGCAGCAGGCGGAAGACCAGAATCTCCTGGTTGACCTCCAGCTCCTCCAGAAAGTCGGCGATGTCCACCTCGTTCATCTCGACCAAAATCTCCCGCAGGCGGCGGAATTGGCGGGCCTGGACCAGCTCCATCAGCAGGTCCTGATTGTAGTTGTCGTGCATGGGACGGTTCCCCCTTTCGTTTTTGCCCCGCCCGGGGCGGAATAGCCAAAACGAAAAGCACAAAAACCACAGGCGCACCGTACTCCCTTCGGGACGGCCCACCTGTGGCTGCACGAATCCAGGGGGAGAGGAGGGCCCTCTCCGGCTTACCGGCGGCGGGACAGGGACCCGGCCCGTTCCGCCGCCCCTCGTTCGTGGCAGCTCTCCGTTCTCTGGCAACTTCGGCCTTTCATTCCAGGTCCCACTTCCTTCCCGATGCAGTATTTATAGTTTCTTTACATCTTATACTATTGTACCACCCTTTGCCCGATTTGACAAGGGGACAGGCTGTCAATTTTACATCCCCGCCCCACCGGGAAAAGAGGAAGCAGGCGGCCGGGCCGAGAGGCCAGCCGCCTGCTTTGCGCGTGGAGCAGCTTATTTCCGGGTGGGCACGTGCCAGATATCCCGGGCGTAATCCCGGATGGAGCGGTCGGCGGCGAAGATGCCCGACCGGGCGATGTTGATGAGGGACATCTGATTCCAGAGCCGGCGGTCGCCGTAAGCGGTCAGGGCCCGCTGATGGGCGGCGCAGTAGCTGTCGAAGTCGGCCAGGAGCATATACTCGTCGGCCTGGCTGCCGCCCTCGCCGAAGAGCAGCCGCTGGGTCAGGTCGGAATAGGACACGCCGTCGCTGAAGCCGGTGGTGAGCTGGTCCAGCACCCGTTTCAGGGCGGGGTTGTGGAGGTAGATGTCGTGGGGGCGGTAGCCCTCCCGCTTGCGCTGGTTCACCTGCTCGGTGGTCAGGCCGAAGAGGAAGATGTTCTCATCCCCCAGCTGCTGGTGCATCTCCACGTTGGCGCCGTCCAGGGTGCCGATGGTGAGAGCGCCGTTCATCATGAACTTCATGTTTCCTGTGCCGCTGGCCTCCTTGCCGGCGGTGGAGATCTGCTCGGAAATCTCGGAGGCGGGCATCAGCTTCTCAGCCAGAGAGACCCGGTAGTTCTCTAAAAAGACCATCTGCAGCTTGTCCTTGCAGACAGGGTCGCCGTTGATCTGAGCAGCCAGGGAGTTGATGAGCTGGATGATCTCCTTGGCAATGTGGTAGCCCGGGGCTGCCTTGGCGCCAAAGAGGAAGGTCTGAGGAGTAAACTCCATGTTGGGGTTGTCCTGGAGCGTCTGGTACAGATGGATGATGTGCAGCACGTTGAGCAGCTGGCGCTTGTACTCGTGCAGGCGCTTCACCTGGACGTCGAAAATGGCATCAGTATTCAGGATGATGCCGGACTCCCGGGCGACGTAGGAGGCGAAGCGGCGTTTATTCTCCAGCTTGATGGTCTCCAGGCGCTGGAGGACGGACTGGTCGTCCTTGGACTTCTCAAAATCCCGCAGGGCCTCGGGGTGGAGGAGATAGCGGTCCTCGCCGGCGCAGTCCTTGATGAGGGCGTCCAGCCTGGGGTTGATCTGAGACAGCCAGCGGCGGTGATCAATGCCGTTGGTCACGTTTTTGAACTTGTTGGGCTCGGCCTGGTAGGCATCCCGGAATACGTCGCGCTTCAGAATCTCGGAGTGGAGGGCGGATACGCCGTTGATGGCCTGGCAGGCGCAGACGCACAGGTTGGCCATGCGCACCTCGCCCCCCCAGATGATGGCCATGTGGGCGATCTTGCCCATGTCGCTTCCGTAGCGGCGCTCCAGCTCCTGCTGGTAGCGGGCGGCGATCTCCTTCAGGATCTGCCAGATCCGGGGGAGCAGGTCCTCAATGAGCTTCTGGGGCCAGCGCTCCAGCGCCTCGGCCAGGACGGTATGGTTGGTGTAGCAGACAGAGTCGGTGACAATATGCCAGGCCTCGTCCCAGCCATAGCCCTCCTGATCCATGAGGATGCGCATCAGCTCGGGAATGACCAGGGTGGGGTGGGTGTCGTTGATCTGGATAACGTGCTTACGGGCGAAGTTGCGCAGGGTGCCGTACTGGGCCTTGTGCTTACGGGTGATGGACTGGATGGTGGCCGATACGAAGAAGTACTGCTGCTTCAGGCGCAGGGATTTGCCCTCGTAGTGGTTGTCGTCGGGGTAGAGGACCTTGGCGATGACCTCGGCCATGGCCTGCTGTTCCACCGCCTTGAGGTACTCGCCCCGGGAGTACAGAGACATGTCCACAGGCAGAGGGCTCTTGGCGTCCCAGAGGCGCAGAGTGTTGGTGTGCTTGGTCTGATAGCCGGCGATCTTCATGTCCCGGGGGATGGCCAGCACCGCAGTGTAGCCCACGTGCTCCGGGTGGTTGACCCCATGCTCGTCCCAGCTGTCCACAATCTGGCCGCCGAAGCGGACCTCCTCGGTCTCCTCCATCTTGGGAATCAGCCAGGCGTCGCCCAGACCCAGCCAGTTGTCGGCCAGCTCCACCTGCTTGCCCTCCACGATCTTCTGCTTGAAGATGCCCAGCTCGTAGCAGATGGAGTAGCCGGTGGCGGGAATCTCCAGGGTGGTCATGGAGTCCAGGTAGCAGGCGGCCAGACGGCCCAGACCGCCGTTGCCCAGGCCGGCGTCGGGCTCGGACTCAAACAGGTCGGAGGCGGAGAAGCCCATGTCCTCCAGAACCTCTCTCAGAGTGTCCAGGAGCCCCAGGTTATAGGCGTTCTTCTCCAGAGAGCGGCCCATGAGGAACTCCAGAGACAGATAGTGGACCTGCCGCTGCTGCTTCTCCCAGATCTCATTGTTGGTGGCCATGCGGTGGCGGGACATGATATCCCGCAGGACCAGGGCGCAGGCCTTGAACATGTGGTTGTTGTTGGCCGTCTCTACAGTGCAGCCAAAGTTGCGCTGGAGCTTGCCGGTGATCATTTCGGTCAGCTGCTCCTTGGTGTATTCGGGTGTATATTGATCCATAACAGTACCTCCTGTATGTTTTTGCAGACAGAAAGAAGCTAAGCTTCTTGACAAACTAGTATTTTACCAGATTTTTAGAGAAGCGTCAACAATCGGAGCGGAGGAAAATGGGGAGGATTTTACGGAACGGTCTATCAGGCAGGGACAAAACAAGCCCCGTCCAAATGGACGGGGCTTGGAGAAGGAAACTAGAAACTTATCCACTATGGACAGCCAGATATTTAGTAACACTGTCGTAAAAGTTTTCTACTATTTGCGTACTACCGTCAGAATAATGTATTTTTAGGTTCCATTTTTCGTTATGGGGAGTGACATAGCCTAAATGTTCAGAGGGATCTGAACCTGGCTTATGACACCATGTTCCAGTGCTCGTTTGAAGCCAAAAATGATAATCCCATTGATCTAAATGTTGTCCGTTATTAAGGGAAATAATACGATTGCCAACCCTGCACGCAATGCGCCACTCATCAGAATTTATTGAAGCAGTATTTGAAGAAATTGACCTAGCCCATCCATTAAATGCAGCAGCCATATCATTATTTACTCTCGACGAAACAGTGGTCACATTATCTCCCCAAGAGACAGAACCGATTGAAAGTGATCCAGGATTGTATGAGCGAGAATAAACACCGATTGCATACGAATAGCAATTTGGTACTTTTCCACTTTGGGAAGAGTATGGCCAAGCAACTCCATAAGAAGATGTTGCATAAGGAGAAACTGCTCCTCTTGTCTCAAGGGAAGCAATTTCTGATTCAGATACAGGGGGTATGTTTATTGCGTTCAACTGAGAAAGAAATGGAACAGCCAGAATTGCATCTCCGTCTACATCTGTTATCAATGTGGCACCCTGTGCAATTCGTTCTGCGGCCTTTTCTGCGCTGATAATGCGGACCGGATATATGTTCTGCAGCTGGGGGTACCGCTCTAATGCTTCGACCAGTGTTATATCCGGGGGAAGCTGTGACAAAGTAATGGGAGTATTTTCGGCGTAATAGTCATAATCGGCAAGTGCGGGAATACAGAGCAAGGAAAAAACGAGGGCAAAACATACAAAGCGTTTCATTCGTTTAAACATTACTTCTCTCCTTTCTGAATCCGTGAATGTGCTTCATTCACTATACATGACTAACTAATGGTACAGATATAATATACAATATTTAAAAGGAAATGTCAAGGCCATTTAGCGATAATAGTTACAAGCGCTGATAGATATCCAGATACTGCCTGGCGGAGTTCTTCCAGGAGAAGTCGGCGGTCATGCCCTCCTTTTGCAGGCCGCGCCAGGCCTTCTTGTCGGTGTTGTACAGGTCCACAGCCTCCCGCAGGACCCAGATCATATCGCCGGCGTTGATGTTGGTGAAGGTGAAGCCCCGGCCGGTGCCCTCGAACTTGTTGTAGGGGGTGACGCTGTCCTTCAGGCCGCCGGTCTCCCGGACCACGGGGATGGTGCCGAAGCGCATGGCGATCATCTGGCTCAGGCCGCAGGGCTCGGAGACAGAGGGCATGAGGAAGATATCAGCTCCAGCGTAGATCATGTTGGACAGGGGTGCGGAGTAGGTCAGCTGGGCGGAGAAACGGCCGGGATACTGGCTCTGAGCGTGGCGGAAGGCCTCCTCATACTGCCAGTCGCCGGTGCCCAGGACCACCATCTGCACGCCCTTGGTGCCCAGACCCATGATCTCGTGGAGGGCGTCGGTGACCAGGGAGAAGCCCTTGTGGCCCACCAGCCGGGAGACGCAGGCGATGAGGGGCACATCCGGGTCTTCCTGGAGACCCACCGCCTTTTGCAGGGCGGCTTTGCAGGCGGCCTTACCCTTTACGGGAGCTTTCGCGGTGAAGTTGGCGGCCAGACCCTCCATCTTGACAGGATCATAGAGCGCCACATCAATGCCGTTGAGGATGCCCTCCAGCTTGCCGCTCTGCTGGTTGATGACCCCGTCCAGGCCGTGGGCGTAGAAGGGGGTGCGCAGCTCCTGGGCGTAGGTGGGGGAGACGGTGGTGACAAAGTTGGAGGACATAATGGCCCCCTTCATCAGGTTTACATCCCGGTGATAGGCCAGCATCCCCTCATTGAAGTAGCTGCGGTCCAGGCCGATGACGTCCTGGAGGACCTGGTCGCCGTAGCGGCCCTGATACTCGATGTTGTGGATGGTGTAGACGCTCCTGGCTCCGGCCAGCTGGGGAATGCGGTATTTCTCCTCCAGGAGGTAGACGGGGACCAGGGCGGTCTGCCAGTCGTTGCAGTGGATGATATCCGGGGCCCAGTCCAGCTGGCCCGGGGTCTCGATGACGGCGCGGGAGAAGTAGGCGAAGCGCTCGCAGTCGTCAAAATGGCCGTACAGCTGCCAGCGCTTGAAGTAATACTCGTTGTCCACGAACCAGAAGGTGACGCCCTGGTGCTCCAGCTCAAAGAGGCCGCAGTAGACCTGCCGCCAGGCCAGTGTCACGTTGAAGTATTTCAGGAAGGTCATCTTGGCCCGCCAGTCCTCGCCGATGCCCTCGTAGAGGGGGAGGATCACCTTGACCTCGTGGCCCTCGGCCGCCAGAGCCTGGGGCAGGGAGCCGGCCACGTCGGCCAGTCCGCCGGTTTTGATGAAGGGGGCCGCCTCGGAGGTCGCAAACAAGATTTTCATAAATTAGTCCTCTTTTCGGTTGTTAGTAGGGGGCGGCCTCCGGGCCGCCCCGCCGTCCCGGGGTGGGGACGGCAGCAGGGAAAGCGGTTTTACTTAGGAACGGGGCGGCACAGAGGCCGCCCCCTACGGGTGGATGTTACGTGAAAAATCAGACGACAGAGCCCTTGGCAATGGCCAGGGGATAGGTGAGGTGGCCCATGAGCATACGGCCCTCATTGACGGTGACGTCCTTGTCGGTGATGACATAGGACAAGGAGGCCCCCGCCTTGACCACCGTGCCCTGCATGAGCACACTGTTGGACACCTTGGCGCCCTTTTCCACGATGACGCCCCGGGAGAGGATGGAGTTCTCCACCTCGCCCTCGATATAGCAGCCATCGGACACCAGGGAGTATTTGGAGACCGACTCGGGCCCGTAGTAGGTGGAGGGGTTGGACTGGTCCTTGGTGCGGATGGGACGGGCGGGGTTGAACAGGTCGGCCCGGACGGCGGGGTCCAGCAGGTCGTGGGAGCGCTGGAAGTAATCGCCCACCGACTGGAAGCGGGCCACATAGCCCTTGTGGACATAGGGGACGATTTTCAGAGACTTCAGGCGGGGCTGAAGAACGCCGCGGCTGAAGTTGTACACGTCGTGGGCGGAGCAGTAGTTCACCATGTCCAGCAGAAGCTTCTTGGACAGGATGTACACCTCCAGGGACTCCAGCGCCTTGTCGGCGGTGGTGGGGTGGACCGAAAGATCGGTGACCCGGCCCTCGGCGCTGACCTCCACATATTCGGAGAACTGAGGGGCGCCCCGCAGGGTGGGAGTGCACACCATGGTGATGTCTGCCCCGGAGTTCAGGTGCTGCTCAAAGACCTGACTGACGGGCAGGTTGATGGCCTGATCGCCCCAGGCCAGGATGACATAGTCCTGACGGATGTCCTCCAGATAGTCGGCCACACCGGACAGGGCCTCCATATTGCCCCGGTACTCGCCATGGCCCAGCTCCGCGTAGCTGAAGGGGGGCAGGATGCGCAGGCCGCCGTGCTTGCGGCTCAGCTCCCAATCCTTGCCGGAGCCCAGGTGGTCCAGCAGAGACTGATAGCTCTGGTGCACCACCAGGCCAACGTCGGTAATGCCGGCGTTGACATAGCTGGAGAGCATAAAGTCGATGAGGCGGTACCGGCCGCCGAAGGGGACGGAGCAGGTGTTGCGGTGGCGGGTCAGCTCACCCAGATTGGCGTCGGAGCGGTACGCGAACAAAATTCCATGCAGGTCATTCATGCCCGCTCACCTCCCTTCACATCTTCACGAATCATGGCCTTGGGCGAGACCGCGGCCTTTTCGCCCACGTTGACTCCGCTGGCTACCACGGCGATGCCCCAGTCCTCGCTGCCGTCAGGGGCGGAGCCCACAACGGCCTCGGGGCCGATGGTGGCGTTCTCCGCCACGATGGAGTAGTGAACCTTGGCCCCCGCCTTGACGGTGGCGCCGGGCATGAGGATGGAGTACTGGATGTCGGCCCCTTGTTCCACGGTGACCGAGTTGAACAGAACTGAGTTGGCCACAGTGCCGTCCACCTGGCTGCCGCCGGTGACCAGAGAGTGAGAGATGGAGGCGTCGGGCCCGGTGACATGGGGGGGCTTGATGGGCGTGCGGGCGTAGATGGGCCAGCTCTCGTCGTACATGTCCAGGCCGCTGTTCCGGGACAGCAGGTCCATGTTGGCGTCCCAAAGAGAGTCGATGGTGCCTACATCCTTCCAGTAGCCCGCGAAGCGGTAGGCCATCAGCTTCTCGCCGGCGTTCAGCATGTTGGGGATGATGTTCTTGCCGAAGTCGTTGGAGGAATTGGGGTCGGCCTCGTCGTCGATGAGATATTTGCGCAGCTTGGACCAGGTGAATACATAGATGCCCATGGAGGCCAGGTTGCTCTTGGGCTGGGGGGGCTTCTCCTCAAACTCGTAGACCTTGTCGTCGGCCTCCACGTTCAGAATGCCGAAGCGCTTGGCCTCATCCATGGTGACCTCCAGCACCGAGATGGTGCAGGCCGCCTGGGACTTCTTGTGGAAGGTGACCATCTCGGAGTAGTCCATCTTATAGATGTGGTCGCCGGACAGAACCACTACGTACTCGGGGTCATACATATCCAGAAAGCCGATGTTCTGGTAGATGGCGTTGGCGGTGCCCTTGTACCAGCTGCCCTTCTCGCCCTCGCCCAGGTAGGGGGGGAGGATGTGAACGCCGCCGTCAGACCGGTCCAGGTCCCAGGGCTGGCCGTTGCCCAGATAGCTGTTCAGCTCCAGGGGGCGGTACTGGGTGAGGACGCCCACCGTGTCGATGCCGGAGTTGACGCAGTTGGAAAGGGGAAAATCAATAATACGGTACTTCCCGCCGAAGGGGACAGCGGGCTTTGCCACGTTGCTGGTCAGGGCATAGAGACGGCTTCCCTGGCCGCCGGCCAGCAGCATGGCGACGACTTCTTTTTTCATGGTATTCACCTCTTACTTTTGTTGGGGTGCGATGGCATCTATAGGGATCGGGGCCCGGGGCCCCGAGAGTGCCCTGAGGTTATTTTTTGGCCTTTTTGGCGCGGGCGCGCTTTGGCTTGTCAGCCGGGGCCTTCGCCCCCTTGGCGGGAGCCTTCTTTTCTGCCTTGACGGCGGGCTTTTTTTCCGCCTTGACGGGGGCCGCCTCCGCCTTGGCCGGCTTTTTCTCCGCCTTGGGAGCGGCTTTCTTCTCCTTAGCGGGGGCGTCCGCCTTCTCCGCCTTGGGCTTGCGGACGGGACTCTTGCGCACACAGCGGTAAATCACCGCGGACATGGGGGGCAGGTCCACCGCGAAGGACTGCTGCTGGTCGTGGCAGGGGATCTTCTCCGTCTTGATGGGGGCCTTGTCCCCCCGGCCCTCGCCGCCAAAGACGGGGTCGTCGGTGTTGAAGGCCACGCCCCAGCTGCCGGCGAAGGGAGCGCCCACCCGGTAGCCGTCGCGATGCTCGGGAGAGAAGTTGCACAGCACGATCAGGGGAGTCCCATTCCGGTCCCACCGCAGGAAGGCCACGATGTTGGCGGTGTTGTCGTCGGCGCACAGCCACTGGAAGCCCTGCCAGGAGTCGTCCTGCTCCCACAGGGGGGACTGCTCCAGATAGAAGGCGTTTATGGCCTTGAAGAACTCCTGAGTCTGGCGGTGGGGGGCGTATTGGAGCAGGTGCCAGTCCAGAGAGTACTCAAAGTGCCACTCGTTCCACTGGGCCAGCTCGGCCCCCATGAAGGTGAGCTTCTTGCCGGGATGGGTCATCATATAGGTGTAGAAGGCCCGGACGCCGGCAAACTTAAGCGGGTTGTCCCCGGGCATCTTGCCGAAGAAGGAGCCCTTCATGTGGACTACCTCATCGTGGCTGAGGGGCAGAATGTAGTTCTCTGAGAAGGCGTACATCAGGGAGAAGGTGATGTCCCGGTGGTTGAACTGGCGGAAGTAGGGGTCCAGCTTGATATAGTGGCAGATGTCATTCATCCAGCCCATATTCCACTTGAAGTTGAAGCCCAGGCCCCCGTCGTCCACCGGCTTGGTCACCTTGGGCCAGGCGGTGGATTCCTCGGCCACCATCAGCACGTCGGGATGGGCGGCAAAGACGGCGGTGTTCAGGTCCTGGAGGAACTTGATGGCCTCCAGATTCTCGTGGCCGCCGTTGACGTTGGGGACCCACTCCCCGTCCTTCCGGCTGTAGTCCAGATAGAGCATGGAGGACACCGCGTCTACCCGCAGGCCGTCCATGTGGTATTCCTCCAGCCAGAACATGGCCGAGGAGAACAGGAAGGAGCGCACCTCGGGCCGGCCGAAGTCGAATACATCGGTGCCCCAGTCCTTGTGCTCCCCCTTCCGGGGGTCGGCGTACTCATAGGTGGGGGTGCCGTCGAAGTTATACAGGCCGAAGGCGTCCCGGGGGAAGTGGGCGGGGACCCAGTCCATGATGACCCCGATGCCCGCCTGGTGCAGCTGGTCGATGAGGTATTTCAGGTCGTCGGGTACGCCGAAGCGGCTGGTGGCGGCGAAGTAGCCGGTGCACTGGTAGCCCCAGGAGGCATCCAGGGGATGCTCGGTGACGGGGAGGAGCTCTACGTGAGTAAAGCCCATCTCCTTGACGTAGGGCACCAGATAGGAGGTGATGTCACGGTAGCTGAGAAACTCCCCCTCACCGGTGCGCCGCCAGGAGCCCAGGTGGCACTCGTAGATGTTCATAGGCCGGCGGTAGGGCGGGTTCTTGGAGCGGAAGGACAGCCAGTCCCGGTCGCCCCACTGGTAGCCGGTGTCCAGGTCGTAGATTTTGGAGGACACGTCGGGCCGGGTGGCGGCGTGGAAACCGTAGGGGTCCGCCTTGCCCACAAAGGAGGAGCCGTCCGCCTTATGTATGGCGTACTGATAGGCGTCGTACCGATTCAGGCCGGGTACGAAGGCCTCCCAGATGCCGCCCTCTACCTTGGACATGGGGGTGGCCTCCAAGTCCCAGCCGTTGAAATCACCGATGATGGTGACCTTGGGGGCGTTGGGGGCCCAGACCCGGAAGAGATAGCCCTCGGTCCCACTTTCATCCGTGGCGGGATGGGAGCCGAAGCATTTCCAGGCGTGGGTGGAGCGGCCCTCGGTGAAGGCCTCCAGCTCCAGATAAAGGTCGTGTTCAGAGAGTTTTTCATGATATTTGGACATATTTTTCACCTCGTGACATCTTTTGTAAGCTACGGTCGGCTAAACTTAACAAGGACATATCAGATAAGCCTGTGTATATTTATCAAAATTATACAACAGGCTGGAGGGAACGTCAAGTAAAATAGTGGAAAATAGGGGTGGAAAGCAAAAGAATTTCCTGGAACGGCAAAGGATGGGGTCTCCTCTGCCGGCTTTGCGGACAGCTCCACCTGACAGGTGGAGCTGTCCGCCTGCGGGCGGGAAAGGTCTGCTCCATTATCCGGCCATCAGCAGCTTGCTCAGCATCCGGGAGAAGATACCGGGGACGGACAGGCGGTCTACCGGCTGGGAGGCCTGGATCGGGACGGTGTCCCGCAGCTCGCTGCCCACAAAGACCTCCAGCTTTCCCAGAACCTGGCCCTGCTCCACCGGGGCCTCCACGTTGGGAGTCAGGGAGAGGCGGGTGGTCACCTGGGACTCCTCTCCCTTGCGCACCAGCAGGCAGCAGCCCCGCTCCAGCTGGGGCTGAACCTGAGCCTGAGCCCCCAGCAGAACGTCCACTGGGGCAAGCGGGACCTCCGGGTAGACGGGGACCAGGGCGTAGTTGGCAAAGCCGTAGTCCAGCAGCGCCTTGGCGTCGTCAAAGCGCTGGTTGGTGGAGGGGGACTTCATCACCACGGCGATCAGCTCCATGCCGTCCCGCTCCGCCGTGGCCGACATGCAGTACATGGCGCTTTGGGTAAAGCCGGTTTTCAGGCCGGTGGTCCCCTGGTAGAAGCGGACCAGACGGTTGGTGTTGGTCAGGCCGAACTCGCCGTTTCGGATGGAGTCCATCCAGATGGTGGTGTACTCCCGGATCTTGGGGTGGTTCGCGATCAGCTCACGGGACATGAGGGCGATGTCATAGGCGGAGGTCACATGGCCCTGGGCGGGCAGGCCGGTGCAGTTGAGAAAGGTGGTGTCGACCATTCCCAGCTCCCGGGCCCGCTGATTCATCTGGGCGACGAAGGCCCCCTCGCTGCCCGCCACGTGCTCGGCCAGGGCCACCGCGCAGTCGTTGCCCGACACCACGGTGACGCACTTGATCATCTCGGACACGGGCATCTGCTCCCCCTCCTCCAGATAGACCTGGGAGCCCCCCATGCCTGCGGCGTAGGCGGAGACGGTTACCGGGTCGTCCAGAGAGATGCGGCCTGAGTCCACCGCCTCCATCACCAGCAGCAGAGTCATGATCTTGGTCACGCTGGCCGGCTCCAGCTTCTCGTGGGGGTTGCCCTCCAGCAAAACGGTCCCCGTCTCCTTCTCCATCAGCACGCAGGAGGCGCAGGACAGGGTAAGGCCGCTGTCTCCGGGGGCCGCCGCCGCCAAAGGGATGGCCGCGGTGAGCGACAGCGCGGCCAGAAGCAGAGATACATATTTTTTCATAGATGGTTCCTCCTGAATCCAAATCTAAGAATTTGTGGGTATGGTCAGGATGTGGAGAGGAGGTTTTTTCTATTCCTGAAGAGAAATTGGTATTTTTTGCAAACAAGCTTCAGTGTAATGGGCCGGAGGAGAAAAAGGGGGCGAAACCGCGGGGGAGCAAAAAATTTTTTTGCTGGTTGCATCGAAATGTACAACTTTCTCCCTCTGTCCCCCATGGGTGTAAGGAGGGGTGATGTGACAAAGACAAGTACGCTCCCGGGCAGGGAGCAGATTATACGAAGAATCTGGAGACTGGCCAACGCCGGGGCGGGAGACGCCGTCAAGCTGGCCTGCTTTCCCCCCGAGGAGTGGCAGGGGACAGAGAAGCTCAACCTGGACGCCCTCACCGAGTTCAAGCGGGGGAGCAATGGCGTGGTGGAGCTGAAGTTTGTGGACCGGGGGCGGCTGCTGGAGCGGCTGCTGGACACCGTGGACCACAGCGGCGAGGAGCAGGTGGACCGCTTCCTCCAGGCCATGGAGGAACAGGGGGGATAGGGTGGTCTTTTCCAAAAAGCAGCGCAGAGTGCTCACCTGGTGGAGGCCCGGCTCCCCGGACCGGGACAGGCAGGCCATCATCTGCGACGGGGCGGTGCGCAGCGGAAAGACGCTGTGCACCGGCCTGTCCTTTTTCTGCTGGGCCATGAGCTCCTTTCAGGGCCGCAATTTCGCCCTGTGCGGACGGACCATCCAGTCGGTGCGGCGCAATATGCTTTCTGAGCTGAGGCCCATGCTGGAGCGTATGGGCTTCCAGTGGACGGAGCAGGTGAGCAGGAATGTAATCCACGTGCGGCTGGGCGGGCGGCACAACGACTTCTACCTCTTCGGGGGGAAGGACGAGGGCTCCGCCGCCCTCATTCAGGGCATCACCCTGGCCGGCACCCTCCTGGACGAGGCGGCGCTAATGCCCCGGTCCTTTGTGGAGCAGGCCATCGCCCGGTGCTCGGTGACGGGGAGCAGGCTGTGGTTCTCCTGCAACCCGGAGTCTCCAGCCCACTGGTTTTACCAGGAGTGGGTGCGCAAGGCAGAGGAGAAAAAGGCCCTGAGACTCCACTTTACCATGGAGGACAACCCGGGGCTGTCCCGGGCGGTGCGGGAGCGGTACGCCAACACCTTTCAGGGGACCTTCTACCGCCGGTTTGTGCTGGGGGAGTGGGTGGCCGCCGAGGGGCTGGTGTATGACTTCTTTGACGAGAGCTTCGTAAAGCCGGTTCCGGAGGAGCCCTTTGAGGAGTGGTACATCTCGGTGGACTACGGGACCTCCAATCCCACGTCTATGGGGCTGTGGGGACGGAAGAACGGGGGGTGGTACAGAACGGCGGAATATTACTACGACGGCCGGGCGGCGCGGCGGCAGAAAACCGATGAGGAGTATGCCGACGACCTGGCCGGATTGGCCGGGGGACGGCCCGTCCGGGCTGTCGTCGCCGACCCCTCGGCGGCCAGCTTCTGCGAGACCCTCCGCCGCCGGGGCTGGCGGGTGAGGAAGGCGGACAACCGGGTGCTGTCCGGCATCCGGCTTACTGCCCGGCTGCTGAAGAGCGGGGAGCTGGTCATCTGCCAGGGCTGTGAGAACGCCATCCGGGAATTTGGTCTCTACCGCTGGGACGACAGATATCAGGGACAGGACCAGGTCCGCAAGGAGCACGACCACGCCATGGATGAGATCCGGTACTTCGCCGCCGTCGTGGCCGGGAGGAGCGGCCAGGGCGGGACCTTCGCCGGGTGCGTGGAGAGAGGGAGGTTTTGGGAGGGCACCCCGTCTCGCCGCAGCGAAAGGCCCCTTTAGAAAGGGGCTCCCGGCGAAGCCGGGTGGGGGATTGTGTTTTGCGAAGCAAAACATACGAAGTAAATGAAATTTCCGAGAAATGATTCGCTTCGCACATTTCGCCTGCGGCGAAATTCAATCCTCCGCCCCAGTGTGCGCACTGGGGCACCTCCTTTCAAAAGGAGGCTTTTTCGCCTGCGGACGGGACAAGAGATTACTTGAAGGAGGAGTTGCATGAAATGGTGGAAACAGAAGCGGCGGGAGCCACCCGCGCCAGTGGTGCAGGTGCGGCGGGGGGTGGGACAGCCCTTCGGGGTGCTGGACCGATATGTGCCCCTGCGCACCGGCGAAACTGCCCTGTACCGGGCCATCCGGGAGGGGGTGCCCATTGTGGACGCCGCCATCTGGAAACTGACCCGGCTGTGCGGCGGGGTGGGCGTCAAATGCACCGACCCCAGGGGACAGGCGGGGCTGGAGGAGTTTTTTAAGACGGTGGACACCGGCTGGGGCCAGCGGGGGGTGCAGTCCTTTCTGGACCGCTACCTGGACGACCTGTTTACCTGCGGCCACGGGCTGGGGGAGATCGTGCTCGCCCCCGGCGGAACGGACATCGCCGCCCTGCTGTGCGCCGACCCGGAACAGGTGGAGGTGAAGCTGGGGGACAGCCCGCTGGATTTTAAGCTGTGCCGGGCGGGAATCGGGGAGAACCGGGAGCTGCCCTTTCAGGAGCTGCTGCTCTTCACCCCCTTCCAGCCCACCGGAGACGCCCCCTGCGGGGTGTCTCTCCTGCGGTCCATGCCCTTTCTGGCCGGGATTCTGCTGAGAATCTTCCAGGCCACCGGCCAGAACTGGGAGCGGGCGGGCAATCTCCGCTTCGCCGTGGTATGTAAGCCCGGCGAGGGGGAGGAGGCCTTCGCTCAGGAGCGGTGCGGCCAGATCGCCCAAGAGTGGTCGGCCGCCATGCAGGCGGGGCGGGAGGGCTCCGTCCGGGATTTTGTGGCCGTGGGGGACGTGGACATCAAGGTCATCGGGGCGGACAGCCCTGTTCTGGACAGCACGACCCCCGTGCGGCAGATTCTGGAGCAGCTGGTGGCCCGGACGGGCATTCCGCCCTTTATGATGGGGCTGTCCTGGTCGTCCACCGAGCGGATGAGCGCCCAACAGGCCGATATGCTCACCACGGAGATTACCGCCATCCGGAGGGCGGTGGAGCCCGCTTTGTGCCGGGTGGCCGAGCTGTGGCTGCGTATCCACAGCTTTGACGGAAGGGCGGAGATTGTCTGGGAGGACATCAACCTCCAGGATATTGTGGAGGAGGCCAGGGCCGAGCTCTACCGGGCTCAGGCGGAAAAATTGAGGAGGGAACAGGTATGAAAATCGTGAAGGAGGCCGTTGGGGGCGGACAGGCGGCGGCAACGGCTCAGGATCTGGAGCTGATTGGAACGCTGGCCCGAAAGCCCCTGGGGGCGGAGGAGGTGTACACCTTCTCAGTTCGGCTGTGTGACAACGAGATTGACCGGGATTTTGAGCGGTTCACCACACAGACCCTGGAGGAGCTGGCCCCTATGTTTGTGGGCAGGGCGGGCATCTTTGACCACCAGTGGTCGGCCCGGGGACAGGCCGCCCGTGTATACAAAACAGAGGTGATCCGGGAGCCAGAGCGGGTGACACGGGCCGGGGACGGGTACGCCTGGCTAAAGGGCTATGCCTATATGGTGCGCACCGACAGCAATCGGGACCTGATCGCCGAAATTGAGGGGGGAATTAAAAAGGAGGTCAGCGTGGGCTGCGCGGTGGAGCACGCTGTCTGCTCTGTCTGCGGCTGTGACCGCGCTCAGACCGACTGCGGCCACGAGAAGGGAAAGGAATACGCCGGCCAGCTGTGCTGGGTCAGCCTGGAGGGGGCGCGGGACGCCTATGAGTTCTCCTTTGTGGCCGTGCCCGCCCAGCCCGCCGCCGGGGTGGTGAAGTCCTGGAGAGAGCGCCAGGCGTCCCGCCTGGAGGAGGAGGCTGCCCTGGGGCGGAAATGCCTGGAGAGCCTCCGGAGTGAGGTGGTCCGGCTGGCCCTGCTGGCTGACCGGGAGCTGTCCGCCCAGGCCATGAAATCTCTGGCGGACAAGCTGTCCCTCGCCGAGCTGGAGGAGCTGCGCAGATCCTACGCCCGGCAGGCCGGGGAGCGATTCCCACTGAAAACCCAGCTGAGCTATGAGACAAAAGACGCCGGGTTAGACGAGGAGAACAGAGCATTTTTGGGGTGAGGCACCTCGGTCTGGCCTGCGGGTGAGATGCCCCCTCAGTCAGCGGCCATGCCGCTGACAGCTCCCCCACAAGGGGGGAGCCAAGGCCCTGGGGGTATGGGGGCTGTGTAGGGCGCGACGACCCGGCGCGCCAAAAACAGGCCAAGGACGGCGGGGCGGGGTCCTCCCACCCCGGACAGACAGCAGATCTGTTTCAACGGGCGGATAATATCCGCCCTTACGAAGAGAGGCAACATAATCAGAAGGAGTGTGGACTATTATGGCATTTTATTACGACAATCTGAAGCTGGACAAGGGGATGTACCGGGAGGCCGGCCGGTCCTTCAGCCAGGTGCTGGAGCGGGAGGACCCCAGTGAGCGGTACAAGGGCACCAGCCTGGAGGGGCTGGACGCCTTTCAGCGCCAGCTCAAGCGATTCAACATCAGGGTGAAGGGGGAGACCAGCGACCCGGTGGAAGCCTTCTTCCGCACCTCTGACGCTGCGGTGCTCTTCCCCGAGTACATCTCCCGCACGGTGCGTCAGGGCATGGAGGAGGGGGACATTCTCCCCAATATCACCGCCGCCGTCACCAAAATCGACGGCCTGGACTACCGCTCCATCACCTCCGAGGCCGGAGGCGAAGAGAAAACCCTCCGGCAGGTGGCGGAGGGCGCCGCCATTCCCGCCACCACCATTAAGGTCCAGTCCAACCTGGTCAAGCTGAAAAAGCGGGGGCGGATGCTGGTGGCCAGCTATGAGGCGGTGCGCTTCCAGAAGTTGGACCTGTTCTCCGTCACCCTGCGGCAGATCGGCGCCCACATCGCCCGCACCCAGCTGGAGGACGCGGTGGACGTGCTCGTCAACGGGGACGGCAACTCCAACCCCGCCGCCGTGACCACTATCGGGGGGGACAAGACCTTGGATTATGCCGCCCTGGTGGACTTCTGGGCCAAATTTGACCCCTACACCATGAACACCCTGCTGGTGTCCAGCGACGTGATGCTCCAGCTGCTCAAGCTGCCCGAGTTCCAGAACCCACTCACCGGGCTGAACTTCCAGGGCACCGGAAAGCTGTCCACCCCCCTGGGGGCCAGCCTGCTGCGCACCTCCGTCCTGGATGAAAAGACCGCCATCGGCCTGGACCGCCGCTTCGCCCTGGAGATGGTCCAGAGCGGAGACGTGATGGTGGAGTATGACAAGCTCATCGACCGCCAGCTGGAGCGGGCCGCCATCACCACTATCAGCGGCTTTGCCAAGGTGTTCACCAAGGCCAGCCAGGTGCTGAAGGTGTGATGAGATGACGCAGGAAATTTTGGCCCTGTGCAGGGTGATGGGGGCCGCCGGCCAGGAGGAGCTGCTGCTCCCCCTGGTCCAGGCCGTGGAGGGCCAGCTGGCCGCCCAGCTGAGGGAGGGGACCACCCCGGAGGACTGCGGCCCGGCCTTTCCCCTTGCCGCGGCCATGGTGGTGACGGACTGTCTGGCCGGAATGACCGGGGCAGAGGAGTGGTCGTCCTTTACGGCCGGGGAGTTGACAATCAGGCGGGAGGCGGGAGCTTCCGGCCGGGGGAGCAAAAGCCTGACCCAGCGGGCGGAGGAGCTGCTGGCCCCCTGGACAGGGGAGGCCGGCTTTGCCTTTCAGGGGGTGCCGGGATGATGGAAGGGCTGTGGAGCGATATCCTGGAGCGCTTCGGGGAGGATGTAATCCTCCGGAAAAATGAGGTTGATATTCCTGCCCGGGCCCTGGTACAGCCCTGCCTGGAGCTGAGGAAGGGGCAGGAACTGCCCGGTCCCCTGGGTCTGGAGCGGCAGGAGCGCTTCCGCTATTTGGGGCCGGCGGGGCGCCCGCTGGACTTGGACACCGTGGTGGTGTGGAGGGACAGGGACTACCGGGTGCGTTGGGCCCAGCTGACGGGCGAGGGGGTCTGCCCCCACTGGTGGGCGGTGCTCTGCCCCAGAGAGGAGGAGGTCCTGTGAGCGCGGGATTGGAAGGGATCTGCCGGGAGATGGCGGACTATCTGAACAGCCGGGGGGTCCCGGCGGTCACCGCCTGGCCTGTGGAGGCCCGGAGGGAGCTGAAGCAGACTGTGGCGGTGGTCTCTCTCCGGGGGTGCAGGGTGGAGCCCTCGGGCCTGCAGAACTATCTGGGAGACCGATATGACCGGGAGACAGGCCGCTGGGAGGAGCGGTATGGCCGGAAGGCCCGGATTACCCTGGGCCTGGACCTCTACGCCCCGGAGAAGGGGGATGGGGCGGCCCTCCAGGCCGCCTTCGACGCCCTGGCGGAGGCCCTGCTTCTGGGGGAGCCGGAGGGCCTGACGGTGGAGGACTTCTCCTGCGGACAGACTGCCCGGGACGGGGAGAGCCGGCGGCTGAAAAGGCCGGTGGAGGCGGTATGCACCGCGTGGCTGAGCGCTGTCCAGCATTTGGACGGCGGGTTTACTGATTTTGAATTGAGAGGTGTGGCGAAGGTATGAGTATTACAGTACATCAGCGTCCGGGGGTCTATTCCTCCTACGACGCCTCCGCTGTGGTCAGCGGAAAGGGGACCGGCAGGCTGGTGGGGCTGGCCGCCGTCAACACGGCGGCCCAGGCCGGGAAGGTCCAGACCGTCACCAGCTATGACCAGGCGGTGACTCTGTTCGGCGCAGGGGGCGCCGAGGATATGTCGGAGCTGATCCGGCTGGCCCTGAAAAACGGGGCCTCCGGCGTGGCGGCTGTGGCGGTGGCCGGCGCGGAGGGCTATCAGGAGGCCTTTGCCCTGCTGTCCAGGCTGGAGAATATCGGCGTGGTCCTCTGCGACAGCACGGATCAGGCGGTGCAGAAGCAGCTGCGAGACAGCGTGATCGAGGCCTCGGACCAGCGGCGGGAGCGGCTGTGCGTGGCGGCGGGGGCCAAGGGGGAGAGCGTGTCTGAGCTGATTGCCCGGGCCAAGGAGCTGAACCACGAGAGGGTGGTGCTGGCGGCCCCCGGCGCACTGGACCGGGAGGGGAAGCCCATCTCCGGCCTGACCCTGGCCGCCGCCGTGGCGGGGGCCATTGCCGGGGAGAGCGACCCCGCCGTCCCCCTGGGGGGCGCGGAGCTGTCCGGGCTGAACGGCCTGTCCGCCCAGCTGGAGGACAACGACATCGACCTGCTGGTGCTGGGGGGCGTCACCCCCCTGGAGAGCGTGGGCGGCGCCGTCAGCGTAATCCGGGGGGTGACCACCAGGACGGCCTCCGGCGGGACGGAGGACACCGCCTGGCGGGACCTGTCCTCCATCCGGGTGGTGGATGACGTGATCCCCGGCCTGCGCGGCGCTCTGCGGGCCAGGTTCCGCCAGTCCAAGAACACCGAGCAGAGCCGGGGGGCTATCCGGGCCCAGGTGGTGCTGGAGCTGGAGAACAAGCTGGCCCGGGAGATCATCACCGGCTATGACGGCGTGACCGTCACCGCCGACAGCGAGGACCCCACCCGATGCCTGGTGGATTTCTCCTTTGCGGTGGCCCACGGGCTGAATCAAATCTGGCTGACGGCGCACGTCACGGTGTAATCAGGAGGAGATAAGAGGGCGGAGGCGGCCTTTGTCCGCCTCTGTGGGCATCAATTTAATCTGTGTAGGGCGGGACGACCCCGGCCCGCCTGCTTCAGACGGCGCGCCGAGTCGTCGCGCCCTGCAAAAATCAAGGAGGTTATGGAATGAGCATTCCTGGTTTTCCCACCAGCAGCGATATCTATCTGGAGGTGGACGGGGTCAGGGTGGCGGTGGTCCAGAGCTACGCCGCCAAGACCACCAAGAGCAGCTCGGCGGTGGAGGCCTTCGGCGAGCCGGAGCCGGTGGCAACTATCCCCGGCCAGGCCGCCCATGTGATCGAGCTGAGCCGGCTGTACGCCACCGACCAGGCCGTTCGGGACGGCATCGACTTCTACGCCCTGGAGAACTTCTCCCTGGTCATCTGCAAGCCCGACCGGAAGATTATCTACTCTGGCTGTCAGTGGAGCGCCATCCAGGAGAGCGCCAGCATCGGCAGCATGGTGTTGGAGAAGGTCACCCTGGTGGCCTCCCGCCGGATTGAGACGGGGGTGTAAGGCCGTGGCGGTGTCTATTTTGGCCGGAAAAGACCGGATCAGCCTGGGGAACGGCTTCGACCTGCGGCTGCTGTCGGCGCTGGAGGTCCTGCAGGCCCGGCGGGAGAGCGGAGAGCTGGCCGCCGGAGAGGGGGAACGTGCCCTGTGCTCCAACGCCTGCCTGCTGGCCCGGGCTCTGGAAAAAACGGAGGACAAGACCCCCGTCTTTTCCGGCGGGCAGGAGGTGCTGGCCGGGCTGACCGTGGAGGAGATCGCCGCCCTGGCCGGGCGGTGGAGCGCCTTCAGCCGGGAGAGCGGTCCGGGACTGGACCTGTCCCCGGAGGAGCTGGAAAAGGTAAAAAAAAACTCCGGAGCGACCCCGGGGAGCGGCTGCGCTGGCGTGTGCTGAAACAGTTTCGCGCCCTGCCCACCGAGGGGCGGGCCAGGGCCATGAAGGACCGGGACTATCTGTGGTGCCTGGCCAACGCCCTGGTGGACCGGGAGGAGGAGCTGGACCGGCTGTGTCCCGCCTGCCGGGCCCGGGCGCTGGAGGAGAAATGTCCGGCGTGCGGCCAGACCCTGGCGGAGGGGGAGGAGATGGCAAACCCGGCCTTTGACATGGAGCGGTTTGCCCGGCTGAGAGGAGGGGAGCGCCTTGCCTGACTATCTGGAGGAGGCGCTGGACAATCTCCGGGACCTGCTGGACCAGGTGAAGCGGCTGGAGCGGGAGTTGTCCTCCGGCGGAGCGGCGGAGACAGGGACCCACCCGGCCCTTCCTTCAGCCGCAGAAGGGGAGTCCCTCCGGGAGGAGGAGAGACCTCCCGCCGGGGAGGGCGTCTCGGAGCGGGAGGAGGACACGCTGATAAGCCAGAAATACGACCCGGTTTACCGATGGGAGGAGCGGAACCGGCGGCGGGAGGAGCTCCCTTTGGAGGCTGGCCCCGGCGCGGAACGGGCGTCCGGGGAGCCGGAGGCCCGCCGCCAGACCTGGGCGCCGCCGGAGCTGGAAGCTCCCCG
>NZ_QWKG01000043.1 GCF_009911595.1 Colidextribacter sp. OB.20
AATTCGATGATTCTTAAATCCAACCCGAACCGCCAGACTACATAAAACGTCTGGCGGTTCCGCATTTGACGCTTACAAGGAAACGCTAAATTAACGCCTGATGCAAAGGAACTGGACGCACTCTCCGAGCTTCACAAGGCGTTAGGTGACTATACCCGTATCAGGATTTTGTGGCTCCTGATGAAACGGGAATGGTGCGTCAGTGAACTGGCAGTGGAAATGAAAATGACGGAATCGGCCATATCACATCAGCTTCGTGTTCTGCGGAGCGCCCGGTTGGTGATTGGGCATAAGGTAGGAAAGAATGTGTTTTACAGTCTGGCCGATGAACATGTCAGATGGATTTTGGAAAAGACCTACGATCATATATCGGAACAATAGGACTGCTAAAAAACGGGTGCATGAGGATATTCCCCAATGCACCCGCCCGCAGGATTCGTTTACAGCTTTTCGTAGGAAACCAGTTCGCTTACCGGGATGCGCGTCTGGCTGTGCCGCTCCGGGTCAGCGAAGTTCTCACCAGCGTAGCCGATAGCCAGAATGTTGACCGGCTCCAGGTTGGCGGGGAGGTCAAACTCTTTGCTCAACACATCCGGCTCGAAGTAGCACACCCATACGCTGCCCAGGCCCAGCTCCGTGGCCTGGAGCATCATGTGGTCGGTCAGGATGGACGTGTCAATGTCCCCGGTCTGTTTCTGGTCGAAGGGCCGCACCCACGCCTTGTTGTGGTCTGCACAGACGATGATGGCCAGGGGCGCGCCATAGATGCCAGCGGCCTTGCCGATCTTCGCCAGCCCTTCCTCGCTCTGAACAACGATCAGGTGAACCGGCTGAAGGTTGGCGGCGGTGGGGGCCACATGAGCGGCCTCCAGAATCTTCTCCAGCTTTTCCGGCTCCACCTTCTGATCGGTGTAGCTGCGGATGGAGCAGCGGGTCTTTGCAATCGTGATAAAATCCATGATAGATTTCCTCCAATTTGATTTGATGGCTGGCCTGCCAGGGCAACCACCTGATATGATTTTAACACAATCAGGACGGCCCGCAAGATTGCACTTTTTCGGTAGATACTTCCCAAAAGGTAAGCCCTTTTCTAAATCGACGCACTATGATATACTTGCCGTGAGGTGATTCCATGAAACAGCAGCAATTTAACTGCCCTGTTGAGGCAACACTGTCACTGATTGGCGGGAAATATAAACCGCTTATCCTCTGGCATCTGGTGGACTGCCCGCTGCACTATATGGAGTTGCAGCGGAGGATTCCCAGCGCAACGCCCAAAATGCTCTCCCAGCAGCTCCGCGATTTGGAGGACAGTGGCATGGTACATAGAGAAGTGATCCCGGAGAAACCGCCCAAGACGGTGTACTCTCTGACGGCGTTTGGTGAAAGCATTATCCCGGTGATAGACGCTATGTGTCGGTGGGGAACTTCCTATATGGATGGTCTGGATGTTCAGTCTCCATGTTGTAGCGCAGGGGCATGATAAAGGGGACATAGCTGCCTGTTGAGCGGCTATGTCCCCTTTTCGCTATATCAGATTTGTGACTGCCGGATATAATTGCACAGCACCGCAAAATCAATGTTGGGATTCTCCCTAAAAATCTTCTGCATACTTTCCTCCGCCTGCCGGTGTAGGGCGGGCTTTTTCAAATCGTCCAGCAGGAAGAAAATATTCAGCCGCCTGCCAACCGTAAACAGGAGTTTTTCATCTGGCGGGAGTTGTAAAAAGCGTTCAATCACAGAAAGCATTTGCGCCTTGTCCGTCTGTAAATTGCCGCGCACTTCCAAAAGCAAATTGATGATATGCTCGTTTATATAGAAACTGTCCATTGGCTGAAGCTGTTGCAAAAAGGATTTTTGCTCTACTACAATTTCTTCCTCCGATTGCAGCGTGAATGAGCCGTTTCGGACGAACTCGCCTAACTTCGATTCCGGCTTGATTCCAGTGGCATGGACACGGATATAGTCGGGCCGGATGATGTTCAGCGCCTCGGCGGTAGCGGCGGCATTTTTTTCGGACAGTTCTTTGCCGCCGATACCCAGCAGAATAAACTCGGACAATATCATACCGGCCTCTTTTGCCATGCAGCCGCTTTCTACCACCGTGTCAGCTTGAAAGCCCTTGTTAATAAGTTTCAATATCTGATCGGAGCCGGTTTCCATCCCGCAGTACAGATGATTCAAGCCAGCTTGCCGTAGGGCCTGCAATTCGGATAAAGTCTTGCGGGTGATACTGTCGGCGCGGGCATAAGTCGTGATGTATTGCAGATTGGGGAAATAGCGGTTGAGGGCGTCCAATATGCGGAGCAGATAGTCAGTTTTCAGCACCAGTGCATCACCGTCCTGCAAGAAACAGGATGTGAAATTTTTCCCTTTGTAAAGCTGGGCCTGCTTTGCAATATCTTCTATGGTTTCCTCAATGGGCCGCATGGAAAACTGCATGGATTTGTAAAGGCCGCAGAAATAGCATTTGTTCCAATGGCATCCCCGTGTGACCCGAATCAGCAGGCTGTTACTTTCAGAGGGTGGGCGAATCGGCCCGATTTCTATGTTGTTCATAGGAGTATATCCTTTCTTTGTACTCACAACAAGAATACCATCTTGCTCAGAATGAAACAAGAACGCACTTTTTGGATAGGTACTTCCTCAAACGATAGTCCTATTATTAGGTTTTCATAGAAGGGAATTTGTGCTATCATAAATAAAATGCGAAAAAAGTGAGGACCATCCCATGTCAAAAAAGAAGTCAGGCCGTCCGCATGGGCATTACTGCAAAATCTGCGGTGAGTACAAAGCCAACGAAAAATTTTCCGGCAGAGGCCATGCCACGCATATCTGCAAAGCCTGTTCCCGTCTCTCCGCCGCAGAGAAAGCCGAGACGCAGACGATAACCCGCCTCACAAATTTCCCAATGGGCCGTTTGAGCGCCAATGACAAAGCGTGGTTGGAGAACCGCCTGCACGATCATCGCCCGGAGGTTGCGGAGCTGGCGCGGGAGGTCTATAACATCCATTTCCCTTATGCCGAACGCAACACAAGGAAAAAGCAGCTTATCATCAACACACTGGCCTTTGAAATCCATACAGAAGTTTTTGATGTCTACGGCGATGAGCTGCCAGTCAACAGACGCTTTACCGCCAACCGCATCAGCCGCATCCTTACCATGACCGACTTCGACGGTGACGGCGTGGAGCAGTCCATGACGCTGGACGGCAAAAAAATGTCCACGCTCCTGCGCTGGGCCGTACATAGTCTGGAAATCTTCATGTGGCCGGAGGACTACGATCTTATCCCATCCCGCAACAGCATCCCGCCATATTTTGATTTATTGCCAGAGTATTGGCCGGACGAGGATGAAGAAGCTGACGAGGATTTTTTGGATGAAGATGTGCCGGAGGGAGAAATCTGCTGGCGGGTGCAGATAGAATACGCCAATCATACCACGCAGGAGATCGTTTCCTATCAGGATTATCTGATGGACCGGCCAGAGGAATTGTATCTGGCGTTGTTGGAGTATTTTGAGCCAGAAACCGATGATTTTGACGAGGAATACGCTGAAAACGCCCCTCTGGAGTAGAGAACGGGAGATGGGGAAAAACGGGGGTTGGAGAAACCGGCAAGCAGGGCATGATGGTCCCATCATGCGAAAAATGAACATCCCGCCTCCCGGCGGGACGTTCATTTTGCTTGTTGGTGGCAGCGCCCCCAAGCCCCCTTGAACAGCCCCGTGCCGGGGCTGGCTGCGCGTTCCTGCGGAACGCTTTTTGTCGGGCCTTCGGCCCTCCGGGATGATGGAAACGGTCAGCGTTCTTCCTGGCGTTCCACTTCCATATCCGTTTCCGATTTGTCATAGCCCATCAAGCGGTCCACGTTAGCCTTGACTGTCAACAGCTCCTTCATCTCGTCCCTTGCCCTGCGGTAATCAGAATAGGCGGATTTTTTCTCAGCCAAAAGCGCAGCATACTCCGCTTGCAAACTCTTGACCGTGGGGAGTTTTTTCAGCCCCAGCCCGTCAAACGCTTTCTTTGCCGCCTGATGCAGCAGTATCTCGCTCTCATGCTCGGCCTTGAATTTTTTCGAGTACCCGGCCTTGCGGTAGGCCACATACACATCGCGGGTCTTGGAGTAGTTGATGATGTGCGTTTTCAACACGGCGATCTCGGCCATGCGCCGCTCTGCCGCCTTGATTTTTTCAGACAGGCCGTTGTAACGCTCGGTGGCCGCAGCCGCTTTTGCCGCGAGGTCGGCATAGTCCAACAGTCCATGCCCCGTCAGATAATTCATGGTCTGCGCCATCTGTTTTAAGTTGAACACGCTGGCCCACCGCGCATAACCCGCGCCCTTTCCATCCCGGAGTTTGGCCTGGATGTCCACCAGCAGATTGACCTTCGGCGGATCTGCGCGGTGGACCTTTTTGGGGCTGGGCGTGTGCGTCCGCTCCCCGGAGAGGACGGCCAGCAAAGCGGAAATATCGTACTCCGCGCCCAAGCTGTCCCCATCCAGCCGGACGAAATTTTTCTGTCCCGGCGCTCTTAGCCGGATAAATTTTCCCCGTGGCGATACCTCAATGCCTGCCTCTCCCAGCAGCTTCAGCAGCTCGTCCAGGTCAGCGGGCTTTTTTGCGAGGGCATCATCTATCGCCATGCGAAGCCGGTCCCGGTGGCAGGGCGGCTTACTGCCCAGCCACTTGTTGTAGCTCTTGCCCCGGCGCTTGGGATTGGCCACAATAGAGTATCCGGTTTCGATACAAATGGTATCGTTCAGCCGCCGTACCGCCCTCCCGGAACCGAGAAAGTCCCGGAATTTTCGGGTACAGTCCAGGGTTGTGGAGTTCCAAATGATGTGGTTATGGATATGTGCTTTGTCAATGTGGGTGCAGACAATAAAAGCGTGGTTGCCTTTGGTGAAGCGCCGCGCCAGCTCACAGCCCAGGCGGTTGGCCTCCTCTGGGGTGATCTCGCCAGGAACAAAGGACTGCCGGATGGTATAGGCAATCACATCATCGGCCCCGCGCCGCCTGCCGGTCTTGGCGAGGTACTGCCGCTTGGAGAACAGAAACTCCGCGTCCGCAATCCGGCTGTCGCATTGGTAGCTGGAGATCAGCCTGCCGCCGTCCGTTTTTTCTGGATTCTCCACATAGTCGATGATGTCTTGAATGGCCTTGCCCACAGTCCGGCCCTTGCCTATGTGCAGAGGCATAATGCGGGTGGTTGCCATTGGCGGTCCCTCCCTTCAAAAGAAACGGCCCGCGATTGGCGGACCGTTTTAGACTGTATATTCAGTTTTCACCGCACCGTTCGGCCATCGCCTCACCCATGCGCCGAATATCCACATCCTCAGAGGGCAGAAGCTCCCGCTTGTAGCCTCCGGTGAGATTGTACCCCTGGTATTCCTCGTACCGGGAGCGCAGCACATCCCGCAGATGCTCCGGGGTTTGGCACAGCCGGGAAGTCACCCACTCGCTGTCCTTTTTCCTGCTGTCCCAATCCACCACCAGATAGCCTTGGCTGGAAGTCAGCACCTCACAGGCTTTATCCTCGGCCAGATAGTCCCGGAATACAGCTAATACTTTTTCATAGGTCATAATGAACACCTCTTAAATTTGGTTTGATACCAGCATAGCGGCATGGACGATTTTTTGCAAGGATGCGGCCCTGCCGCTCATTTTTTATTTGCCTGCATTGGAAACTGAAAAATGATTTTCTGCTTGCGCTTTGCAAAGTCCAGTGTTTTCGCCGCCCCACCCCACCCATGCGTGACGCCGGAGATCACCACATCGCTTTCCTGGACCATCCACTCGTTTCTCCTGACAATGGCGTAACGGGGCGGCACATTCTCCAACGGCGGGTAGGTGGTGCTGTCATAGCGGGAAAGGTCAGCGTCCCGGTTGAGGTAGGCCAGCACCAGGACCGCTTCAATGCTGGGATAGGTGGCCTTTTGCCGTCTCACCGCCGCCGCTGCCAAACTGTCAAAGTCTCCGTAGCCGCCGAGATAAAATGTGGCCGCGCCGCCCTCAATCAGCGATGGGAGTATTATATCCAACCATTTGGAGATTTCACAAGTCTGATATATTTTGCTGTGTCCGCAAAAGGTTACGATCATCCACATCGCCTCCCATTTCTTTATATACTCCGCAGAAAAGACTATATAAAGTCTTTCTTATTATAAATCACTTCTCCCTAAAAGTCCATATAAAGTCTGCCTAGTGCTGTGAAGGTGGGTAAACTAAAATAGACTTTTTATGGACGGGAGGGACGCAAATGGATACGCGAAAACAAGTATCATTGCGTATTCAGCAGCTTTGTGCCGCACATGGATATAATATCAATTCACTGGCAAGAAAAGCTGGCATCCCGCCCACAACGCTGAAAAATATCATATACGGCAACAGCCATAACCCTGGCATCATCACAATTAAACTTCTTTGTGATGGACTTGGAATTTCTCTTTACGAGTTTTTTGATACGGATTCATTCAAAAATGTTGAATTGGAAGATATAGATTAGTAATGGACAGCCAGAACAGTTCCCGGCTGTCCATTTGTCATTGGAGCTTCGCCAACGAGGATAAAATTTTCTGCGTCGCATCCCACAGGCCGTCATAGCTTTGCCGAAGCTCGTCCAGGTCGGCGTCATAGAACCGGCCCGTCTCATGTACCCGGCGCGTAAGCTGATTGAGGTTATTGCTGGACCGCCGCAGCAGGGAGACCATCTCCCGCAGCTCCGGCAGTTCCAGATTTATCACAAGACCGTCAATCGCCATTTTTCGGAGGTATGCCGCCATGTTGCTGGTGCCGAGCTGAGCCATCTTCTGCTCAATCAACGCCCGTTCCTCCGGCGTGACGCGGAATTTTAGCTGTACCTCCCGCTCTAAATTCGCCATGCCTACCGCTCCTGGTCCTTGGCCTTACTCTTGGCGGACGGCTTGGGCGTATCGGCGGTGGGCTGCTCCTGTAACTTCTTCCGCACCGAGGGTCTGCGCAGGATCAGCTTTTGAAAGCGGTCCTCATCCTTGGAGATTAGCGCAAACGTCCCTTTGCGGCCCTCCAGCCCGGAGAGAGAAAGGGTCTGGAAGGGCAGCATCGCCATAAGGCGGTCCGTGTCCTTAGTTCCAGCCCTTGCCAGGAAGTCGGGGGAGACCTGGACCATGTAATGGGTCCCGTTGGGACTGTTCGGCTCCTGGGCAGCTTGGAATCGTTCCAGGATATAAGCAGCCTCCGCCTTAATGTCAGCCGCTTTGAGGGGCTGTCTCAACAGATGTTCATGCCGTGCGCTGCTCACGAACATATCCAAAAGACCAGGGTGAGTTTGTGTGATAAGGTAGGAAGTGTCCCGTTTTCCTCTTTCAAAAACGATGGGGATAGTCTGCGCCCACTTCTTGTTGGCTTGGGAGACGCGCCCATCCGTCCCTTGGGTCTGCACCGTGTTGGCCAGCACATAGAACATCCGCTCATAGCCAAACTGCTTCACCACCTCCTGCACCGCCGCCTGTGTATCAAGGCGGTTGTCATGGTAGTGGCTGGCGATGGCCGTTTCAATCGCCTTTTTGCAGGCGATATTGGCATGGTTGGAGGCACGGTGCTGTTCTTCCTCGCCATGATTATATGCGTACTCGAAAGATTCCTTGTAAATCGGGGTCTTATCCATCTTGACCGCCTCCTTTTTGGGCTTTGCAGAAGATTTCTGACGCGAAGCAGACTTTTGCTGTGCCAGCTCCTGGAGGTCCTTCCGCACCAGATCAATGAACAGGTCCACCTTGGCAGGGTGGCTTTCCAGAGTACAACTCCCCCGGCCACTGGCGATTCCATACAGCGGAACGGTGCTGGCCCAGCTTGCGTTGTGGCCGGAGAATCGGTTATCAATATTCATCTCCTGGAGTGTATAGGCCAGAATGAATGTCACCCGCTCTGGACCAAACTGTTTTAGAACACGTTTGGCAGAATCCTTGGCAAAATTCATCCCATCCCAATTATCAAAGATGGCATCGTCAATGGCACACTTGCACTCGGCAAGCGTTTTGAACGATGCCCGATACTGCTCTAACTCCCCGTTTTCCCGTGCGTAAGTGACGGGGTATGGGTAAATGGGCGCTTTGTTCATGTTGATTTCTCCATTCTATATTAGATTTGTTGTGGTATAACGAAAAGGAGCAAAGTCAGGCGGAGATCACCCCGCCTGACGTTCCCTGTTACCGCTCCTGGCGGTAGTCTTTCGGCTTGTCCGTTTTCTGTTTGGGCGGCACAGGCCGTTTCAGCCCCTCCAGCACCGAGGGGCGGGCATCCTTGGCCAGCAGCCGCTCCCCAACCGGGGCAGGCCCATCCTCTATCCCCAACTGCGCGTTCAGTTCTGCCAGCCGCTCACTTTTCTGCTGAAGCTCTGCCTCCTGGGGGAAGGGCTTGCCGATCTCGCCTTGAATCTCTTTCATCTGCTGGTGGAGATTGTCAAGCTGGGAGTGCAGCGCCGTTACCCGGTCCGGCATTTTATTCAAAGCATGGTCGATGCGGAGAAGATTACCCAAAACATCATCCCCCAATTCGGCCCGGTGGCTCATCTGGCCTTTGAGGGTCAGGACGATGGTGCGCCCGAAGTCCTCCACAGACAAAGCCATAGAAAAGCCGCGATAAGTTCCGATCTCGACAGGCTCCCCCGGCTTGATGCCCTTGCGGATTTCCGCGATCAGGGCCTTGCCCGCCTCGATTTTGTCCGTAAATGTCTGGTCTCCGATCACCATACCGGCGAACCCCTGCTTGACCTCCACGGCGGCGGTCTCTGCGGCAGGGGCGGCTGGGGTATCAGCGGCAGGCGCGTCCGGCTGTTCCCCGTCCGCCTGGGGCGGGGCGGCGGGCTTTACCGGCACCATTGGATGAGGATGCTCTGTCAGCGTTTTCATGTCGGCCTCCAGCCCCGCAATAAAGCCCTCGTTTTCCTTGATTTTCTCAGGGAACCGTTTCAGAAGATCGTCCTCCATCCGATACTGATGGCTCTGGTGGTCCGATTTCAGCAGACGCAGACGGGCCACGTCAATGTCCAGGTCCATCTTCTCCTTTATCAGCGGATTTCCCGCACACAGGGCCTTGATCTCCGCATAGGAGAGGGCGGTCTCGTCCACGTCCTCGCAGGAGCGCACCGGGGATTTTGAGGTCATAATCTGCGAAATGAATTTCTGCTTATTCTCCACCGTCTGCCAGAGGTAGGAATCGAACGTCCCCTCCGTGACATAGCGGTAGATGTGTACCGTGGGATTCTTGTTGCCCTGGCGGACAATGCGGCCCTTGCGCTGCTCCAAATCTCCCGGCCTCCAAGGACAGTCCAGGTCATGCAGAGCAATCAGCCGGTCCTGGACGTTCATGCCAGCGCCCATTTTGAAGGTGCTGCCCATGAGTACCCGTACCCGCCCGGAACGGACCTTTGCGAACAGCTCCTTCTTTTTGGCGTCGGTATTGGCGTCATGGATGAAAGCGATCTCCCGCTTCGGGATGCCCATAGCGATGAGCTTGCTGCGGATGTCCTCATAGACGGAAAAGGGCGCGTCCGGCTTGATGTCCTCCAGCAGATTGCCCAGGGCGTGCAAATCTGTCCCGCCCGCCACCTTGTTTCCCGCCGCCATCGCGGTTTTGTCCCGCTTGGCGGCGGCAGCGGCCTTTGGGGTAGACAGGTCGCAGAAAATGAGCTGGGTCAGCTTGTCCGCCTGCCCGTCCTCCCAAATGCGGAACACATTTTCCACACACATATTGACCTTACTGCCCGGATTGTCGGGAAAAAGCGGGTTAATCAGCCTCTGGTCGAGGCCCAGCTTGCGCCCATCGCTGGTAATCTTCAGCATATTGTCGATTTTGGGGTTTACCTGTCCCGTATGGACGGCGGCGGCGCGGTCAGATAATTCCCGGACCAACTGCTTCTGTTCCTCTGAGGGCAGGGCCTTTTCTGTGTGATATTCCACCTCCGGCACGGGGAGATGGAGCTGATCGGCGGTCTTGATGTCGGCGGTCTCGCGGAACATGGCCATCAGCTCCGGCAGATTGTAGAATCTGGCAAAGCGCGTCCGGGGGCGGTATTTCCCCTCCGGGGCCAACTCTACCTTCGTCACTGTTTCACCAAAAATGGAGGCCCAGCTATCAAAGTGGGTCAGACTGTAATGCTTTCCCCGGCTGTCGGTGAATCCCTTTTCCAAAAGGTCCTGCTGTAAATACCGCTGCATGGTAAATAACTCGGTCATGGAGTTGCTGACCGGGGTGCCTGTGGCGAATACCACGCCGCGCCCGCCGGTGATCTCGTCCATGTAGCGGCATTTCAGCAGCATATCGCTGGACTTCTGCGCATCGGTGGTGGAAAGCCCCGCCACGTTCCGCATTTTCGTGTAGAGGAACAAATTTTTGTACGAATGTGCTTCATCAATAAAGAGGCGGTCCACGCCAAGCTGCTCAAAGGTCACGGAGCTGTCCTTCCGGCTGGTGTTGTTGAGCTTTTCCAGACGGGCCTCCAGGGAACGCTTTGTGCGCTCCAACTGCTTGACGCTGAATCTCTCCGCGCCGCTGTCCTCCAATTCCTCAATGCCCTGTTCAATCTCCAGAATCTGGTCCTGGAGCAACTGCTCCCGCCGCTCATAGGAAACGGGGAGGCGTTCAAACTGCGAGTGTCCCATGATGATCGCGTCATAATTCCCGGTGGCGATTCGGGAACAGAACTTCTTGCGGTTCCTGCCCTCAAAGTCCTTTTTGGAGGCAACGAGGATATTGGCGGTGGGGTACAGCCGCAGGAACTCGCTGGCCCACTGTTCAATCAGATGATTGGGAACGGCAAAAAGGGATTTCTGACACAGCCCCAGGCGCTTGCTCTCCATCGCGGCGGCAGTCATTTCAAAGGTCTTGCCCGCTCCGACCTCATGGGCCAGCAGGGTATTGTTGCCGTACAGCACATGGGCGATGGCGTTGAGCTGATGCTCCCGCAGGGTGATCTCCGGGTTGATGCCGCCGAACACGATATGCCGCCCGTCATACTCGCGGGGCCGGATGGAGTTGAACAGCTCATTGTACTGCTTCACCAGGGTCTGCCGCCGCTGGGTGTCTTTCCAAATCCAATCCCGGAAAGCATCCTTGATGGCCTGCTGCTTCTGCTGGGCCAGAGTGGTGGCGTTGTGGTTCAGAACGCGGCGTTCCTTGCCGTCCGGGTCCTTGATGGTGTCATAGATTCGCACATCGCGGAGGTTCAAAGTGTCCTCCAGGATGTGATAGGCATTGAGCCGGTCCGTGCCATAGGTGGTGTTGGCGGCAACATCATAGCCAGTCACAGTGTTTTTGCTGGTGATGTTCCATTCCCCGGTATATTCCGAGAAATTCACATGGATTTTTTTCTTCTGCACCGGCGGCGTTTTGAACAGCTCATACATGAACTGCTGAACATACCGCTTATCCAGCCAGGTAGCCCCCAGGCGAAGGTCGATCTCCGAGGCGGTCAGGTCCTTGGGCTGGGCGGTCTCCAGCGCCTCCAGATTGGGACGCAGCCGGTACTTCTCCCCGTCAGGCAGAGCATCATACATCGCTTTGGCGATGCGTAGCTTCTGCCGCACGTTCCCGGAAAGGTATTCATCGGCGGCAACGAGGGGGAAACTGTTCAGATCAACGGAGGACCAGTCTTTCCGGCTGGGGTCTCCCTGGCACTGAATATCCCGGAAGATCACGCCGGACAGCTCCGATTCCAATTCTTCCTCTGTTTTCCCGGAGAGCTGGGCCATATAGGGCATATCCACCCGCGCTTTTTCCCCGATGGAGACAGCCAGGGCTTCACTGGCGGTGTCCACATGAGTGACCGCCCTGTGGGGCTTGATGGTCCGCTTGGTGAACATATCCGCTTTGCGTTCCAGCCGCCCGTCATTGTCCAGAACCTCCAACGAGCAGAGCAGATAATAGGAGCTGTCCGCAGAAAAGGCCAGCGCGTTTTCCCGGCTGTTGAGCAGGCCGTATTTTTTGGAGAAAGCGTCATACAGACTGTTGAGGGCCTGCCGCTCCTTTTGGACGGAGATTTCATCGGCGTCCTCCATCTGAAGGTTTATCAGCCGATGCACACAGTCCCGCAGTTCCACCATGCCCTTGACGCGGGCCTTGGCTGTGGCGCTCAAATCAGGCTTTGCCATCATGGAGGTTTCCCGATAGTACACCTCTCCGTCAATAATGCCGAAGGAATATCGTTCGATACCTGGGTCCGCCGGAATCAGGGAATCCGTTTCGATTTCCTCATCCAGTTCGGACAGCTCCACCCGCTTAATCTCGCCGTGGATGTGGGACAGGGCGGCGCGGAGCTGCTGGGCAAAGTCCTGGTCTTTCCGGGGCTTACACGCCAACTGCGGTCCATAGGGGCCGGAGGTGATCTCCAAATCGCCCAGCACCATTTCGGGGTGGGTCTGGAAATAGCGGTTCATACTTACGAAGCCGGGGCGTTCCTCGCCGACCTGCCCGATATAGGTGTGGCGCTCAATGACCTCCGCCTCCACCCATTCCGGCAAAGGCTCATTCTCCCGCAGGGGAATTTCCCGCTTTTGGAGGAACATGATGGACATGGAGGTTTCCGTCCCGGCGTTGGCCTGGAACACACCGTCCGGCAGGCGGACCGCGCCCAGCAGATCACAGCGCCGGGCAATATACCGTCGCGCCCGGTCATCCTTTTTGTCCATTGTGCCGCCGCTGATGCCGTTGGAGGTGATAAACGCGATCACGCCGCCTGCCCGGACCTTATCAATGGTTTTGGCAAAGAAATAGTCATGGATCAGAAGCCTCTCCCGGTCATACCGCTGGTCCACCACGGGATAATTGCCAAAGGGTACGTTACCAATAGCGATGTCGAAAAAGCTGTCCGGGAAGTCTGTTTTTTCGTAGCCGCGTACTGTGATCCGGGCTTTGGGGTAGAGCTGCTGGGCGATACGCCCGGTGATGCTGTCCAGCTCCACGCCGTACAGCTTGGACGCGGCCATGTTCTCCGGCAGCAGGCCGAAGAAATTTCCCACGCCGCAGGACGGCTCCAGAATGTTTCCCTTTTCAAAGCCCATGTTCCCGATGGCCTCATAGATGGCCTTGATGACCAGGGGGCTGGTGTAATGGGCATTGAGGGTGGATGCCCGCGCTGATTTGTATTCGCTGTCCGTCAGCAGGCTTTTCAGCTCCTGATACTCGGCGGACCACTCGGCCTTGTCCGGGTCAAAGGCATCGGGGATGCCGCCCCAGCCCACATAGCGGGAAAGGACTTCCTGCTCTGCTTCGGTGGCGGACCGGCCCTCATCCTCAATCTGCTTCAAGGTGCGGATGGCCTCCACATTCATGCGGTACTTGGCTCGCTGGCCGCCTACACCCAAGTTGTCATCGGTGATGCGGAAATTTTCAGTGGCAGCGTCCTGTTCAGCGGCGGGGGCCTGTTCCGGCTGCGCGTGTTCCGGCTCGTCAAAATGTAGGGTCTGAACAACAACATCATAGGGCAGGCCGTTCTTATCGCCGGGATAGATCGTCGCGGGTCCCGGAACTGCCGTGGGGCCGGGGGTCTCCGGCTGTTCTGCCGGGGGCGGCGCTGGCGGGACCGGGACCTCTGCGGCGGGGGCCTCCGGGGTAAACAGGGCGGCGTTGCGCACATCATGGCGAACTGCGTCCTCGAAAAAGTCTTTGGTAACAGTCTGATGGCTCCAGGCATAAGGGCCGGTATGAATGATAACATCCAAATCGCCGATACCCTCAATGGTTCCGCTGACATCGTGATCGCCGTAGGCAAAGGCAACCTTGTCCCCCACCTGATAGTGGAGCTGGCCTGTCAGCTCCACACTCTCCCGCTGGACCGGCTTATGGGAAAAACCGTCCAGCTCTTGTAGCCAGAGGGCGCGGAGGATAGGCGCGACAGCCTCCCAGGACAGGGACTGCTTTGTGCCGAATTTGTCCTGGATTTCCACCGCCATACTGATCGTGGAAGTAAAATAGTCCGCTATGTCCCCGGTTTCCAGTGTTACCGTCTCGGCGCGGCTGGCGAAAGCAAGGGACAGCCGCTGGGCAATTCCCCGGTTGTTCTCGCCAGAGCGCAGCCAGCCGGAAATGTAGCCCTTGTCCCGGTCTGTCAGAAGATGCTTTGTCAGCACTTCCCGGAAATCATCGTTGACGCGGCTCATATCGGCGGGCAGATAGCTGGTAATTCGGCCATTCCGCGTGTCCAGATGCAGCAGCCGTTCAAAATTCTGCTTGTTTTCAGTCCGCAGGAGTGGTATCGGCAGGGACGGGTCCCGGAGCTGCACGTCAAATATGCCGATTTCCTCAATTTCAAAGGCTGTATTTTGTAGATAGACTATATCGCCGGGTTTGTAAGGCGGGGCCAGAGGGTCGTGGGGCGGCTGGTCCGCCGCGCCGATGACCTCCTGGATGGTCTGCCGGTCCTCATCAGAAACGGTGATGTCAACCTCATGGGCGGTGTCTCCGCTCCCGATGGTGATGGTGTCCCCCTCGCGGGTAACGGGCCGGTCAGAAAGGTCCGGGGGCAGCGCCGCCGTCTGTTCCCGCTCTGCGGCCTGCTGCAAAACGGGAACAATATCACGATATTTTTCATTTTGACGGAGGTAGTCCAGCAGTCCGCCGTAGCCATCGCCTACATCCTGACGGCCCCAAACCCTTACGCCATCCGGCAAAACAATGACGAACGAAACCTTGTCATAGCCGGAAAATTCATCAAACTCCGGGTCTTTGGATTCAATCCATCTTTGTTCTGTCCCATATTTTTTAATGGCAGCTTTTTTGCCTGCTACACGCTTATCATCCGCCTGCTTCATCAGACGGTCAAATTCGTGGACAGAATAGATTTTGTCGGCCTTAAAAACACCCGTTTCGCTGAACTCACAACAAACATACGGCGGTACTGCGGGGATGCCCCTGTCCAGCAATTCACGGATAACAACGGACGCGACCTCATCTTCCTCATAGTAGCACCATCCATATTCAGTTCCGCCAGCGGCTAAGGTTTCGGGCGAAAGCAGTTTTTTTGCATCCGTTTCCCGTATCATAATTCCGCCATGACGGGCGGTGCTGACTTCATACACACCGTCTGCAAACTCATCGCTCATCTGCACTTTGCCCCAGGGAGAATGATCGCCTATCTCTGTCCCCCAGGGCGGCGTTTCTTCCTCATACCCTGTTGTATCGGGCATCGCATGGGGCGGGGCGGTTTGCTGCTCCTGCTGGGGCTGGGTGAGGGCGGCATAGGTTTCGTCCACAATTTCCCGATGCAGCCGGTAGCGGAAGTCGGGCATATCGTGATACAGACGCATAAACTCCGGCTCTGTAATGGTGAGTGCCGCCCGTTTGACTGCCGCATCGCCCTCAATAATCGCATTTTCCCGGTCCGAATTTTTGCAGGCGTTTTGATAGGCCACATCTGCCAGCACCAAATCCCGGATGATAGGTTTATAGCGGTTATAGGTCTCCCGGATGGTAGGCGCGGTGCTGGAATCCTGCCCCGCCAGCCGTTCCGCATCGGCCACGACCTGTTCCACAAACTCGGAGGGGCTGTCCTGTTCCAGATGCTCCCGGATGGCGGCGGCGTCTATGTCCTCAAAATTGTCCAGTTCCTTCTCGGTGAAAAATCTGTCCTCCTTCACCAGACGAGCAAGGCGGCGCTGTACTTTTGTCCAGGGCAGATCGGTGGCCGCGCCTTCTACCGTAACAGGAAACGCAGGGAGACTATCGCCGTACTCATTTTTCAGCCACTCCGCCGTGTCCCGGTCCCGGGCATGGCCGGTCATGTACTGCTGGACCCGGCGCTTGCTGGCAATATCACCGTTCCACTCCTGGAGGGCGGCGTCAATATCTTCCTGGGTGACTTCACGGGACGTGGAGGCGGGAATGGGCACGGATTGTTCCGGGGCCTCCGCTTCCGCTTTACGGGCGTTCATGGCCTCATGTTCCACAGAGAGATAGGAGACCACGAGACGTTTCCCGTCCTGCTCAATGCTGGAGACCGTTACATCGTGCCTATCCCGGAGGCGATGCACATACTCGCCCAGCTTATGGCCGGGGATGCCGCACATGGCCACACGCCCGATGCCGGGAAGATTGTGCTGCGTCAGCATCAAACCCAACTCAACGGAGACAACACGCGCATCCGGCCCGAACATTTCAAAGGAATCTCCTATCTGATACAACACAATATTTCCTGGATGGGCTTCTTTAAGTGCGTTGTAGTCCGTCTGGAAATCTGTGCTGCCCAGCACAGAAGCAAGCGGTTCCATTTCCGGGGCTGATGCCGTTTGCGTCTGCTCCGGGTGCGTTTGCCGGTATTGCTCCAATTCCTCCGGGGTCAGGTATCGGCCTTCTTCAATCAACTGCCGCAGCCGTTTTTCAGCGTCAGACCAGGATATAGTGACTTCCGCAGTCTCTTTGTCCTCGCCGTTTTTCTGTATTGTGATGCCAACATCAGGGCGATAATCCACCCATCCCTGTGTCCCATCCGGCAGCTTATGCCCTGCGGCAACACGGCCAAACGCTGCACTGACCGCGCCCACCGTGTCCTCAACGCTCAAATTCTGCTGATAGATTTCATAAATCCGCAGATTTTGGAAATGAAGCGGCGCTTCAAATCGGAGCTGTGCGTCGATGTCAGCCTGGGTGATCTCCAGGGCTGGGAGCTGTTCCAAGTGGTCGCTCTGGTACTTCTCCAATTCCTCCGGCGTAAGGTAACTGCCCTCCTGGATGAGCTGGCGAATACGTTTTTCCACAGCGGGCCACTTCACCGTAACTTCCGTCCTTGGATGGTAGCGCACCAATCTCAACCCGGTGTCAGGGCGGTAATCAGTGATACCCGATGCGCCATCCAGGAATGTATGATTGCCGCCGGAATATCCATATTCCTGTTTGAGCGCAGCAACCGCGTCTTTGGCAGAAATGTTCCGCTGATACATGGTGAAAATCCGCAGCCTGCCCGAATACTGCCGCAGAATCGTGTCAATTTCTGCCTGGGAAATGGAAGAAGCAGAGGGCGCGTCCGCGCTCTCTGCTTCTCGAATGGTCTCCATCTGCTCCCGCTGGGACGGGATTTCCGGGGGCATAAAACTTAGCTGTAAATCAGCTCCGACATGATAACTTCCTCCGCCTGTGCCTTGCAGGTGTTCATCAGTCCCACCCACTTCATCTGATCGCTGGCTTTCAACTGCTCCGTGGCCCCCGCCGCCTTCGCCAACTGCGGCATCATCTGCTCCAGACGGCTGTTCGCCGCGTCCTCGATCTCCAACAGGTGGCTGAACAGGGTCCCGTTCAGCGTCAGGCGGTTGAACAGGCCCGGTCGATGCTCCTTCAGATACGTCCGGCGCATCCTCCCGTACTTGCCCAGGTCCCGGTCCGGCTGCTCCGGCAGGGCCAGATTGGGAATCAGGTAATCTCCCACTTGGGTGTAGGTCAGATTGTTCTCCATGTTCGGCGTTCCTTTCTGCGGATTTTTTCCGCTCATATTTTTTGATGGTGACTTCGATCTGCCGCAGCACCGTCTCGCTCCCCAGGCTGACCGCCGTACCCAGCTCCGTGATGGTGTCCTGGGTGTTGAAGTCAAAAATGCTCAGGAAATCCTCATGTTCAAAGTAGTTTTCCGGCTCCAGGCCGCAGCGGGACATGAGGGTATATGCGATGCTGACGGCGGCGGCGTTTCGGAACTGCGCTCCGATGTTGAACTCATCATACTCCTCCAAAAAGCTGCCGTCAACGATGCGGAGGATGTCCTGCTGGTGATCGTCCCAATATTCCGCCGCAAGCTGGGCGGCGATCTTCTCAAACTGTTCCACGAGGTCGCTGCCGGACACGTCAAACCGCTGCTCCAGCGCCGCCGATACCGTGTCCTGATATTCCTCCCGGTACTTCCACAGCTTGGGCCGGGTTTCCTCTCCGCCGCCGGTGTCAGCCACATCGAACACATAGCGCAGAAAGGGCCTGCTGCCGCTGTTGTCGATGATGGCGATACCCGTGGCTCCCCGCCGCACATACCGGCGCATCCGCTGGTTCCAGAAATCATATTCCGCGCAGGCGGTAGCGTTGGGCCGCTGGGCGTGAATCAGGAGCTGTTCGGGGTACGGATATTTCTAAAGATGTTGTCAAGGGGAAATGTAAGATTGAGTTTTTACCTTTTACTTTTTTATTCCTTCAAAGGCAACCGCCGCCACTCATACAGAGAGGCGGCGGTTATAACCAGCATTATTTTAGCATTACCTCCAGGTCACTCTTCGGTGTTGTGATCGGCGCAATGTGATAATGCTCTACCAGATACTGTAACACATTGGACGACAGGAACGCCGGAAGTGTAGGCCCCAAGCGGATATTTTGGATTCCCAGGTGTAAAAGCGTCAGCAGGATGCACACAGCCTTCTGCTCATACCAGGAGAGAACCATTGACAGCGGCAGATCATTTACACCACATGAAAAAGTCTCTGCCAGGGCCACAGCCACTTGGATGGCACTGTATGCGTCATTGCATTGTCCCATATCCATCAGGCGGGGAAGTCCGGCAACGGTGCCAAGATCCAGGTCATTGAACCGGTACTTGCCACAGGCAAGAGTAAGTACGATACTGTCAGGAGGTGTCTGCTTTACAAACTCAGTATAGTAGCTGCGTCCCGGCTTTGCTCCATCGCAGCCGCCAACCAGGAAGAAATGTTTGACCACTCCGCTTTTGACTGCTTTGACCACTTTGTCCGCAACGGACAAGACCGCGTGACGCCCAAAGCCGGTTGTGACGGTTCTTCCGCCATTGATACCAGTAAACTGCATGGCTGTGGGGTAGCCGCCCAGCTCCAAGGCTTTTTGGATTACCGGCGAGAAGTCCTTTTCCGGCCCAATGTGGGCCAGCCCCGGATATGCGACGGCTTCCGTCGTAAATACCCGGTCCGCATAGCTTGTTTTCGGCGGCATGAGGCAGTTTGTTGTAAAAAGGACCGGAGCGGGGATAGAAGCAAATTCCTTTTGCTGATTCTGCCAGGCAGTGCCGAAATTCCCTTTGAGATGGGGGTACTTTTTTAGTTCCGGATAACCGTGAGCCGGGAGCATTTCACCGTGGGTATAAATGTTGATGCCCTTGTCCTTGGTCTGCTCCAAGAGTTGTTTCAAATCAAAGAGGTCATGACCGGAAATGATAATAAACGGCCCTTTCTCTACAGTCAAACTTACTTCTGTTGGAACGGGATTGCCATAGGTTTCCGTATTAGCCTTATCCAGCAGTTCCATACATTTCAGGTTAACCGCCCCGACTTCCAGGACAATAGGAAGAAGTTCATCCATCCCCCAGTCCTCCATACCGACAGCAAAGAGGGCCTTATAAAAAAAGCGGTCTACTTCCGGGTCCGTATAGCCCAGGACAGCAGCGTGATACGCATAGGCGGCCATACCCCGGATGCCAAACAGAATCAGCGACTTCAGAGAGCGAATATCCTCCCCAGCAGTCCACAGATGCTCCATGTCATAGTCATCGTTCTTCCCGCAGGCTGAGGTACACTCATAGCAGAGAGGAACAATCTGCCGCTTTACCTCATCCACACGCCGGAGCAGAGCAGAAAGGGCCTCCTTGTCAAAATTCACATTCGTAATTGTCGCAAACAACCCTTCCCGCACAACCTGATTGGCGGCATGGCTAATCAGATGCCCATTTCCGTCTATGGTCCTTGCAAGGCCAATCAATTTCCCGGTAAGCTGATCCTGCATTTCAGCAATACCGGCCTGCTTGCCGCATACGCCAGAATTTCCAGTACAGCCTTTGCATCCCGCTGTCTGTTCACACTGGAAGCAAAACATTTTCTGTTCCATCACTGTTTCCTCCTATTATTATTCTAAAATTCTTCCGTCCGTAGAAATAGTCACCACATTCCACGGAATAAACTTCCCGCTCTCCTGCAAGGCCTGTTTGACCGCGTTTTCGATTCCGCCGCAACAGGGAACTTCCATTCGTACTATGGTTACGCTCTTGATGTCATTTCCAGAAATGATTTGCGTCAGCTTTTCAGCATAGTCCCCCTCGTCCAGCTTGGGGCAGCCGATGAGCGTCACATGGCCGCGGATGAACATATCGTGGAAATTGCCATAGGCATAGGCGGTACAATCTGCAGCGATGAGTAGCTTGGCACCGTTAAGGTATGGGGCGTTCACCGGCACCAGCTTAATCTGTACTGGCCATTGGGTCAGCTGGCTGGCGGCAGGCGTCTGTGCGGCAGGGGCAACGCAAGGATCCCGGTGAATCGTCTTTGCATTTGTTCCGGGACAGCCGCAGGGCAGAGGCGCGCTCTTCTGTTTAGCGGCCATCACAGCCGCATGGTCATAGGCGGGCGCTTCCCGCGTCTCAAAGCTGATTGCCTCCGTGGGGCAGGCGGGCAGGCAGTCACCCAGACCATCGCAGTAGTCCTCACGAGTGAGCCTCGCCTTACCGTCTACCATCTCAATAGCTCCCTCATGACAGGCAGCGGCACAGGCTCCGCATCCGTTACACTTTTCTTCATCAATATGAATTATTTTGCGAACCATAAAATTGTCCTTTCCGGTCAACTATATTTTTGAATCCCTGTTGACATCTTGGGATCAGTATAGTATGATTCACTTGTTTTGTATGTTGAAATTTCAACAGAGGGGACAAATCTGTGGAAAAATATTTTGAAGTATTGTGCATGTGTCCGCTGTTTCGGGATATTGCGCATTGGGAACTGACCAAGGCTCTACGTTGCCTCAACGCCAGGGTATTTTCCTTTGAAAAGGGAGAAGCCGTGATGAATGAAAGTGAACCAGCAAAATATGTGGGAATTGTCCTAACGGGCAGTTTCCAAATTGTTCGGACGGATTTCTTTGGTAATCGAAGCATGATTGCCAACCTTATTCCTGGTGAATTATTTGGGGAATCCTTCGCTTGTGCAGGGGTAGAGGTAGTCCCAGTTTCTGTGCTGGCATCGGAGGCTGCGGAGGTTATGCTGATTGACTGTTTGAAAATTAGTCATTCATGCAGTAATGCTTGTCAATTCCATCAACAGATGATTGACAATCTTCTTCAAATTGTTGCGGCAAAGAATTTGGTGCTTCACCAAAAAATCGAGGTCACATCCAAGCGCACGACACGTGAAAAGCTGATGGCGTATCTGATGCTTCAAGCTAAACAATTTGGCAGTCTGGAATTTGAAATACCATATGATCGCCAGGAGTTGGCAGATTATCTGGAAGTAGAGCGCAGTGGGTTGTCGGCGGAAATCGGAAAACTGCGTCGGCAAGGGGTCATTGAAGCAGACCGCAACAGATTCAAGATATACAAACCGTTTGATGTTTGAGGCATGAAAACATAGCGGTAGCAAGTAGCGGCAAGCAATGCGCCGGTATATACCGGCACTCGCTTGTTGGTGGCTGACGCCCCCAAGCCCCCGTAAGGACCGGCGCGGTCGCGCCGGTCCTTTTAAGCCGCCTTCGGCGTCTGCTGTTACCCGCAGGGAGAGAAAAATCTTCAACGCGCCCCCTGCTGGCGGTCACGATTTTTCTCTTTCTCTGTCACGCCCAAAATCCGCTCCACGTTGTTTTTTGCGGTGAGCAGTTCTATCATTTTTTCTCGCGCCTGCTTGTACTCCGGATACCGCTTTTTGTTCTCCGCTTTCAACATGGCATACTCCTGTTTCAGCGATTGCATAGACGGCAGCTTCTTCAAACCGAGGGAATCAAAGTACCGCTTTGCCGCTTGACAGGCCGTGATTTCGCTGCTATGCTGTTCATAAAATTTCTCTCTTTTTCTGCCCGTCAATTTCCGATATTGGATGTAAACTTCACGGGTCTTGGAGTACGTTCCGATGTGCTTTTGCAGTTCGGAAATGTCCTTCACCCTTGCATCAGCGGCTTTCGTCCGGTCAGCTAAATCGTTGAATTTCTGAACCGCCGCATTACAGGCTTTCTCCAATTCTCCAAGGTCCGTCAAATTGTTTTCCTGCAAGTATATGACCGTTTTTGCCATCTCTTTGAGATTGAAAATCTTTGCCCACCGCTCGAATCCGGGCGAGTTGGCCTGCTGCATTTTCGCTTGAATGTCAATCAGCAAATTGGGCTTGGACTTCACCGCCGCCTTTGCCCTTGGAGCGACAATCCGCTTGCCGGAAATGCGTTCCATAATTGCCGTTTCGGTGTAATCGTCACCAAGAGAATCGCAGCGGATGAACCGCTTACCGTTCGGAATTTTGAACGCCAGATGTTTGCCCCGCTTAACCTCCGCTCCCGCCGTTTTCATAGCGGCGAGGAAACTGTCAAAATCCTTGCAGCCTTGACCGAGGGCGGTGTCGATGATCTGCTCCAACTGCCCCCGGACGGTAGGCGGCTTACCCTCTCCCAGCCATGTGCCATAGCTGCCCCGGCTGGGCTTCGGCTCCGCAATCACCGACAGCCCGTTTTCCAGACACAGCATATCAGAGATTTTGCGAACCGCAAAGGAGGACCGCCAGAAGTTTCGGAATTTTCTGGTGCAGTCCAGAGCAGTGGAATTGAACACGATATGAGAGTGGATATGGTGCTTGTCCACATGGGTACAGACGATGAAAGCGTGTTTGCCCTTAGTCAGCGACATAGCAAGGTCATAGCCAATCTTGTTCGCCAGCTCCGGCGTGATCTCACCCGGCTTGAAGGACTGCCGCAGGTGGTAGGCGATCACATCATTCTCTTTTCGCTCCCTGCCGGTAATGGCGGCGTACTGCCGCTTGGAAAAAAGAAACTCCTGGTCAGCTATAGACGGATTGCATTGATAGGCCGATACCAAATCGCCGCCGTTGGTTTTCTCTGGATTCTCCACATAGTCTGTCACCCGGCCCAGGGCCTCCGCCACAGTCCGGCCTTTGCCGCTGTGTAAGGGCATCAGTCGTGTTGTTGCCATTTTCAAAACCTCCCCTCAAATGAAAAAGTGGTGGGCCGTAAAATGCGGCCCACCACCAGATTGTTATTTGATTTTTGATAGTTGCTCCAAAATGTTTCCGAAAAGCCCGCTGGCCTCCGTCAGCTTTGCGGTGATCTCGTCCACCTCATCAGGGTAGACCCCGCCGCCGGAATTGACCCGGCGGGCGATCTGATTCACATTGTTGGAGGTATGGCGCAGGAGCTTGGCACACTCGTCCAGCTCCTTGATTTGCAGATTGACGATGTAACCGTCAATGCACATTTTCCGAATGTAGGCGCTCATGTTCCGAACGCCCATCAGCGCCATTCTCTGTTCGATTAACTCCCGTTCCTCGTTCGTGACCTTGAAATAAATACCGCTGGTTTTCTCTTTCGCCATAGTCCTCCTTATCGCCGCTTCTGCCATACGAGGTCATAGCCGAGAGCGTCAGCCAACTCCACGGCCTCCTTGTAGCGCAGGGATTCCCGGCGCAGCTTGTCGGAGAGGTTGGGGACGCTGGGACTCCACCTGTACTGCTCCGCCAGCTTTTCCACCAGCTCGCTCATGGTGAAGCCCTCCCGGACAATGTAGGCTTTGATTTCGTTCCTGATATTCATAATCGTATCTCCTTCGATAATCGTATTCGCCATCCGGCGTAGAATTTGAAAGCGCCCCCAGCGGCCTGGGCAAGCTGTTCGCAATGCCCAGGTCACAGGAACGCATATCGAGTTTCAGCGTTCAGCGTGAAGTCATGGGTCACCGTGAAAACCAGCAGAGGACAACGTACCGTGTTCGCTGTCCAGCGTTGCGTGTTTCCATGAAAAATCGCAATTCTGACGCTGTTTTGTTCGCTGATTTCACATGGATTGAAATTTAGGACACAAAAAGGGCGGTCTGCTTGACGCAAACCGCCCTCCGGCACAGCATAGTCAATTTTGAGCCGCCGCCCGTTTCTTCTTTTCACGGGAGCGCCGGGAGTATTCCCGCTGCTTTTCCCGTTTCTTCCGCAACCGCTCCTGTTCCGCCAGCTCCTCCGGCGTAGGCTCCGGGAGCGGTACATCAAACTTACCGATGAACTTCAGATAAATGTCGACCTCCTGCATCCGCTCACCGCTGGACCTGTCCGGCGCGTGGACAACGATCTTATCCACGAACTCCAAGATCATCGGCGTGGTCAGCATAGAAAAATCAGTGTACCGCTTGACAAGCTCCAAAAATTGATCGGCCCGGTCCGTGTCGGCATTGAACGCATCCAACTCCGCCTGCTCATGCTTGATCGCGGCGTCCAATTCCTCCTGCTCACGCTCATAGCCGTCCGACAGCAGCTTAAACCGCTTCTCCGTCAAACTGCCCGTGGCAAAGGATTCATAGAGCTTCTTTATCAGCCCGTCCAGTTCTGCGGACCGTTTGCGGTCCCGGTTCAGCTTGCGTTTCAATTCCTTCGCGGCGTTGTCCTGCCGAAGCTGGGAGGCGGCGCGAATCTTCTCCACAAAGCCCTTTTCATCGGAGATCGCATAGGCGCTGACGGTTTTGATGGTATCCAGCAGTAGCGCCCGGACTGCCCTGGTGGTGATATAGTGGCTGCAACACTTCTGCTCTGACTGTTTGGCGGTCAGCATATAGGTGGAGCAGTTGTAGTTATCGCTGGGATAGAGGCCGCTGTCAGGGTCAGGTTCCCACCCCTCTTTCAGCGCCCTGCCTCTGCTTCGATGGTTATACATCCTGGCCCCGCACTCGGCGCAGAACAACAGCCCCGTCAGGGGATTGGCCTCGCCCGTGGTGTCCGTCCGGCGTACTGTCTGCCTTGACCTCTGGGCAAGTTTCCACGTCTCCGCATCCACAATGGCTTCATGGGTATTCTCAAAAATCAGCCATTCCTCCGGGGGACGCTTTATCATCTTCTTGTCCTTATAGGAGGGCTTGTAGGCGCGGAAATTGACCGTATGCCCTATGTACTCCGGCTTGGCAAGCATATCCGCAATCGTGTTGCCCGTCCAGTCATAGGGCCGGGACATATCCGTTTTGCGCTGGCACGTCCCCCGCCCCTGCCGGGCGAGGTAATAGGAGGGGCGCTCTACCTTATCCATCATCAAGATTTTGGCAATCGTCTGAGGGCCTTTTCCCTCCGCGCTCAAATGGAAAATGCGGCGCACAACATCTGCCGCTTCTTCGTCCACCAGCCAGTGGTGCTTTTCGTCCGGGTCCTTCTTAAACCCATAGGGAATCGTGTTGGTGACAGGCTTGCCGGACCGTCCACGCACCTGATACTGCGCTTTCTGTTTCCGGCTACAGTCCCGGACGTACCACTCATTCATGATGTTCAAAAAGGGCGCAAATTCCCCCGAATTGTGGTCAAAACTGTCCACACCGTTGGAAATAGCGATAAACCGAACACCCTTCTCCCTAAACAGGATTTCCGTATAAAATCCTGTTTGCAGGTAATCTCTCCCGACCCGGCTCATGTCCTTGGCGATCACGCAGCTGACCTTCCCGGCCTCAATGTCCGCCACAAGCCGTTTCCAACTGGGCCGCTCAAAATTGGCCCCGCTCCATCCGTCATCCGTGTAATGGACGCAATTTATGAAACCATGCTGGGCGGCGTAGCTTTCCAACATGGCCTTTTGATTCACGACCGAGTTGCTGTCCCCAATCAATTCATCGTCATGGGACAATCTCTCATATAATGCCGTGATTTTCTCCTGCTCCAACCGCTTCTCGCTCATAGCGAACTCCCTTCAAGCGGCTGGCTCGTTTGTGGTGTGCCTATTATACCACAGTCAGCACCGTTTGTCACGGCTTCGCGCTGAATTAAACGCAGAATTTTGTCATTGATTGTCTCCTGGGCGGTGTCGCTGAAATGAACTCTGACTTTGTAGGTAGTGGAACCGATGCGGCGGTAAATGGTGGCAGTTTTCGCCTCTGCTGGTTGAATTGTAGCTATATTGGCCTTCCTTTCTTGCGGTAGGACGCAACCCGTAGTATGATGGTGGTGGATGTTCCAGGCACACAGAAAGCCAGCCCCCGGCTGCGTAATGTCGTTTGCAGTCGAAAGCTGGCTTGAGTGCCTATGTACTTTTGTCGTGAAAGGACGTTAGTTTTCACAGCATCCAAATCATCCTCTCACTTATAGGAGAAAAACCGGGGGTATGGCGGAACCATTTTCAAAAAGGTTTAGAAAATTTCTTGGAGCGGCCCGGTTTGTTCGCCCATCTCTATTATACGGAGAAAACTGCCCAGACCGCAAAAATATGGCGATAATGCAAGATTTGACCGTCACTCTCGAAAAAATTGCAAAAATGCAAGATGAAATCAGAAGTGCAGAATGCACACTTGATTTTGGTGTAACGTGACCGACATTTTGTCGCTCACGTTTCTGACAAGCGAATACCATCGTTCTCCCAAGTATATTATGGGCGAAATCTAAAAAAACAGGCTAATGGCATGACAGTCCCATTTCAAAAAACATGACACCGCCCCTCGGATATACTTCGAGCGACAATTTGTCGCTCGAAGTTGTGCGGATATTGGTATCACCCCCTCCCATAGCACCGTCATTCACCACAAACGAGCAAGCCGCTATGTTGTATTAGGCGAAATCTCACATTCACCCTTTACAACATACATCTTTATAGAGACGCCCCGCCGTGGAGAGAAAGGCCGTCCATTCCTGATAGCTGCCGGTGATCTGGCGGGCGGCATGGTCGGCCATTTGTGCATAGGCTTGGAGCTTACTTGCCATAGGCAGGGTCCTCCGTCTCAAAGTCCGGGAACAGGTCCAGGGCGGCAAACTCCGCGTCGGTCATGCGTCCCAGCTTGGAAAGGGCGCTGTCCGTCAGCGTCCGCAGCTCGTCCTCGTCCGGCTCCAGATAGCCCCGCATCTCGGTGAGGGCGGCGATCACGCCCGCACGGGTGCCGGAACTGTTGTAAATACACACCAGATTCTGTTCCTCAAATGTAAAATCGTTCATTTCCTTACCGCTCCTTTTCCGCGCTCTTTTTGGGCGCTGTCTTTTTTCGTTCCTGGGCTGGCTGGTTTTTGAGCTGGGCCACAACGGATTTTTTCTTTTCCCGGTGGACAGCATCCGCCAAATCCGTCAGGGAAATGGTCTGTCCCGCCTTGACCTGGGCCTCCAGCTCGGCCACCGTGGGCTTCTGGCTGATGAAGTCCGTCAACTGCTCAAAGCCGAAGCTGTCGCAGTAATGGCAGGATACCACACCATCCCTTTTCAGCACAATGATGTCGCTGACGGATATAGAAGGGTGCTGAAAATCGGCGGGGTGGTCGTTGTTGAATTGATACCAGAGCTGATCCAGCGCCGCGTCCGCGCTGGCAAATGTGGACAGCGGGGCCGTGTAGACCAGATCATAATTGTCCCGTTCCACGGTGCAGCCCTTGGATTTCAGCCAGTCCAGGGATTCAAAGCGAATATCCCGCAGCGCATCATCGTCCCTGACCTGATAGATGGCGAAACAGTCCGCCACATGGTCCAGAAACGCTCTTTCGCGCTCCGGCTGGTGCTGCATCCTGTCCAGTACCGCCTGCCGGAAGTCCTGGCTTTCCTCCCATTCCTCGCGGGTGACGGCGAACATCATGCCCTCCGGCTGCTCCATGAGATCGTCCCGGTCAAAAACCATAGCGGGATTTTCGCCAGCCTCCACCATGTAGACGGTCAAATCCTGTTCCAGCAATTCCGCCGCTCGTTCCCTGGACAGGGGCAGCAGATCGCCGCCCGAATAACCGTAGTCCTGTTCCATTTCGTCAGCGGAAAAGGCCGGGTCCGGCAGGGGGTATTCGTCCAGAGTGGTGTCCCGCAAGGCTTCATCCGCCTGTGCCAGCGGTTCCGGGGCAGGCGGGGGCTGTTGTTCCACTTCTGCCGTGTCCGGCTGGGTGAAGCTGAACGGCTCCCCGGCGAACAACAGTTGCCCGACCTGCTCAAATTGTGCCAGCACGCCAACACGCAGGGCATCAAACTCGGCATAGTCCTCCATCGTAAAACAGCCCTGGGCCAGCAGCTCCGCCTGGGTAGCGGCATAGCTGCTCCCGGAGACAAAATCGAACATCACCGTATTATCGGAGAGGTACAGCAAGGACTTGTCCGCATTGAGGTAATGGCCGCGATTGTCATAGTGGTCGCGCCTGCCCATATATACCTTATCATCTGGCCCTACAAAAGCATCCAGCTCCGCGCCGTCCTTGGTTTTGTAATGACTGATTCTGGCTGTGCCGGGTTGGAAAAAATCATCCGGTTTCAATTCACCGGATTGCAGCTTTTTCAGAATACCGGCGCATTTATCAGCCGTGCCGAAAAACAGCACCCGATCCGGCTTTAAGGTCCCTTGCGCCGTTCTCTCATATGCCTGGATAAACTGCTGGTCGATTGCGCCAACAGTCCGGGGATTGGCCTCCATTTTGTAGACGTATTCTTTCAGCGGCACGGACTGAGCCAGCCCATCCAGCCGTTCCAACATAACCTTTGCCTCCGCCGCGCCGGTGTCCTGTTGGATGAACTGTTCCAGGGTGGCCCGGACAATGGATGGATTCACTTGCAGAGTACGGACCAGATTTGCCTTGGTCTGCTCCCGGTTGTCAGGGGGAAAATTCTTTTTGATAAGCCCCGCCTGATACAGATGGTCCAGCATATCCAGCATATCGCTGATGAACCGCTCCGGGGTGTCAGGCGGCAGCTCCGCCGCTGGCGCGTCCTGCGTCTGGACCAGCCCATCCAGCCTTGCCAGCAGCGTTTTGGCTTTTGTCAGGTCGGTAAGTATCAAGTCAGTATGTTCGATCAAATAGTTCAGCGGGCTGCGCACACCTTCAAAATAACCTTTCCGCATTTCAATCACAAGGTCAGCGATGGACTGCTCCCTGGGGTCCTGGGTAAACGGGTGTTTCAGAACTCCCTCCTGATGAAGCTGATCCATAAAATCGTATAAATCAGCGGCGAACTGCTCCAGGGTGTCGGGCGCGGCAGAGGGCGCGTCCTGTTCCGGCTGCTGGGCGGTCAGGTCAATGCCCTGTTCCTTGCAAATATCTTGAAAATGGCGGTCAATGCTGGTGATGAGGATATTGGCGGTCTTGGAGATAGTCTCCAGGCTGGCTTTCAGTTCCGGCAGGCTCTTGTCCTTGGACCATGTGGCGATGTAGCCCAGGCTGTTGGCGCTGGTTTCGATACCGTAATACTGGCAGACAGTGTAGGAAACGCTCTCCGCCTCCACTTCCTTGGTATTCTGGTCTTTCGGTTTGAGTTTTTCCGCCTGTTCCGTCCCGGCAGCGGCGGAAAGCCGCTCCTGCTCCCGGTTGTGGAGCATGGCGTGGGTGATCTCGTGGACGGCGGCGCACACCGTCTGCACCTGGCTCATGCCCTCCCGGATGGTAATGGTTTGATCTTCCAAATTCAGAAATCCATCCAGGCCCTCCCGCAGCGGCTTGAACTGCACTGGCACCGGGGAGGTGCGCCGAAGGGCCTCCATAAACGCCTCATACTGCTGCACATCCCCGGTCAGAGGGGCAACAAGGCTGGGGAGGGGCCTGCCCTCGGTCTGGCTCACATCAAACACCTTGACCGGGCGAAACAGGGGAATCTCGATTTCCCGTTCCTCCATGATAACATTCCCGTCATGGTCCAATACCGGCGCTCTGGTGTCCGGGTCCAGCTTCATTTCCTCAATGCGCTTTTTGAAGGGCGTGGGGGCGATAATGGTCAGGCCCTTCTCGCCCTTTTTCACATGGCGTCCAAATTGGTTTTTCCATTTGTTGAACCCGGCCACATGGGTGGCGCTGGGCATCTGCATATGGATGAGGATGGTATTGTTATAGGAATAGTTGTGAAACCGGGACATGGTGCGGAGATAGTCCGCAAATTTGTCGCTCTGAAACAGGTCTTGTATGCCAGCCTCAATCCCGGTGACGATTTCCTTGATCCGTTCCCGGTTGCTGGGCTTGTTATCTGCCACGGCAAAAATCTCCTTTCATAAAATGGCCCCGCACAGGAAACCGAAGCGTCCCATACGGGGCAAAATTCCGCAAGTAGAAGTTAATTTCAGCCCTCCGAGGGTAAAGTTACGTCCCTGGGCGGATTGGCGTTTTGAAAGCGTTGTGCCGCAAGGCTTCCCGGTCCTCTATTTGCGGAAGTGCGAGGCCGCTTTTGCTTTCCGCTCCCGGTCCCGTCTGCGGCGCTCCCTGGCGGCGCAGGCAGGGCAGTATTTCACCGCATTGGAGCGGGAAAAAATCGGTGCGCCGCAGATACAGCAGCGCTTGACAGGCCGTGCCGCCATGATCTCCCCGTGCAGCTCCTGGTCCGATGGCAGGACGGCGGCGCGGAAGTATTTGCAGATTAAGGTGTTGGAAATCATCTGCGGACAGGGGCAGGGGTCCCCATCGTCCAACAGGAGGCAGTTTCCGCCCTCGCAGTTGGCGCACAGGCGGCGGATGAGCTTTCTTGCCCGCCGGAACTGGCTGTCATCCATCCGGGGCAGCTTATCCATTGCCGAACACCAGCTTATAATTCGTCTTGGTCCCATCGTCCTCCAGCACCACCGTGGCATCATAGGTTTTCCCGGTTTTCTCCGAGAAACAGCCGGTGAGCTTTACCCGGCCCTTGTTCAGCAGGGCGGCGGCAACGGACTTGGTGAGCGTCTTTTTCTTGGCGGTGAAAAACTTGCTGTCTTTCCACAGGACAAAGCGGCACTCCCGGTTTTCACAGAAAAAGCCCTTTTTGCTTTCGGTCACAGCGCCGCCGCAGCGGGGGCAGGGGCCGACAGCCTCCTTGTCCGAGGGGAACAGCACCGCCGCGCCGGGGACAGGCCGGTACGTTTTCACCAGCTCATCCACCATAGCGGCGATCCCGGCCATGAAGTCCTCTGGGGACAGCTCCCCGCGCTCTACTTCTTCCAGCCGCTGTTCCCAATCGGCGGTGAGCAGGGGGGATTGCAGGACCTCCGGCAGAACAGTGACGAGAGAGCTGCCTGCCTGGGTGGGCAGGAGGCTGGTGATCTTCTTGGCTTTCTTCCGTTCCACAAGCCCGGTAGCCACCAGCTTTTCCAGGATGGCGGCGCGGGTGGCGGGGGTGCCGATGCCCTTCCGCTCCGCGTCCTCCGGCATTTCCCCAGCACCGGCGGTCTCCATACTCTGGAGGATAGTGTCCTCCGTAAAATGCTTGGGCGGGGTCGTTTTGCCCTCCTTCACCTGGACCGCATCCACCGCCAGCGACTGGCCCTCTGCCAGACCGTCCGGCAGAGCGGCGTCTTTGGAGGGGGCGGCATAGACCCGCCAGCCCATGTCCAGCACCGCTTTTCCTTTGGCGGTGAAGCGATGCCCGCCGCACTCCGCCGTCAGGCTGGTTTCGGCGTACCGATGGGGCGGGCAGACCGCCCGGAGCAGCCCCAGCGACACCAGCCGCAGGATTTCCCGCTCTCCCTGGGGGAGCGCGGCGAGGTCGGAATCGGCGGCGCTTTTGGTGGGGACAACGGCATGGTGGTCGGTGACGTTCTTACTGCTGCACACATGGGAGGCCAGCGCCGTCCCCAGTGCGTCCACCCCGCAGATCACAGCGGCGGCGGACACCAGACCAGGGACAGAACTTTCCATATCATCCGTCAGAAAGCGGCTGTCCGTCCGGGGATAAGTACACAGCTTCTTTTCATAGAGGGCCTGCAAATAGTCCAGCGTCTGCTGGGCGGTGTAGCCCAGGATGCGGTTGGCGTCCCGCTGGAGGGTGGTCAGGTCATAGAGGGCTGGGGCCTTTTCGGACTTCTCCCGGCGTTCCACCGTCTGGAGGATTCCTGTACTGCCCTCGCAGGCGGCGGCGATGGCGGCGGCGTCCTCCTTGCCGCTGATCCGCTCCCCGGTGAGGGTCATACCGCCGCAGGCCAGCTCCACCGTGTAGAACGGCACCGGCTCAAAGGCGGCGATCTCCGCCTCCCGCTGGGCGATGAGGGCCAGCGTGGGGGACATGACGCGCCCGATGTTCAGCGTCCGGCCATACAGCACCGAAAACAGCCGTGTGGCGTTGATGCCCACCAGCCAATCGGCCTTTTGACGGCAAAGGGCGGCTTGGTGCAGGCCGTCATAGTCGCTGCCAGGGTGGAGGTTGTCAAAGCCCTCCCGGATGGCGCTGTCCTCCATGCTGGAAATCCACAGCCGTTTCATGGGCTTGGTACAGCCCGCCAGATGGTAGGCGGTGCGGAAGATCAGTTCCCCCTCGCGCCCGGCGTCGCAGGCGTTCACCACCTCCGACACATCCTCCCGGCGCAGCAGCGTCCGCAGGATGTCGAACTGCTCCCGTTTATCCTTGCCGATAGTGAACCGCCAGTTTTCCGGCAGGATGGGCAGGTCCTCCCGCCGCCACTTGTCATAGTCGGGATTGTAAACGGCAGGCTCGGCCAGCCCCGCCAGATGGCCGATACACCAGCTTACCAGCCAGCCGCCACCCTCCATGTGGCCCTCCTTCCGGGCTGTGGCCCCCAGCACCTTGGCGATGCTCATAGCAACCGAGGGCTTCTCCGCAATTACAAGGCGATACATAAAATCACGCTCCTATCAAATTTCAGAATATTGGGTTGAATTTTCGAGGCAATAATGATAGAATACTATCAGAATCATAGAAGGAGGCCGCGCCATGATTATTAAACCATCAACCGCTTTGCGAAACGATTACGGTTCTATTTCCGATTTAGCACATAAAGAAGATATACCCATCTACATTACCAAAAATGGAGAGGGTGATTTAGTGATTATGAGCATAGATGCTTTTGAGCGCCGCGAGGAGGTTTTGAAACTGCGGGCAAAGCTGGCGGCTGCGGAACAGTCCCGGTTATCTGGACAGCCTGCCGTTTCCATAGAAGAATCTCGTAAGCGTTTGGAGGAAATCTATGGACAAAACGTATAACCTGGACATTCTCCCTCCCGCTCAAGCGGAATTGGAAGAAATTGCGCGGGTACATATGGCACTTTCCGGGGCGCAGTCAGCCCGCAGAATAACGGATAAAATTTACGATGCGATGGAACAGTTGATGTGTTTTCCGTTATCCGGGCCACCGATCCGGGATGATCTGTTAAGCGCTGCCGGGTATCGCTACATTCTGGCGAGCAAATATTTGATTATTTACCGCCTGCTGGGAGATACCATAGTGATTTACCATATCGCTCATGGCGCAACAGACTATCCCAAATTGCTTAAAACCTCGTTTTTTGAATGACAAGCGGCCCCGCAAATTGAAGCGGGGCCGCTTGTTTGTTCGATTGATATTGTTACCGGGACCGGGCGCGGTCCGGGTCCGGGATGGGAGGTATCACCTCCACACCCCGGTAGCAGGGCAGGACGCAGCTCTCGCCGCAGCGTTTACAGCCGTGACAGGGGTGATCCTTGGGCGGCGCTGGCTTGGCCCGCTGCTCCTGCCGGGGCGGAGGGGCCTGCATCATCAGACGTTCCAGGGGATTGGATGTGAAATATCTCATTCGTCCTCCTCATCCTCTGCGCCGCTGTCCTCATACTCGTCCTCATCGCCGTAATCGTAGTCCTCCAGGTCGGCGCTGCCCTTGGTATCGGGCTTTTTCTTCTTGAATTTCAAGATGTAGACCGCGCCGCCGCCAGCCAGGGCCACCGCCAGCACCACAGTCAGCATCCCATTGACATTGATGCCGCCTTTCTTCTCCGGCTCCGGGTCAGGCTCGGTGTCAGTTTCTGCCGGGTCCTCCTTCTTTTCCGGCTCCGGTTCTTTGCCTGCGCACTCGGTCATGTTGACAGAGCAGACCGGGCAGGCGGTATTGACCGCCCCGGCGTGGCATTTGTCGGTGCAGATGCAGGCGGCGGGTTCGCCCTGCTCCACCAGCGCCGCCAGATCAGCTTCATCCACTTTGTTTAGAAAATACGTCTTGTACTGTTCCTCATCCTCGTTCACCGGGGCGTCATAGTCGATCAGAATGTAAAAAATATTCCCGTCCCGGCCCTCCACGGTGATAAACTGCTTATGAGTGTCTTTGCTGTAAAGCAGATCGCGGGTGAAAAACTCGCTGTCCACGGACAGCGGTTCCCCCTGCTGGGGCTGTTGGCCGGTGGCAGGCTGGCCTGTCTGCTGATCCGTCTGCGGGGTGTCCTGGGGCGGCGTGGAATCCTGGCTCCAGTATTCCAGCACCTTGTCACTGCCGTCCTCCGGCCCGCCGCCAGCAAAGGCGGTGACAGGGAGGACGGAGAAGCACAGCATCAGCGCCAGCACCATAGACAGGATGCGCCGCTTAGACGTTCTCATGGCTGCTGTCCCCCTCTCCCACCGGCGCACCGGGCTGGGCGTTGTGAATGAGCGCGGCAAGCTGGTCCGGGTCCAGGCCCATGCTCCGTACAAGGCCGATGATGTCCAGGTTTTCCAGCTCGGTGCGCTGCTTTGCCAGTTCCTCCTGCCGCGCTTGCAGCTCGGTAATCTTGGCGGCGTTTTTCTCATATTCCGTGTTGATTTTCTTGATCTTCGGGTTCATAAAAATCCCTCCTTTTATGGTTCTGGAAGTCTGCCGTAGCAGTAAAAGTGAGCTTGCCAGTAGGATGTATTGAGGTTGGCGTAGGAGATCGGGGACCCACAGTGGATCATCATTCCATTGCCCACATAGATGCCACAGTGGGTCACGCCGTCCGGGTTGGGCGCGTCATAGGTGTACTTGAAAAACACCAGATCGCCGGGGCGGGCATTGGCAGGGGAAACCGGGGTACAGACATTGCAAAGGCCCTGCGCCCCCAGCCGCCCATAATTCCAGCCGGAGTGATTGATGACCCAGGACACAAAGCCGGAGCAATCGAAAGAGGTAGACGGGCTGCTGCCGCCCCAAACATAGGGATAGCCAAGATATTTCTCGGCTTCAGCCAGCATCGCCGCAAAAATCTCATCCTCCAAAGCCTCCGGGGGAACATCGTAGTCCAGATAGTCCTGCCGCTGGGATGCGTTGGGATATTCGCTGGCGGGGAACAGGTCAGGCCAGTTGCCCAGGGTGGCAATATACACGGCATAAATGCTCATCCCTTCCTCGTCCAGCAGATAGACAGGCAGATGGGACAGGTCAAAGTTGTCCAGCGTCACCGTACAGATGGAGTATTCATACGGTTCGTCATCCTTATCATAGCGGGTCTCCACCGTCACCGTTTCCGTGAGGGTGTACTGACGCTCAAAGAGCATTTCCAGGGTTCCCTGCACCTGTTCCAGCGTCCAGCCGCCCCGGTGGTAAGCGTTGAGCAGCGCCATCAGCACATAGGGGTCATGGCCGATCTCGTCCAGGTCATAGCTGTATTCGTTATAGTCATGGGTACTCTCATAGCTGTCCAGATAGCTTTGCAGCTCGTTTTCCATCCCGGCGTAAGCCGCCTCCGCTCCCAGCATGGCATCATCACTTGAGGGGTGGGTGGAGCCGCCCAGCACAGACATGACGCCCTCCGCCAGCATGGAGCAGGAGGACATCCCATTGAGAAATATGGACACCACCAGAAACAGGGCGATCACAATGAGAAAGCCCTTTTTGTGTTTCCAAACGAATTGATGGACCTTTGCACTCTTTTCCGCCGCACGTCTCGCGGCTTTCGCCGCGTTCTCCATTGTGGCGGTAACGCTCTCTCCGGCCCGCACCGAGGCGGCATACTGTTTTTTGATTGCCCGCTTCTGCTGCCAGCGGGAGACGGGATTGCTGGTGAGCTGAGGATTGTCCTGGAGATGTTTCTGGTAAAGGGCGTTTACGTTGGCCTTTTCCATCTTCATTTTTGCCTTTGCCGCCTCCCGGTAGGGGCGCAGCTTTTGAGAGCGGTAGGAGTGCGCCGCCAGCCGCACACCGCCCTCGGCGGATTCCTCCAGCCGGTGGGCGCTCTCTACGCCCACATTGTCGTAAGCGTAAAATGTACCACCGCATATACAAGGGAATAGGAGAATGCAGATAATAGTCCCGAGAGGTCTTGAGAA
>NZ_QWKG01000044.1 GCF_009911595.1 Colidextribacter sp. OB.20
TACACCACCGACAAAAACGGCGTTATCAATCTGCCCGAAGCGGAAAAGGGCTGGTATCAGGTGGTGGAGCTGAAAGCGGCCAAGGGCTATCAGTTGGACAGCCAGCCCTATCAGATCGAGGTGAAGGACGGCGGCACCGCCACCCTGGAGATCACCAACCGGCAGACCGGCAGCGCCATCATCCACAAGATCGACAGCGTGACCGGCAAGGGCATTTTCGGCGTGAAGTTCCTGCTTTCCGATGCCAAGGGCAACCCCGTGGGCACCTATGAGAGCGACAACGAGGGGTATGTCTATGTGGACGGCGGGCTTGCGGACGGCAAGTACACCGTCCGGGAGATCGAGTGCGCGGACGGCTATATCCTGGACACCCAGCCCAAGACCATCTATGTGGAGTACGGCGGCTGTACCACTATCACCTGGAAAAACACCGCCGTCACCGGGCAAATTCAGATCACCAAGACCAGCGCCGACTACAACAGCATGAACGGCTGGCCCGCTGGCACCCCCATCCCCGGCACCGTGTTTGAGGTCTACCACTACCGCACGGGGAACCTTGTTGACACCATCCGCACCGACAAGAACGGCGTGGCCGTGTCCAAGCCCCTGCCTCTGGGCCGGTACAAGGTGGTGGAATCCCAGGCGGCGGACTTCTACGCCCTGGACAAGACCCCCATCGACGTGGAGATCGAACACGCTGGGCAGATCGTCAAAGCGGCTATGACCAACAAGAGCCTTTACACCAATGTGGCAATTCAGAAAACCGGCTATGCCGAGGTCATGCCCGGTCAGAACATCCGCTACACGTTCAGCGGCATCGGCAACAACTCCACCACGGCGCTCACGTCCTTCTATTGGCGCGATACCCTGCCCGTGGAGGCGGTACGGCTGGCGAAGATCACCACCGGCACCTACAATGCCGCTGGCAGCTACAAGATCGTCTACAAGACCAATCTCTCCGGGGCTGACTACCGTGTGCTGGCGGACAGCCTGAACACCCAGCAGAACTATGTGCTGGAGGCGTCCCCCGTGGCCCTGCGGCTGGCGTCCAACGAGTATGTCACGGAAGTGATATTCGTGTTCGGCGTCGTGCCCGCCAACTTCCGGCAGGTAGAAGCCCCCAAAATTGACTGCACCGTTGTGTCCTGGGCCAAGGGCGGCAGTCAGTTCGTCAATCAGGCGGACGTGGGCGGCGTCTACAACGGACAGTGGATCATGGCTACCACCCGCTGGGTGACGAAGGTCTACGCTCCCCCCAAGCGCCTGCCCACCACAGGCTATTAAGCACCATCCCCGTGGCCCGCACAGCGGGCCACTTACATACCCATTCGCACATTTGAAACCGCTTGTTTTTTTCTGTACTATGGTGGTGAAAGGAGCTGTTTCAAATGTTCAAACGGGAAAAGAAAGTTTATCTCCAACTGACTGACGGAGAATACCGGCTTGTGCGGAAGTACCTGCTGGACTGGCGAAACAAGCTGACCACTCAGGGCCGGGACGCCTCCCCGGTGAATGAGCTTCTGACAAGGCTGATGGCCTGAAAATAAAGTATTCCTCCATACATACACCGCTCTTTGTCCGCTGGACACAGGGCGGTGTAAATTTTTGGACAAGGAGGAACCGGCATTGAACATCAGGTATCGTTTGCAACTCTACGAGGAACCGCCTAACCGAGAGAGGGGGCGGGAGCATGGGTGCTGACAGCAAGAACCCCATAGAGGGCAGCTATCACGCCGTTTCCCTCTCAGGGGGTAAGGACAGTACGGCCATGCTCCTGCTGATGATCGAACGGGATATGCCCATCGACGTGGTACTGACCGCCGACACAGGCATGGAGTTCCCGGAGATGTATGAACACATGGAGAAGCTGGACGACCTGCTCTACCGGGAGCGCGGCATCCACATCACCACCCTGCGGCACCCCAAAGGCTTTGAATGGCTCATGTTTGAGGAACCGAAGGTAAAACAGTCCAGCATTGAGAACCGTCAACGGCTGGGGGTATCCCTCTATGGAAACGGCTGGCCCGGTGTCCGTGTTCGCTGGTGTACGGGCCAGTTAAAAACCCACCTCATTCAAAAAGAGGTAAACCGGCTGAAAAAAGAGCGGAACGCCCTGCACTATGTGGGGATCGCCGCCGATGAGCCGAAGCGTATCAAGGACGAACAATATCCCCTGGTGGATTGGGGTATCACCGAAGCCGAGGCTTTGCGGATCAGCTATAACCGGGGCTTTGATTGGGGCGGACTGTATCGGATATACAACCGCTGTTCCTGCTGGTGCTGCCCCCTCCAACGAATCGGGGAGCTAAAAAAGCTGCGTACCCACCATCCTGAATTGTGGGCGCGGCTCCGGGAGATGGACAAGCGGGCCATCGCGCAGTTTGGACACAACCCCCTGGGGCAATTTACAAAAAATTGGACAGTGGAACAGTTAGAAGGTCGATTTGCCAACGAGGACAGGCAAATCGACTTTTCTGATAGAGGGGAGCGATAATCATGGGTAAAGAAAAAAACATGGACAAGGAGTTGTCCGATATGCTGCGGGGCGTTCCGCCGCAAAACATCTTGATTTCCTTTGACGGTAAGCCTGCCAAATCCCTGGCGGATTACGCAAAAGAGCAGCAGGAAAAGGCCCGCCAGAAGAAGCGCAGGCCGCGTGATGACCGGGAGAGGTGACACTATGCAGAACGAAAAGCGGATGATAGAAAATTTTGAGATCATCCATGCACTCCAGATAGGAGCGCGTGAGGTGGTGGTGGGCGTCAGCCCGGAGCAGGAGTTCATGTGCTGTTTCTGCACACAGGACGGAATGCGTGAATATTACGCCGAGGCGATGGCCAGCGACGACTATCTGGAGATTATGGAGTTGTATGCCGACAGGCTGAAAGGACAGGTGGCGGCTTTGCAGGCCCAGCGCAAGACCCTCCATATCCCGCTGGAGCTGCTGGGCCGTGAACACTGTTTTCCGCTGAATGACAGCGACGACATCACCGGCAAGGTGGTGGCGGTCAAACCAACTTCTCTCCGCTATGAGTACCAGCGGGCAGACTGCCAGCTTATTCTTGTGACGAATGGCAGCGGAGCGCGGGGCTACTCTCGCGGCACCTCAGTCTATGGCGTCAATGTGTTCACAGGCCGCAGGGATGGCCGGTGGGAGCGCAGGGACGTTTTGGGTGAGGTCAGGCCGGAGTGTCTGCCACAGTGGGCAAAAGAGCATTTGTCGGTCATTCAGCGGGAGCGAGCCTTGGAACAGGGGCGTGACAGCCGATGAAACTTCTGCTGGGCGGCTCCCCCTGCACCCATTGGAGCATAGCACAGACACGGAACCGAGAAACACAGCCGGAGGGCTTGGGCTGGGAGCTGTTTCGCAACTACCTGATCGCCAGAGAGCGGTACGGGCCGGACTTCTATTTATACGAGAACAACAAGAGCATGGCCCCGGCGATACGGGCACAGATCACGGCGGAGCTGGGCGTGGAACCCATTTTGATAAACTCCGCCCTTGTGTCCGCCCAAAGCCGTCAGCGGCTCTACTGGACGAACATCCCCGGCGTGGAACTGCCGGAGGATCAGGGCCTTATCCTGTTGGATGTTCTGGAGAGCGGTCTGCCGCTCCATGAAAAGGGCTACACGCTGAAAGCAAATTACAGCAGGGCCAGCGCCGTGAACGCCCTGGACGGCGGGCACTTCCCCGCACCTATGGCAATAGAGCCGGTGAACGTCACCGCCGACGGGAAAGCCCAATGCCTGCGGGCCACCTACTACAAAGACGGCATCCGCAATATGGTGGGCAACACCATAGACCGCAAGACCTGTGTGGCCGAAGCGGTCAGTGTAAACCGGCTGGGCGGTCTTTACGGCCAGCATACCCGCTGGGGTGTGTTCGATGTGAGTGGGAAAGTCCCCTGCCTGACAGCATCGGCGGGCATGGGCGGCGGACACGTCCCCATGTTCCCCATCCGGGTGGGCACCATAGAGAGCGGCACCGGCTCCGAGGGTCAGGGGCACCGGGTATATTCAGCGGACGGCAAGAGCAAGACCCTGTGTGGGAACGGCGGCGGGGCCGGGGCGAAAACCGGGCTTTATACCACCCCCACCGACTGTCCTGCCCTGCGGGTAGCGGAGGCCACCGCCAAAGGGTATGCCGACATCCTCCCCGGTGAGTGTGTTGACCTGACCATGCCCAACAGCAAGACCCGCAGGGGCCGTGCCATGCGGGAAAAGGCGAACTGCCTGACCACCTCCTGCCAGTATTATCAGTATTGCGGGACGCTGGACAGGCCCATCTACGAAGTTCGGGACGGCCAGATCACGATAAAGGGCCAACAGTACCCCATCAAGCTGATAGACGGCTGCTATATCATCCGCAAGCTGACAGTGCTGGAGTGTATGCGGCTCCAAACGGTGCCGGAGGGCTTTGTGTTCCCGGTCAGCAACACCCAGGCTTACAAGATGTTGGGCAACGGCTGGACGGTGGACGTGATTGCCCACATCCTCTCCTACTGCCCCGGCATCACCGTGGAACCGCTGGAAGTGCTGTCCATGTATGACGGCATGAGCTGCGGCCACCTGGCCCTTAACAAGCTGGGGGCCACCGTTCTCCGCTACTACGCCACCGAGATCGACAAATACGCCATCAAGACCACCCAAACAAACTTCCCCGACACCATCCAATTAGGTGACGCTTTTCAGGTGCGGGAGGATAAATGGTGGTCTTTTTTTGAGCAAGTGAAAGGAGTGTGACTTTGATGGAATTGACGTTTCATACCGCTACCCCAGCGGAGCGGCTTTATACCACCCGCCAGAGTACGCAGATCGGAGGGCAGACCGGGAGCATCGGCCATCTGCGGGCCGACATGGGAGAGGACGGCAAGGGCTTTTTTACAAAGTGGCAGAGCCACCGAGGGGACATGGACACCGAGGAATTTCACCAGGAGCTTGAAAGTGTCCTGAACGCCCTGGTGGGCGACGGGCAGTACGGCGGCTTTTTGAAAAGCCGGGACGCCATGCGGGACTTCTGCCAGGGGCACCCGGAGAGCGGCTTTAACGACGGCTTTGCGTTCGGCTTCCGGGCGGACACGGCGCAGTATGCCTACCTGATACGGCTGCAACCCTACAAGGGGGAGGAAAACCTGTTCATCTACTGCTACCGCCGGGACTGGCTGGACAGCCACATGAAACAGGCTGAAAAGGGCATCCGTTTCATTACCCCGCACTATGAGGAAAAATTCAGAGTTGCGGACGGCGACAGTGTGCGGATCAGGTGCCCTGATGGGAGGCAGCTTGACCGGGTATGCCGGTATATCGACGAGTGCCATGTGGAGGTGGGCACCGGCTGGGACAACCTCTACCATATCTGCCAGTTTGCCGAGATGATGGAGCGCAACGGCAATTCTGTGATCCCCCTCAGAAGCTCCCTGCCAGCGGTATGCTACGGCAAGACGCAGGAGAAGCGGGCCATCGTGATGTTTGAGCGGGGTTTTGACGGCTACCGCTCCGCGTCCTATGTGACAAAGGGCCGCACCAGCCAGAAGCTCGTTGACGAGCTGAACGGAGAACTGGGTGTAAGCAAGGCACAGGTGGCGGCGATGCTGGCCGGGGCTATGCGGGGCTGGGCCACCCCCGCCGCCGACCCGAAGAACTACGACGAGCAGGGCCAGCCCATCAAGGCCAGAAACCGGGACAGAGGTGATGCCCGGTGACGGAACAGAAGCATCTTATCTGGAGCGACTATGACGTGGATTATGAGGACTGGCGGGCTGAACTGGAAGCTGAGTACCCGGAGCTGACCGAGGACGAGCGCATGATGCTGATGTATGAGATGAACGGCGGCTATCTGGACGATGAGCGTGTGAACCTGAACATCCAGCTTGACCAGCCCATCTTGATTATTGCCGACCTGGGCCTCTGGACGGGGCGGCACATGGGCTATAAGGAGATCGCCAGCGGCAACATCCGGGACTGCCTTTACAGTGACCGGGACATTGACTATTCCACCTGGTACGTTGACAGGCTGGGCGACCTGCGCTGCGACGCCATCCACCATGACGGCACAAATCATTTGCTGTACCGCACCTATAAGCCCGGAGTACGGGACTCTCAAATCGACCTACTGAAAGAAAAATTGTATTACGGCACAGCGACACGCGCCGATATTACCCGGATCACCCGCAGATTAGGGGACGAGATTGGAAAGGTTTACGGCTGGGACTTCCCCCAGCGTGGGCGGCAGGCTGTGTCCGTGGAAAGGTAGAGCGCATTATGGCACGATTACCGAATGTCAAATTGAAGGTACACCCCTCCATGTTCGACCTGATGATGTCCGTTCTGGAGCGCAATGCCGCCGCCGAGGATGTGCTGACCCGCAATAACGCCAAAGACCTGATGGACAAGCGTATGCGGTTCACCCGGCTCTATCCCGGCAAAGGCGGTGAGCAGTACGCCAGCATCCAGATGTATGAGAGCGAGGCCGCAGAGATGGTCTGGCAACTTCTCTACGCCTGTATCGGGGCTATTGAGGTGGAAAAGGAGTACAGCGCGGAGCTGTGCAAAGGTGGTGCCCCGTGAAGGGCGCACCCATCGACAAGGCCCTGTGCGAATACCTGAAACGATACCGCCGAGGACAGGAAAGCGCGGCCTCCAGCAAGGAGCTGGAGGCCGCGTTCCACGTCAAGGGGACGGAGCTGCGGCGGGCCGTCAACCGCCTGCGCTGTGACGGCCACCCCATTTGCAGCGACGCCACCGGCTACTTCTACGCGGCGCGGCAGTCTGAGATCAGGGCCACCGTCACCCAGCTCACCGGGCGCATCTCCAGGATCGCCGCCGCCACAAAGGGGCTGCTGAAATCTTATGATGAAAAGGAGGGATAGATCATGGCGAGGAAGCCTGAACCCATTGTCCAGCTTGCGGCGCAGACCGCCCAACAAATTTCCGCCAATAGTGGGAACTATATGGCGTTCCTGACCACCGCCGCCCACAACTTCAAGTACAATTTCCGCGACCAGCTCTTGATTTTTGCCCAAAAGCCAGACGCCACCGCCTGCGCTCAGACCGACTTCTGGAACAAGCATGGCCGGTGGGTGAACCGGGGCACCACGGGGATCGCCCTGCTGGTGGACACCGACCGGGGCTATAAGCTGCGGCACGTCTTTGATATGTCCGACACCAACAGCCGTGCGGGGCGCACCATCCCCATCTGGCAGATGAAGCCGCAGTACGAAGGCGCGGTGGTGGAGGCATTGGAGAACAGCTACGGGGAGTTCTCCGACAAGTCCGACTTTGCCGAGTGCCTGATGCAGACGGCAAAGGTCATCGTGGAGGACAACTTCAGCGACTACTGCGCCGAGCTGCGGGGCGTCAAGGAGGGCAGTCTGCTGGAGGAACTGGACGACCTCAGTACGGAGAGCTGGTTTAAGGGCCTGTTGGAGAGCAGCGTGGCCTATGTCATGCTGACCCGGTGCGGCATTGACCCCCAGGAGTTCTTCAGCGGCGAGGATTTTGCCCATATCTACGACTTCAATACCCCGGAAACTCTGTCCATCCTGGGGGGTGCGGTCAGCGATATTGCCGAGATGCCCCTGCGGGAGATTGCCAGCACGGTGCTGAATCTGTACCGGGAGGAACAAAAGCAAAATCGCACATTTGCCGGACCGCCCGCAAGCCGGTATAATCATAACAGAACACAGCCACAAAGAAAATCGCAGCTTGAAAGGAGCGTTGAACATGGAACTGACGTACCGAATGGAGAACGGCTACCGCCTGCCCAACCTGGACGTGCCGGAGGCCCCGAAGGTAGGAAAATATGGGATGCTGCGGCGCAGTTATCTCAAAAGCCACAGGAACGGCTACTACACGGGGATGCTTCTCAGCGGCAGGCTGGACGCCCATCTGGAGAAGATCGACCGGCAGGCCACCGAGATGGTGGAGCGGCTGACGGCGCGAATGGCGCGGGAACAGGGCGTGACGGAGGAACTGAAAGCGTCCGATCAGATGAAGTGGGTGGGCCTGATGAACAGCATCCAGGCGGCGGCGGAGGAAGTGGCGCTGGCGGAGCTGATCTACACCGACGTATAAGCGACACACTTCCCACCGAGGAAGAACAGAAAGCGGCTATCCAAGCGGCGGAGGATGAACAGTCCTCCGCTTTTGCTATCTCCCAGGAGGATATTGACGCTGTTCTCTTGCATGGCAGCGGCATAGCCGATGGAAAATCCCGCATTTTTGAGCAGTTTGAAACGGCTCATAGCTCCGCCGAAAACGCATCTTTCCTCAAAGACGAATACAAATCGACCACTTATTTTACTGTTACCACAGACAGGAAGATACGCGCATGGTTTGACCGTAGTGGTGTGAAAATCTCCATCGGTGATCTGTCCAGGCCAGAGGCCGAGATCAGGCTGACGTGGAAAAGGGCTGCGAAACGCATTGGGCAGCTCGTGGAGGCGGGCCGCTACCTGTCACCGGCTGAAAAGGAAAAATACCAGGAGCATCAACGTCAGGAGAGTGTTCCCGGCCCTCTGGCCGCAGCGCCGGAGCCGGAGCATGACGAGCTGAACCCGGCCCCGGCCACGCCGAAGGAGTACCGGCTGACTATGGGGGCCACGGTCTACCTGGGGACGCAGAGGTATGAGCTGCTGGCCTATGACGAGCAGACTGTCCGGCTCTTTGACCCGGCGTTTCCCATCATCAACAAGGAACTGCCCCGCACCGAGTTTGACCGCCTGCTGGCCGAGAACCCGTTGAATGATGGTCTGCTTCAGGAGGCGGAGGATGCAGCACCCGCCTCCGAATCTGCGGAGCCTGACACCCCCGGTTATGATCTGGGCTATGGGCACATGGGCAACGGCGTGACGGTGTGGAACCGGCTGGAACTGCGGGACGGTGACTATAAGACCATCGCCCATATCTCCCCCGACCGAACCGTGACCTATTATGAGGACGGTTTGCCGGAGGATGTGCGGGCGCGTATCGAAGAAATTGCCGCCACCTCCACCATGAGCATCTCCGCCACTCAGAACGCTCCCGTGTTCTCTGCTCCGCCGTTGGTGCGGGAACCCGCCGTTCCTTCCACCGAGGCCAGTGAACCGGCCTACCTGCCCCATGAGCTTCCCTATATCTTCTGCGAGTGGAGCGAGAGCATTGTCTTTCAGGATAAGACGGCCTACTCTCTCCAAGAGTTTGACCGGCTGATGAAGCAGGCGGACGATGAATATGTCGCTGGAAAAACGGCTGCTATGGCGAAATACGGAACGTGGCAAAAATGGTACGACGCCAACGACCCGGAATATAAAAACTTTTTAGGTTACGATAAAGTCAAATTCACCCTTGTCATGCCGAATGGACAGATATTCACCGAGCGGCAGGACATTGGGGACGGCGACGGCGGTGTGCTGGATTTTCTCGAACAGTACGACAAATACCGCAAGATCGTCCCCGCTTTGCGGGAGGCCATCCGCAAGGAGGCGGAGGGACCCCTTAATATCTCCACCCCGCAGCCGGAGCCTGTCAGCGGCAGGTTTTGGGACGCCTATAATTCCATCAAGGAGCGTTATCATGACAGCCTTGTACTCTATCAGGTAGGGGACTTTTTTGAACTCTACGGCGAGGACGCGAAAACTGCGGCGCTGGAGCTTGACCTGACTTTGACGCTCCGCAATATCCCCGAATATGGCCGTTTGCCCATGTGCGGTTTCCCCGCTCATGCGTTGGAGGACAACGCGGCACAGCTGACCGCCCAAGGCTATGACGTGACAGTAGCGGCTCTGGAAGAAACTCAGCGTAAAATCTCCCTTATGCCCGCGCCGCCCGTTGAGAAAGCGAAACGCATCATTCGGCATTTTTATACGGATGACTTTGAAAAGCCGGTGGACTTTTCCGACCTGCACAACGTCACGTTCAGCCACAGAACCACCCGTGACGGGAAACATCACATTGTCGTGACCGCTGACCTCATCGACTATCGCTTGATCTGTCAGGCGGACGGTGAAGTGATGCTGTCCCTCCAATGTCATGACATGGACGATCTGACGGAATACCTCACTAATTTGAGTGTTGATAATCTGATCGACTATGTGGAGGCTCAGTACAAAAAACGCCAGCCCCAGCAAAAAGACGATGATTTTTCCGACATTGACCCCGCCGCCATCCGTGCCGCCCTCGCGGAGAACGGCATCGTGGACGGCCATGTGGTTGACCCGGAGAAGCTGGACGCAAATCCCTTTATTCAGCAGGTCATGGCCGACGTGGAGCAGATCGCCGCCGATGCACTCACACCCGATGAACGCTTTTCCATCATCGAAACGGAAAAGGGCTACGCCGTATGGGATGATATTCAGGGCGGGATATATGTGGACGGCGAGGGCGTACAGGAGGAATTTAGCAGCGAATGGCAGGCCGAGGATTATCTGAAGCAAGTCAGGAAGGACGCGGCGGACAAGGAGGCCGCTGATTGGCTGGCGGTAGAACGAGCCAAGCAGGAGCCGGAACCGCAGGAACCGGCCCCTCCCGCTTCCCAGGACAGGGACACGGAGAAGATGGCGGAGTATCTATTCGACCAGGAGCGTATCGTTATCTCCAAATTCCCTAACGGCAAGTTTTATAACCATTATGGCTATGATGAACAGCGTGATTTTTCCCATGCGACAGCGGGCGGCTTTGATACGTTTGAAGAAGCTGAAAAAGCACTGTACGCCCACCGGCCAAAAGCAGAAAAGGTTTTGGAACCGGCTGAAAAAGCAGGGGGCAACACTCCAACGGAGCCTGACTACCAGCTATTAGACCGTCTGCGTTCTGACTGTGAGTATTACCTGGGGGCCGGACAGTTTTCCGAAAAACACCTATGGGCCGGAAGTGTGGAAGCGCAGATCTCCAAAATGCGGGAGTTGTACGCGGCCCTGCCGGAAAAACCTGAATGGCTGACTGAGCAAGACATTGACCGCTATGAAGCGCGGATGAGCCGCACACCGGCTGAAAAGGAAAACACGGCTGGGACGGTTGAAAAGGGCACCAAAAGTTTAGCGGATGGGCACGGCCATGATAGTGCGGGGCCAGCCCAGGTCCCGCCCACACCCCGGCGCAAGCCCAGAGTATCCCCCTTTGTCCTTCACCCCAAAGTCCCCACCGCAGACCGGCATGAGTACCACATCACCGATGACGCCATCGGCGTGGGAACGCCGGGGACACGGTTCAACAACAATGTCCGGGCCATCCGCCTGCTGAAAAAGCTGGAACGTGAGGAACGGTTCGCAACCCCGGAGGAACAGGCGGTATTGGCGCAGTATGTGGGCTGGGGCGGTCTGTCCGATTGCTTTGACGAGCGCCACAGTAAGTACGCCGAACTGAAAGCCTTACTCACCGAGGATGAATATGAAGCTGCCGCAGAATCCACCCTCACCGCATTTTATACCCCGCCCGTGGTTATCCGCTCCATCTATCAGGCATTGGAGAACATGGGCTTCAAGGCCGGGAATCTGCTGGAGCCGTCCTGCGGCATTGGCAACTTTATCGGTATGCGCCCGGATGATCTGGCCGACTCCAAAATCTACGGCATAGAGCTGGACAGTATCAGCGGACGTATTGCCCAACAGCTCTATCAAAAATCTTCCATCGCTGTCCAGGGGTTTGAGAAAACAGACCTCCCGGACAGCTTTTTTGACGCCGCCATCGGCAACGTGCCGTTTGGGGCGTTCAAGGTATCTGACAAACGGTACGACAAACACAACTTTCTCATTCACGATTATTTCTTTGCCCGAACGCTGGATAAAGTCAGACCGGGCGGCATCATCGCCTTTGTCACCAGCAAGGGCACGATGGACAAGGAGAACCCCAGCGTCCGAAAGTATATCGCGCAGCGGGCCGATCTGCTGGGAGCCATCCGCCTGCCTAATAATACGTTCAAGGACGCCGCTGGCACAGAAGTAACCAGCGACATCTTGTTTTTGCAGAAGCGGGACGCTCTTTCCAGCGAGGAACCGGCCTGGGTACACCTGAACACCGATGAAAACGGGCTGAAAATGAATCAGTATTTCATTGACCACCCGGACATGGTGATGGGTGAAATGCGTGAGGTCAGCGGCCCCCACGGGCCGGAAACCGCCTGCCTGCCCCGCGAGGAGCAAGACCTGGGCGAACAGCTCACCGCCGCCATCCAGAATATCCAAGGCACCATCACCGAGTATGTGCTGGACGACCCAGAGACGGAGGACGAGGACAGATCCATCCCCGCCGACCCGAATGTGCGGAATTTCAGCTATACCGTAGTGGACGGCGAAATCTACTACCGGGAAAACAGCCGGATGAACCCGGTGGAGGTGTCGGTGACGGCGGCGAACCGCATCAAGGGGCTGATCCGCATACGGGACTGTGTGCGGACGCTCATTGAGTATCAGACCGAGGACTGGCCCGCCGAAGATATTCAAGCCCAACAGCGCAAATTGAACGCCCTCTATGACGCCTATGTGGAGAAGTATGGGCGTATCAACTCCCGCGCCAACAGCATAGCGTTCCGAATGGACAGCGCCTACTTTCTGCTGTCCTCCCTGGAGGTGCTGGATGACGAGCGGAACTTTGTCCGCAAGGCGGATATGTTCACCAAGCGCACCATTAGGCAGAAAACCGTTATCACCAGCGTGGATACCGCATCCGAGGCCCTGGCCGTATCACTGGCTGAAAAAGCAAAAGTAGATATGGCCTTTATGGTAGAGCTGACCGGCAAAACTGAACAGGAGGTATTTACCGAGCTGGCTGGTGTGATCTTCCTGAACCCCATGCACGGGTACGGCGGCAACACGCAGGCAAAGTATCTCACCGCCGATGAATACCTCTCCGGCAACGTGCGGGAAAAGCTGGAATGGGCAAGGCGGAGCGCCGAGCTGTACCCGGAGGACTATGCCGCCAATGTGGAGGCACTGGAACAGGTGCAGCCGGTAGACCTGAACGCCAGTGATATTTCTGTGCGCCTGGGTTCCACCTGGCTCCCCCCGGATGTGGTGGAGCAGTTTGTTTTTGAACTGCTGGACACGTCCGATAATTGTCAGGAAAAAATTCATCTCCATTTTTCCCAATACACGGGGGCCTGGAACGTGGAGGGGAAAAGTGTTGACCGGGTGAACGTCAAGGCTGACAGCACCTACGGCACCACCCGCGTCAATGCCTACAAGATCATCGAGGACACCCTGAACCTGCGGGATGTGCGGATTTTTGACTATGTTCAGGACAGGGACGGGAAGAAAGTCGCTGTCCTGAACAAGAAAGAAACCGCCATCGCCCAGGGCAAGCAGGAGCTTATCAAGCAGGCGTTCCAGGACTGGATATGGAAAGACCCGACCCGGAGAGAACGGCTGACAACGCTCTACAATGAGAAATTCAACAATCTGCGTCCCCGTGAGTACGATGGGAGCCATATCAACTTTGCGGGCATGAACCCGGAAATCACCCTGCGACCCCATCAGTTGAACGCCATCGCCCGCATCCTCTACGGCGGCAACACCCTGTTAGGCCATGTGGTGGGGGCCGGGAAAACGTGGGAGATGGTGGCGGCGGCGCAGGAGAGCAAGCGGCTGGGCCTGTGTCAAAAGAGCCTGTTCGTTGTCCCCAACCATCTGACGGAGCAGTGGGCGGCGGAGTATTTGCAGCTCTACCCCTCCGCCAATATCCTGGTGGCGACCAGGAAAGACTTTGAAACCAAGAACCGCAAGCGGTTTTGCAGCCGGATCGCCACCGGCGACTATGATGCTGTCATCATTGGACACAGCCAGTTTGAGAAGATACCCATGAGCGTGGAGCGCCAGCGGCTTACGCTGGAGCGGCAGTTGGATGAAGTCATTGGCGGCATCTCAGAACTGAAAGCGCAAAACGGAGAGCGTTTCTCTATCAAGCAGCTGGAGAAAACCAGGAAAGACATCAAAGAAAAACTGGACCAACTGAACGATCAGAGCCGCAAAGATGATGTGGTCACGTTTGAGGAATTGGGCGTTGACCGCATTTTCATTGACGAAGCCCATTATTACAAGAATCTCGCCGCGTTTTCTAAAATGCGGAACGTAGGCGGTATCAGTCAGACCGAAGCACAGAAGTCCAGCGACCTCTATATGAAGTGCCGCTATCTGGACGAGCTGACCGATGGCCGGGGCGTTATTTTCGCCACAGGAACGCCTATTGATACACCTTATCTACGCTTAAATACTGAACTGAATATCAACCCCGTACTCGTCCGAAATGTACACAACATCAATCATGGTGACAGCCAGAACGTGCTTTTCCTCAACGGTCAGAGAATCCCAACGAGCCATAGGGTCAGCCAGCGGAGCGGTGTCGATATCCTTGTGCTTTCTGGTCTTGGAGCGGAGCTTTTCTTCCAACTCGGACTTCTGAGAGTGAAGAACGTTTACCCGGTCTTGGATGTACCCGAAAAGTACGCTGTCCGCATCTGCCAGCTTGTCCATCAGCTTGCGAATTTCATCATCGGCCCGGATAATCTCAGCCTTGATATTCTCCGTTTCTGCGTCTGGCTTTTGCTGTTCAGTTTTAGCGATTACAAGGGCTTCCAACCGTTCCTTCATGGCCTTAAAGACGATCTGCTCCACTTCATCAGGCCGGGTTTTCAGCCGCTTCTTTACACAGCCGTTTGCTCTGTATGCCCCATGGTCCCCAAAGTACCGCCATTGTTTGGTCTTAGCAGCGTTCCAGCTATACATGAGTGACAGCGCATAGTGACAATGACCGCACTTGGCAAGGCCCACCAGCCATGAGTTTTTCGCTCCGCTGTTATTGGGAATACGTTTATTGTGGGACTTCTTATCCTGCACTGCAAGCCACGTTTCAGCATCCACTAACCCCTCGTGGTAGCCAACCTTGATGTACTCGGAACCGTCAGACCGTTTATGCCGGAAACACCCGTGGATACCATCATAGGCCGCTATATCGTCAACCACTTCATAGCCCTTTGAAATGAAATATTGGTACACATCTTTATCAGCCCGGACATACAGAGGACTGGCTAAGAGCCGCGAGAAGTGGCTCCTATCCATGTTGGTCTTTGTTGTTCTGTTGACCTCAATGCCATTATTGCGAAAATGAGCGAGAACGTCGGCTAACGAGATTTCCGGGTCTTTGTAAAGCTGGTAGGCCATCCTGACCACATCAGCCTTGTCAGAGGGAACCAGAACTGAACCGTTCTTCCCATTGACCGTCCTGCGCTCCGGCATATAGCCGTAGTAAAATTTGCCCCCCTGATAGAATCCCGTTTCCAGCGAACGGGTGCTATAGGCATCTGCGACACGCCCCGCTATCGTCTCCCTCTCAAACTCCGCAAAATTCAGCAGGGTATTCCGCATCATGCGGCCCTCTTTCGTGGCCGTGTTAAACGGCTCCGTAAGAGAAACCACGCTGACGCCGTAGCTGTCGAGCAGATCGGTCACATTGAGATATTCCCTCATGTTGCGGCTGAAACGATCATACTTCTTTACGATAATACGCTCAATCAGTCCCTCCCTGGCATCGGCCATCATCTGCTGAAATGCTGGCCTGTGTTCAATGTCCTTGCCGCTCTTGCCATCATCACAGTAAATGCGGTATTCTTCCCCCTCTCCTAAAGATTTGACGCAGTCCGCTTTTTGACTGTCGATAGAAAGAGAATTGTTATCTTTGTCCCTATCACTCACCGACCGGCGCACATAAATTGCCGTTATTTTCTTCATGTATCTGCCTCCATAAAATTTGGGCCGATAAATGCTATCCATTAACAGTATAGCATAAATCAGCCCAAATTGAAATATATCAACGGGAAATTGCAGGATTCAAAATATCATAAATCCGATTGATTTTTTGGCGGCGGGTATTTTCGGGAACACTTTCAGGAATATGTATCCGTACAACAATACCATTTGAAGCCTTCGTTTCGATGGATGCTTTCATATCGTCCTTTGCGGCGAAGGCTATAGCGGTCTTACGTTCGGTCACTGTCCTCACTCCAAGAGGAAGAACCATTCACATCCACCGCTACGAAGTGGAGGCGAATGGTTTCGCCGTCACATTACGCGGCATTGAACAAAATCAAATTTGCATCATACTCTTGGCATGACCACATTGTGCTAACCTTCAGCTAGTTAGCCAGCTACCTCCTAACTTTATAGCACCTTATCTGACGCAAGCAGAACTCGTGCCGTAACTTTCTCCTACTTGACAATCCAAGCCCCTGCCAAGCTGAAGCAGGACTGTCCACTCATTTGTTTTATCGTAACATAGCTGGCAGTGGATGTCAATGTTCCGATAGTCATTTTTAGTTGAGAAAAAGCAAAGGGCCATGCCTGGGGGCGTGGCTCTTTGTCATAACGTTGGTCAGTCGGCTTTGCACTATGCACCAAAAGCATCTCTTATACTTGTTTCATTGACCCCTTTTCTTTTCAAAAAATCAATTACTTGGTCAGGAAGATCCTCAAAGCATTTAGGCAATACTTCCCATCCTAAATTGCCATTGAGTCTGTGAATTAAAGCCAACTTTTCCAATCGTTCTAGCAGCCTAACCGCTACATTGTTACCAATATGAAGATGTTTTTGGAGCTTATAATTGGCAATCTGCTTCTGAGGCAGTATCCATAAAATTGATTCCAATAAATTATCGTCTTCTGAACGAAAGCGTGTTTTTGGCATAAGCATACTGCTTTCGCTATCTGATTCTATAGAAAAGTGGTTTGGCTTCAACTCTCCAAGGCGAAAAGGATATTTATTATGCTGCACAAAGGTTTTTCTTATTTCTCCAAGGAGTTTTCTCGCATCGCTTTTTCCTATATATGATCCTTGCAATCGCTTGTCAAGCTCCAGTCTGGAATCGAAGATCATTTGACCCTGTCCTATTAGTTTTTCAGCGCCAGACCTTCCTAATATAGCGTTTGAATTTTGATAGTGGGCGCACTTTAAGGCTATTCTATTAGTAATATTTGCAATATTTGATTTTTTCATGTACTCTTTAACAGGGTTCTGAGCTGCCAGCACGAAATGTATTTTCTGGTGCCTGCCAGTACTGAGCAAATCTGATATTGCGTTTTCAATATGATTGTTGTATTCCTTATTCTGTGTATTCGAAAATAGCCTGGGAAATTCGTCAATAACGCAAACAATATAGGGCAGTTCATCCAAATTTTTATTCTTTGCTCTACGTTTACTTTCCTCATACAGTGATAGGATTGCATTTGCTCCGGCAATCGGATCGGTAATGACTGTGGAAGACAAAAACGGTTGATCGTCAAACAAATTGAAGTCGGATTCTTCAACTCCCAGCAAGTCCAAGATCAATACGTTCACATCACCAGTCCGATGCCTGTATGCTATGCTTGTCAGCAGACTTATCATGGCAACACTCTTTCCTGAATTGGTTGCCCCGCCCAATAACAGATGTGGAAATTCTTTCAAATCCTCTACACACATTTCCCCTGTATCATCGTAGCCTATAGCATAGGGGATTATCATTTTGCTTTCGGAAAACTTTTCGCTCCTTAGTATTTCTATCAGGCTATTATCCTGTAAAGATTTCTTGGCAACGATGAGCCTTATTTTCGTTCTATCACTTAAATCAGTTCTAAAGTATTCATATTCTTTCAAACGCCTCTGGACAGTATCGGCATTTTTACTAATTTCAGCAATTTTCGTTTCATAAAGTGTGTCTACATTGAAGATATACCGATCTTCTTTTGTATCAGTCGGAACTACGCGGATATGCACTTTCAAGGCTCTGAAGTGCTTTTCGATTTGCTTTGCCAGCCGTACCGCATCTTTATTTTTGATAGCTGAACCTATAGGCGTAGGAAGGTAACGGCGGTGAAGCTGAGCTAAATTTTTTTCGGATAGGTCTGATAGCCAATTTATTGCTTCGTTTTTGCTCTGCTGCAAAGGTTTTCCATTTTTCTGAACATATTCGATCTTTTCAGCGGCATCAAAAGTACACAATCGCAGGAAAACTCCTAAGTACTTTTTGAAAAAGAAGTTTAGGAATCCTATATTCTGTGAGTTTTTCACTGTCAGTGCTGGATACCGTTGGCTCGTTTGGTTCATGTAAAGGCCAATGTCATGTAAAAGCACGCTCCTTGTATTGGACGATAGCCTTACGGTTCCTTTTCTTATTGGGCGAATTGTATGCTTATCCATTTCCATAACAAGATCCAGAACCCACGATGCCAGCATTTGTTTGTTATCTCTTATCAGCCTGAGATACTCTCCGTCTATGTCAAAATCGGATAAATCAATATTAAAAACATTATCAAAGTTTTCCTTTATCATCGGGCAAACAAACACTGGAAGCACATTAAATCTATCCTTCAAATCAAGGGCTCTTTTTTTCGTGGGAATATTGACAACTTCCCTAAGCAACGCATTATAATACCGCTCATTCTCATACCCAAGAACCAAAACCGGACTGTCGGTATAATTATGAATCAACTCATCAATATCCTTTGCCGCAGATTGTGTAGGATAATAAATCTGGCTTTTGTACCCACAGCATCTATAATCATACTCGTTCTTGTTGCAGTCCTTGTGCAAGCCAGAATTCACATCACATATTTCGATAATATCTATTATAAGCTGATATAATGCAGAAGCGCGGTCACACGCTATCTGTAAAATGAACGGAGGGGAAATACCATCTCGATTCAGTATGGAGCTAAACAGTGAAGCAAGGCAATAGCTGAATAAAAACAGGGTAATTGGACTAATCTCGTTTTCTTCATCGAAAAAGATGCCCCATATATCACTGAGGACATTTTCTGCTAACTCTGGATAATCCAGCTTTGCCGATTTTTTGCAATGCCCTTCGGGCGAATGAAGACATCGCAGAAGGCATGAGTTGCTCAAATAGTATTCATCATTGTGCCATCCAAACTCCCGTGATTCCAAGTAGGACAATATTCTATTTGCATCATCATCTGCCGCCGCTTCGCTAAACAGCAGTAGAAACGCCTTTGTTTTTTCCAATGTCGGTTTTTTCGAAAGTTCTCCGCTATTATGGCATCTCAGGAAATTAAGCACATATTGAGATAGGTCTTCAATTTCTTCATCTGAAAGGTCTTTCAAAAAATTGCAAAGCAACTCATGCCGTTGCTGAATAGTCTGATTCAACCTTCTGCGTTCCTGTTCGATATGACCGGCATCATAAAGTCCACCCATAAGCAAACCTCTCCTGTTCAATCAAGTGTAGCGGCGTCAGAATCCACAAAGTAGCAGAGAGCCAATATACAAAAATACCCCTGACTTCTTTTGTTCTTCTTTCGCTTTTATATATATCCTAATAAATAGAATCAAAAAAGTCAAGACGATTATGATAAAAAGCAAAAGAACAGAAGAACAGATAAGGATAGCCTGCCTGTTGAGCGCATGGCAAACACTTGTAACTATATATTCTTACCTTGACATTAGCACCCCCTGTGCCTTTAGCGGCACAGGGGGCATTACTGTGTGATGGAGGTATGAGAATGACAGTTGCAAAAGGATATGCCAGAAGTATCAGAACGCCAGTTGCCCGCTCACCCAATAGCATAAAATGTGTGCAGATGTGTTTAGCACAAAATGTACGCACTTTGTATAGCTAAAAGCGCAAGTTACCAATCACGCATAAAATGAGGCCACTAACGCCTCTGGATTTATGCCGCTCTATGATGCTATACTTCGATTTGAGGGGGGATTTGTTTGACTGCGATTGATTTTGACCACATAAATGACGAGATTGTTTATGAAATTTTCCAGGTAGACGGCAACGAGGCCGAGGCGTTGAGTGATACATATTTAGAGCTTTTTGAGTTAATCGGACGGGATGCCATGCTCAAGCTGTATACTCACTTCCGAGGCGACAAGATTGATTGTCCCATGCGGCTGTACCGCCCGGAGTTTATTGCCGACCTTGCGGAGAAAGCGGCAGACAGGCGGGAACGTGCCAAGATTGCCAGAGCGGGGGGATACTCCGCAAGGGTAATCGAGCGACTGTTGAGCAAACGCCGTCAGGAGAACGCAGAGGACGAAGAATAGGACCGCTGGCAAGCAGTCCTATTCTATACGCTTCAACTTCCGAACCCGGATTGATTTCTTTACAGCGTTGGCAGCTTCCAGCATAACGTACATTTCATCAGGATCACAGTCGGCAAAGACCGTTTGAATATCTGCCATCAGGTGTGATTTTGAATCCTGTATGCTGTCGGAGAGCAATCTATCCACGCTGGTATGCAAAGCGTTGGCGATTTTGACAAGTGCCGGCAGGCTGATCTTTGTAGAAGCAACCTCCGTATGGGATATGTGCTGGCTGGTTAGTCCTACCATTTCCGCTAACTGTTCCTGGGATAGTCCGGCCGACATTCGAGCGGTGCGGATTCTCTGACCTAACAATTTATAGTCCATTCCTATGACCTCGCCTAAAATGTGATATTGGTATTGTATAGGCGAATGAGCTATGATAAAATGGACTGTATAAGCGAATGAGTTATTAAAGGCGTTAAGCCGATATATTCAGAGAGGAGATACATATGTTTTGTCACAAGTGTGGAGCGCAGATAGCCAAAGGTGCGGCTTTCTGTCACAAATGCGGTACAAAGGCCGTGTATGCGGATACTTCGCAACACCCTATGGATACCCGGGAGCCTATTGCTGAATCTCAACAGGCCAGCACAACGGACCCAGCGCCAACAATTACAGAGGATACCCAATCCCCTTCTGCTGGTAATATTCCCAAATCAAACAGTGGAGTGCATAAGATCGCAAATATTGGCCGTATTCTCATGTGGGGTTCGCTGATATTGTTGGGTTTGATGTCTTTTGGGAACCTACCGATTAGTCCGATCATTCCTTGTGTTGGAGTAGCAAGTGGCATCATATTGTCAGCTCTTGGAACAAAACCATTAGGCTTCTCCAAGATAATAGAATTGGTATCTGCCGTAATTCTGTTGGTGATAATTATGGCTTCTACATTATCATCCGGCAGGACAGGGGATAAGTATGTACAAATAGTCAGAGATGGTACTTTTGAAGCATATCCTCAAATGACTGTGGGCGAGGCGTTTGGCGGGTTTCTGGACAATCCGAAATGGGAATCTGGACTGTCAGATGATAATGTGAGATTCGTCAATGTTACAGGCGAAGCACTTTATAATGATGAAGAGGTAGAGCTTGTCATACAGTTTATTGTAGATGAAAAAAGTGAAATGTTCCATTATAACGCCTGTGAAGTAGATGGTACTCCACAAAGCCCCCTTGTCTTCTGGGGGTTGCTTGAAGCCATCTATGGTGATCCAGCATCCAGTGGTGAGTCTTCTTCAAAGGGATTGGATTCCCAAGGTAATCCTGACTTCATATCGGACAAGATAACGATTGGCGAAGCACAGTCCTACGATAACGAGTATGGAAATATTGAAGTGACCCTGAACTATGCTACGTTTACAGACAAACTTGAGAACACATTGCTGGGAGGCTATATTTATCCTGATGAGGGCAATGTTTTCCTGTGGGCCGACGTTACGGTGCGCAACATTGGTACAGAAAAAGGAAGCCTGCTCACAGCCTGGAATACACTCGTTTTCGATGGAACATATGAATTTGAACACTATACTACCATAGGTGATGTGGCAGACATCAATCCATTAACGGCCCCCACAGATGGAGCACTTGTATTCATGGTCCCAACCAGCATAATAAAATCGGACAAATCTTTGGTTCTCAATATCAATGATGGTGCTGGTGAGGCCGTGATCTCCTACATCATCAGAGCTGGTGAAGGCACAAGTGGAAACGGCACCCCTTCCACATCACCAGAAGGAATGACAGCCAATGATTTGACCTTTAGGGGTATTTCACTCACAGACTGGCTAGAATACTCTCCTGATACGATATATGACATTTTAGGCCAGCCTGACTATGGCACTCCTGTAACAGGCGAGCTGTTATACGGCGGCACAGAATTTTTCGGATATACTGACGCTATTGCTTTTGAGGTCTACTCAGGCTCAATATCATCTGTTAGGGTGGCTCCTGATGGTGTGGAAATTAACGGAACCACATTAAGTAAAACCCGGACGGAGCTTGTTGAATTGTTAGGCGAAGCTGCCTATGAAGATAATTACTACGATGAATCCGGAGACTTTCGGGATTACTATTTCATGCAATACGTTTATGGCGGAGGCGGAACAATTCTGCGCATAGAATTTCCCGATTCTAACAGCGTAGCAGATTCCATTCAAATCTATCGGTATACAGACGGTATCTAAAATAAGCACTAATAGAGGGAGCGGCTATAGTCGCTCCCTCTATTGCTATTTCTACAAAATAGAGAAAGGAATATTTCATCATGAAGAAAAAAGTCACAGAGCTGGTATTCACCCTCAATAAGCACAGCATGGCGCTGGCCTTCCGAAGCGGAACTCCGCCCAAGGCCAGGAGTACACTGATCGGGCCACCCAGCGCAAAACAACCACAGTCCGCAAAAGAGGCCTTGGATAACCTCAAAAGAGCTGCACACGGTCTGGCAGCGTCCACCCATGAGCTGCTTATGGAGTTCAATGATCTCGCCCAGGCAGCAAGGCTCAACAGCGGGGTGTTGCCGGATGTAAACGCCATCGCACAACAAGTATTATCTGCGAGTGTCAATTCCCATTCTACAGGAGGCGGTACGGGTGAAGTTGATTCGTAAAATCAAGGCTCCCTGTCCTAAGTGTCCGTACAAGCTGGGTCTGGTGCAGACAACAGCCAATCCCTGTCCCCAGTGTAGAGAGAACCGTTACCAAACCTATGAACGTTTCCAGCAGAGATTCCTTACGTTTGCGGAAAGGGGGGAAGCGATGATCTGCGTCGTATCTGACATTCACGGCTGCTATGATAAATACCGAGAATTATTAAAAGTCCTCTGCTTCGGGAAGAACGACACCCTCTATGTCCTGGGTGATGTGATTGACCGTGGGCCTGATGGCTTTCAAATTCTGCTGGATATGGCCCAGCGGCCCAATGTGGTAAACCTCATGGGGAACCACGAAGCAATGTCTGTTGATGCGATCTCATACCTGCTTGGCGGCAAACTGACCTCAGAGGGTGACGGGAAAAAGGCTTTGAAACTATGGTTCTGCAATGGTGGCGATATATCCCTATTTGACTTCCTTCAACTGGATTCTGAGCAGAAAAAGGTAATTTGGAGCTATCTGCTGGCAATGCCGCTCTACAAGGAGATCGAAGTCAATGGTAAGAGGTTTCTGCTGCTTCATGGAGGCTTGGACAACTTCTCTCCTGAGCGTCCATTGGAGGATTATGCCGCCGATGAAATCCTGTGGTGCCGCCCGAATCCCGATACCACCTATTATGCGGACAGGTATGTTGTATTCGGGCATACTCCCGTTCAGCTTCTTACCGATGGGAAGGGAAGCGGCCCGGTGAAGATTTATCGCAATGAGAACGCTATCGACATCGACTGTGGCTGTGTGTTTCCCAATGGACGGTTGGGCTGTCTGTGTTTGGACACAATGGGAGAGATTTATGTTTGAAGTATCGCATCACACCCTGTTTCAGCAATATATTCTCCAGGTATCAAAAAGAAAACGAGGTGGTTCATATTGTCCAAGAAAAAGATTCTGAAAGCGATTCTGCTGGCCCTTTCTGTGCTGCTGACTGCGGTACAAAATTCTGATGGAAAGGGGGAACCTGAGAAGTTCGACCCTGATACGCACCTGGAATAGAGGGCTTCCCATGTGGGAGGCCCTCTTTCTCTGCGCCGGTTTGAAAATCTAAATCAATTTAGGAGGAACGATTATGCCCGCTAATGTTGAAACCATGTTCTACGTCCGAGAGAAGCCCTGGCATGGCTTGGGTACAGAAGTTCAGGAGGCCCCGACCTCCGCCGATGCTCTGATCTACGCCGGCCTGGATTGGCTCGTGGAGCAGAAGAATGTCTACACTGAGGACGGCTCCCTGATCCCTGGCTACAAGGTGAACACCCGCAGCACCGACAACGCCGCCCTGGGTATCGTCTCTGACCGCTACAAAGTGGTGCAGAACGAGGACGCTTTCCAGTTCACCGATGACCTGCTGGGTGCTGGCGTGACCTATGAGACTGCCGGGGCCTTGCAGGGGGGCCGCAAGGTCTGGATGCTGGCCCGTATGCCCCACCGCTACATCATCGCCGGGGACGAGATCGCTCCCTACTTGGTGGTGATGAACTCCCATGATGGCAGTTCTGGAATCAAGGTTGCTATGACCCCGATTCGAGTTGTGTGTCAGAACACTCTTAACCTTGCTCTGGACAGCGCAAAGCGCATCTGGACCACCAAGCACACCGAGAATGTCATGCTCCGTGTCCATGAGGCCGAGGAAACCTTGGGCCTTGCCGAGAAGTACATGGGCGAGCTGGGCCGTGGCATCGATGCTCTATCCAAGATCAGGCTCACTGACAAGAAAGTCATGGAGTTCATGCAGGAGTTCTTCCCCGTCACGCTCGATCTGCCGGATGTTCAGCGCAAGAATAATCTGCGGATGCTGGACAACATGAAGGCCCGGTATTGGGAAGCTCCTGACCTCTCCAACGTGGGCAGGAATGGATACCGCTTTGTCAATGCTATCAGTGACTTCGCCACTCACGCTGATCCCATCCGCAAGACCAAGAACTATAATGAGAACCTGTTCCTGCGGACTGTCGAGGGCAATCCCATGATCGACCGGGCCTACAAGATGGCGCTGGCGGCTGCGTGATATGAGACATAAGCGATAGAGGGTGTGCGGCCTGTGTCCGTGCGCCCTCTATTCTATTTTGAATTGAATAAGGATGTGAACGTAAAATATGCCTGCAAAAATCTTAGTTTCGACTGAAAATCTGCCCTATGCCGACTGGCTGGAGTACCGCAAGCAGGGCATCGGCGGCTCGGATGCCTCTGTGGTCTGCGGTATCAATCGGTACAAGTCCCCTGTGGAACTGTGGCTGGATAAGACGGGTCAGCTCCCGCCCCAGGAGGCCGGAGAAGCTGCCTACTGGGGTACGCAGCTTGAACCCTTCGTTCGGGCCGAGTTCACCAAGCGCACTGGAATCGAGGTCGTCCACAAGAGCGAACTGCTCCAGAGTGAGGAACACCCCTTTATGCTGGCCAATTTGGATGGCATCTGTGAGGTCCCGGACGTTGGGACGTGTATCTTTGAAGCCAAAACCGCCTCCGCTTACAAGGCTGGCGAGTGGGAAGACACCATCCCGGACGAGTATGCGCTCCAAATCACCCACTATATGGCAGTGACCGGATATGCCGGGGCCTACATCGCCGTACTCATTGGCGGCAATACCTTCAAATGGAAGTTCGTGGAGCGTGATGAGGAATTGATTTCTATGCTCATTGAGCTGGAATCGGCCTTCTGGAACCATGTACAGGACGGTACGCCCCCGCCGCTGGATGGTTCCGATGCTTCTGCCAAGTTCCTTGCTGAACGCTTCCACGACAGTATCCCCAAGTCCCACATCACCCTGCCCGACACCGCCGCTGATCTGCTGGCTCAGTATGATGAAGCCTGCGAGCAGTTGGAGATCGTCACCGAACAGAAGCAGAAGGCCGAGAATCTTCTGAAAGAGATGATGGGAGAGAACGAGGTGGGAACTGCTGGTGAGCGGGTTATCACCTGGAAGAGTGTATCCCAGGAGCGGTTGGACAGCAAGACCTTGAAGGCCGAGCATCCTGCCCTCTGTAAGAAGTACACCAATAAAACATCCTACCGCCGCTTCACGATCAAGGCGGTAAGCTAAACGAGGAGGTCTATCATGGACAACACGAAACTCAAGGGCCGCATGAGCAACAAGGTGCAGGAGTTGCAGCAGCCCACTGAAAACCAGAACATCACCGTTACCTCTACGCCGGAAACTACTCTGGCCTCGGTGGATTCCACCTATCTGGCCTTGACGAACAACGCCCTTGAAATCATCCGGTCCAATTTGAAGAGCCAGCCGCTGACCTTGGACCTGTTCGATCTGGTCAAGTCCCCGTCCGGCGGTTCCACCGTGTTTGAGGTTCCGGGGTTGGCGGGAAACGAGGCAACCATGGAGCTGACGGGCATTGTGCTGGACTACACCACGCCGAGAGCCTATTGGGATACGCCCGATCCGGTGGAGGGGACGCCGCCTGTCTGCATGAGCCAGAACAGTATCATTTCCCACGATGGGAAGTCCTGCGCCATGTGCCCCTACAATGATTTCGGCTCCAAGGACGGGGAGAGCAACGCCAAGGCATGTAAAGAATCGGTGATGCTGTTCCTTCTGCGGCCCAACAGCATCATCCCTCTGCTGGTCCGTATCCCTGTCACCAGCAAGCCCCGGTTCCTGAAATACTCCACCCGGCTCCTGAGTACCCTGACGCCGATCTCCAGCGTAGTTACGAAGATCACCTTGGAAAAAGCCACCAGCAAGCAGGGGAAGCCCTACGCCTTATTCAACTTCCAGACGGTCGGCACTCTCAGTCCGGAGGAAGCGGCCCAAGCAAAGGCGTTCGGGCAGCAGTTCATGGAGATCGTGAACGCCGCCCAGTTGATGCCGGAACTGGCCGAGGCCAGCTAAGATAAAACACGCTACAATGGCCCGGTGTTTCCTCCTTACGGCGGGGATACCGGGTCATTTGCTTTTTCAAAAGGGGGAATTAGACTTGTTTGAAACCGTAAAAATGTCTGCGGTAGCACTACGGCGCATTATGAATGAAACCTTTGACTACGACAAGTTTGAGCAAGGGCGGCACGAGGCTAGGGCTTTCTTCCATAACCACTCGGAGCAGCGGGAAGAAAAGCTGGAGGAGATCAAACGGAGAATTGAGAACTGCGACTTCAAGCACACGCCCGGAGCCTCCTACTGGATCGGCTGTCTCAGTGAAGCGGATTTTTCTTTAGGGGTAATGGCATGAATTATTCTGAACTAAAACAAATTTTCAAAGAGTTAAAAAGTACATCCCCAAGGGAAGATCTGACTTCACACATTATCTTCACAGAAGATAGTTTTGCCACGCAGTATCCATTATTGAGCCGTACCTACCGCATTTCCAGCGACAATAAAGCGTTCTGGCCCAATATGGGCGGCTATTCTATCTTCGGTAACTGCCTGGATGGAACCGATCAGGGCGTCCGGCTGGATTACTATATGGCCGAGGAACGGGACATCAACGGCTGGAAGGTGGAGGACTGTTATATCTTGGAACAGATGCGGGATGTGGCTGCTATTCCCAACCTGACTAGGACAGAACAGGGAGATGGAACAGTCTGCTACTTCTTCGGTGATACCTGCATCCGAGTTTATGAATCCTATGAGGACGGAAAAATCCGCTTGGAGCCTGTGAGTGGAGATCAGACGGCCTGCGGTGAGTGGGTGGAGCTGTCTATCGACCAGGTGTATGGCTACTGTACTTTACTGGAACGACATTTGAACAGGGAGGGAAGAATGTGAGCCGGACCAAAATTCATCGTGTCCTCCCGGAGTATCTTTGTCAGATCATGGAGCATCGTACTCCCTGCGGCCTCTTTCTGACCAAAGAACGCCGTACATGGGTGGCGGTGGATAACACCACCGGGGACGCATGGACGGAAGAATTTTCCCGGAAGCATCAGGCCATGCGCTGGCTGCGGGGAAAATTTGAGGTGAACTAATGCAAGAAGGGAGAGTTGTTATGCGTGTCTTAGTGGTTGAGCCGGAACAGAGGCCAAGGGAGGAGGAGATCGGCGATTCTCTGGCAGCCATGCAGAAAATCGTAGGCGGGCTGATTCAGCCCATCCATCTTGACGATTCCGTTGTGCTGGTCTGCAACGAGGAAGGGAAATTCATGGATATGCCGGCGAACCGTGGACTGCGGGACAAAAACGGCCAGATGTACGATATTGTATTTGGTACGTTCTTCCTGTGTAGTGCTCCCGCTGACTGCGACCACTTCGCCAGCCTGACCCCAGAACAGATCGAGCGGTATCGTGAACGGTTCTATACCCCGGAAATGTTCTGGGGGGTGGACGGTCATATCGTATGTCTGCCGCTAGAAGTCGATTAAGAACCGACATTATCAGAGAGGGAATCCCATATTACAGGGATTCCCTCTCGTTTTACCTACTGACCGAAAGGAGTTGAATAAGTATGAGGGCTTTGCGGCCCATGACGCAGGAGGAACGGGAATTTGCGGAGCTGCACCACGATTTGGTGATCGACTTTCTCCGCTATAGGCGTCTCTCAGTAAACGATTTCTACGATATTGTGATCTTTGGCTATCTCTCTGCTGTGCAGCAGTATTTCCGTAATCCGCCAGTTGGAGTAGACTTCAAAGCTATGGCGTTTCGGGCCATGAAGGATGCCGTTCTCAGGGATGGTGAGTACCATGCCCGCGCCAAGCGTTGCGGTATCACTGTGAGCTTGGACGATGTTGAGCTTACAGACCACAGACAGGATACCGAACAGCGAATTGAGGGCAAGGCCCTTCTGGAACAGGCAGCAAGCGTAGCTACACTAAATGAAGCGAAGATCATCCGTTTTCTGCTGGATGGCTTTGCGCTCCATGAGGCCGCACGCTTCTTAAAGATACCAAGGGCTACCGCTGAAAGTTGCATGGAAAGTTTCTGTTTCCGGGCCAAAGCTGCCATTGGCTGATGATGGAGGTGTTTATGAAAGAATTATGGATTCGGCTGGGAGCCGTTATTCAGATTACCGCCGCCGAGGAACAGACCATATTCAGTGATGATGAGGAAAAGATGAGAGTTACCCTGAGAACCATCGTTGCCGAGGGCCGTTTCTGCCCGGATAGGGAAACATATATTCCCAGCGAGGCCATACAGGAGTTCAATCACACCTATGGTACGGCCTATGAAGAAGAAAACTGGTGCTGTGATTTGTAACGCATGGCTGGGGTCGGTGTTCATCGGCTCCAGCCAGTTACTATTTTATGGAGGTAGAGCATGAAAGTCAGAGCATATATCCACAGCCTGAAAGACCACGAGCATGATCGTCACGTTATGGGCGATGCTGAGATCATCCAGCAGATTGGGGACAATCGGTATCTGGCCGAGGTCAACGGGGTCCGGTGTACGGCGATCTTCAACTACTTCACCGGAGCCTACTATGTCGATGATGTGTACGGCATCCAGAAGGAGGCTGCCAATGCGTAGGCCGAAGTTCAAGGTGACGATCACCGAGATGTTGAAACGGATGGTTGAGGTGGAGGCTGACGATCAACACGAAGCCGAGCAGATGGTGTCCGATGGCTGGCACAATAGTAAGTACATACTCGATGCAGAAGATTTCGTTAGTGTGGCGTTTGAAGCTGTTCCTGTGTTGAAGTAGTGGCTCCAAATACGAACGTTAATGGAACTGATTAACCAGGGCTGAAATACTCCTTGAAATCAGGTGGTTTTGAGGGGTATTTCGTTCCAAAACTCGTTCCAATATCTATGTCCCTATTGTCATACGTTAATGGGAAGGAAGTGGAGAATGAAGAATTACATCTTCGGATATGCCCGTGTCAGCACCGAGCAGCAGAACCTTGACCGTCAGTTGGATGCTCTCAGGAAATATGGGTGTGATGTGATCTACAACGAGAAGATGACCGGAACCAAGCGTGATCGGCCTGAGCTGGCTAAGGTGTTGGATCGGATGACTGAGGGTGATACTGTGGTAATCGAATCCCTGTCGAGGCTGGGGCGCAGTACCAAAGACCTGATCGAGCTGACAGAGTTGTTTCAGTCCAAGGGTGTTCATCTGGTCAGTCTGAAGGAATCCATCGACACCAGTACATCCACTGGGAAGCTGTTGTTCACTCTTATGTCGGCCATCGCTCAGTTTGAACGGGATGTGATCGCTGACCGTACCCGTGAAGGCTTGAAGTCAGCCAGAGCCAGAGGGAGAACAGGAGGCAGGCCCAAGACAAATCCTGATGCTGTCAGGAAGGCCATCAAATTATATCGTACTCAGCAATATTCCATCAAGGAAATTGAAGATCTTACCGGGGTCAAGAAGTCCACTTTGTATCGAAATTTGCAAAAGAATACAAACAGTGGTACATAATGTTGAGAAATCAGTATACCCCTTAACGATATTGAGAGGGGTATACTGATTTACACTCAAACAGTCTTTTAATACTAGGAGGTATAATCCATTACAGCGGCATATTGTTTGTTAATCCTCTCCATAGATAATCTGCTATAATAGGCATCTAATAGGCTCCAAATGCGTCCTATTCCCCATTCTTTAGGAATGGTTGCAGGATTGATGCCAAGAGAAGATAAATCTTTTAATGTGCGATTAAAAGATTCTAAATCGTTTCCCTGGTATGCTTCCTTTGCTTTGGTAATACTGCGGCACTGATTGACAAACTGCAATGCGTCAATCAATCGATGTTCTTTTTGCCGATTAAAATGGTGTGATCTTATAAGGCTGGTTGCTAGTTGTAAAGTATACCAGTGCCCCCGTCCAATGGTCTTATTGTAATATTCATTGATTCTGTCCATACAGGCATCATGACTTAATAAGACTTTGTAATTGCTGGCATTGTCGCTCATAGCGTTTGGGTTTCTGTGTAAAAGAGCATGGATTTTACGGTATTTGCATTGGACTTCAAAACGGATAATGTCCCGCGCCGCTTCCATGGTTGCTTGTGCGATGGGTGGGTATCCATTCTCTATATTTTCTTGATTTTGTTCTTTCAACTTCATGTATTTGCTATAGCAGTTAATATGTACAGAATTATTCATCAGGTAGAAACTGCTGGGGCGGCTTTTCATTCGATGTGCAGTATCATCGTAACACATCCATTCTTTATAGGACGGCGGGATGTTCGATCTTTTAATAAGAGTCATCATTTGTTCAGTGGTACACTCAGGCGCAAGTTCATCCAACGCAAAATTGATGCAGTAATCAACCCGTTTGATGGAATAGTTGTCAAAAGTTCCCAACAAGGGCGATATTTTCTTTGAGATAAGGTTGAAGTTTGTTATGGCCGTCTCCATGTCATCGTAAGTCGCGGCAGTAATATAGTCGTGAACTCCACCCAGTATTTTGGGATTGATTTCCACGTTGATAATTGTTACGCACGTTCTAAATTCACCTAAATAGGCATTTTCGCAAATTAACCATTGTATTCCGCGATACTCAGGGAAAAACTTGATTACTCCGTTCCCATGTTTATCTTTATACATCTTAATGCTTCCTGTCATTTGGCTATATTGCTGAAAGTCACGAATCAACTGTGCCGTATCGCCACTAAAAATAATATTATACAACGTCATGGTGTGGAATCCTAGTGAAGAACGCAATGTCATGCGCCTCCTTTCGTTCAAAATTTTTGCTGGATCATGAAAAGGTGCTTTGCGAGGGACTGCTCATAGAAGGGTTTTCAGCGCGGGAAGATGAACAAAAGGCACTTCTGGTGTACTGGTAGTTGACATAGGTGACGAACAGGAAATGGGGGGAAAGACCCGTTCATGCCAGCTCAGAGGTTGGAAGGCAGATCAGTCTATTCCTTCAAGAGTTGTATCCAGCACGATGAACTTCGTTGTCCGGTGGAGGGAGACGGACTACAGGAAACAACAGGCGGACATCATCCTTGCACTTGCGCGTTCTACATCTCATCCAGCGCATAGCTTCCGTAATATCATTACTGTAAACAGAACCTTGTTCCTGTCTGCTGGTATCATAGTTCCATCTCAATCTGGTTACTGTACTCCTTTAAGTGATTTTCATACGATGTTATAACAAGATCATCAACAGGAGGATATATCTGATTTCATGATGGTTTTTCTCGTTACAATGTTAGTAATACGCATTTACTGGAATAATACAATCATACTAGAAGTGGATCAGTATACAGGAATGAACGTTATAGAGAGAGCGATTTATCATCTTGTATACATCTTAGAAATTATATAGTTAGTAACACTTATATTATTGGAAGATGCCATGTCAAAAAAAGCTGCGGCGCGGGGTGTTGTATCCCACGCCGTTCTCACAATCTTTTTCTCCAAACATCTATGGCAATATCGTGGGAAGTGTGCTATAATAATAGCAGAATCAGATTACAGTAAGAGGTGATGCCCGTGAGCAGGTTGCAATATACCTTTAAGACCGATACTTTGTTCAAGATGCTGTTCGTAAAACATCCTGATCTGCTGAAAAAACTTGTTGCCGCACTTCTCGGAATACCGCTGGAGAACATTGAGCAGTTTATCATACGCAATGAAGAAATTGCGCCGGAAAACCTTGGGGACAAGTTTTGCAGGCTGGACATCAACATGGTAGTGAACGGTCAGCTTGTTGATCTGGAAGTACAGGTTGCCAATGAAGGGGACTATCCGGAACGGGTCATGCTATACTGGGCAAGAGAGTTCTCAACGGCTCTCCCTGCTGGACAAAGCTATTCCATGCTGCCACGCACAATTATCATCAGCATTATAGACTTCAATCTGTTTGACTGTGCAGAGTTCCACTCGTTCTTTCAACCTTTGGAGGTTACACGCCATACTCTGCTGTCGGATAAAATGGGATTCCACTTCTTTGAGCTGAAAAAGCTGCCTGATGATTTCAGCGAAAAGGATGCCCTGTTACTGTGGCTGACACTGTTCAAGGCGGAGACAGAGGAAGATTTGGAAAAACTCAAGAAAATGGAGGTGCCAATGATGAACCAGGCGATCAATGCGTATTACACGATCACAGCATCGTCCGAGTTCCGTGAGATAGAGCGGCTTCGTGAGAAGGCGCGCCATGACGAGGCTCAGGCTTTGTATCATGCAAAGCGAGAGCGAGATGTTGAAATTGCCCGGAATGCCCTGCAAATGAAAATGGCGTCAACTGATATAGCCAAACTCACAGGTCTTACCCTTGAAGAAATAGAGGATCTGCGCACAGAAATCTGACAGAAAACACAAGGCGGTTGGAGGTGCTTCATGCACCCCCAGCCGTCTTTTCATAGATAGCCTTGTTTAAGCCGCCAATTATAGGCGGCCATTTTCATTTGCTAATTGGGCTGAAATATCGGATAGACAACATATTATCGGCACTTTCTGCAATAGATAAGGTGTAGCATTAGGAACCCCTATCTCCAACACAATGGTGGAGCTTTATACCATGCAGAGGTATTTGCAGTATGAAACGCTCCGCCGCAACGGTCTTTTGCACTTTGACGCCTGGGCGTCCACGTTTGGGGAAACCGTCACCGCCATAGAGCTGGCCCCGGAGGGCACCGGCTACCGGGCCAAGACCCGATTTGCCAGGTTCCACAACCTCCCGGAGCTGATGGCTATGTTCAGGGAGACGGCAGACATCCAGACGGCGGATATGCTCAATCTCCCCGTCCCCAAGGCCATCTATCACAATATCTCCCTGAAACCTTCTGAATTGCAAAGGCAGATGGTGGCGGCTCTGGCGGAACGGGCTGAAAAAGTACGCAACAGGGAGGTAAGGAGCGACCAGGACAATATGCTGCTTATCACCAATGATGGGCGCAAGCTGGCCCTTGACCAGCGGCTCACCAACCCCCTGCTTCCCGACAGCGAAACCAGCAAAGTAAACGCCTGCGCCGACAACGTGTTTGAGATATGGCAGAACACAGCCGACCAGCGTTCAGCACAAATGATATTTTGCGACCTGTCCACTCCCGGAAAAGAGCGGCCCATCGAGATGGTGCAGAAAGAAGGAGGCACCTTTGAGATGGCGTCGTTTCAAAAGTAAGCGTCAAATGCGGAACCGCCAGACGTTTTATGTAGTCTGGCGGTTCGGGTTGGATTTAAGAATCATCGAATT
>NZ_QWKG01000045.1 GCF_009911595.1 Colidextribacter sp. OB.20
AGGAAAGACTGCCGATATGTATTATTGAAACGGCTATAAAAACGCGGCCAGGTTGTATACAACCTGGCCGCGTTTTTAGCTCTATTCGGTGCAGTAAGTGCCCTGGAACAGCTGTTTTCCAACAGTATATTCCATAAAAACTTGATAATAAGCTGCCTCGTCCGCTGTAATCCGCCTTATAATACTGACATCCCAGAGAAAAAGAGAGGAGGGTCGGGATGTCAAAGACGATGTACGGCTATGCCCGCGTATCCACCCGAGGCCAGAAAGAGGACAGGCAGGTGGCGGCTCTGCGGGAGTTCGGTGTGTCTCTGGAGCATATCACCGTGGAGAAGCAGTCGGGGAAAAATTTTGACCGCCCCCTGTACCAGCAACTGGTTCAGGTGCTCCAGCCTGGAGATGTGCTGGTGGTCAAGAGCATCGACCGGCTGGGGCGGAATTACAAGGAAATATTGGAGCAGTGGGCCTGCCTCACCAAGACAAAGGGCGCCGCCATCGTCGTGCTGGACATGCCTCTGCTGGACACCCGGGAGGGCCGTGACCTGACCGGCACGCTGGTGGCGGATATCGTGCTCCAGCTGCTCAGCTATGTGGCCCAGACAGAGCGGGAGTTTATCCACCAGCGTCAGGCAGAGGGCATCGCGGCGGCGCTGGAGCGCGGGGTCCGCTTCGGCCCGGAGCGCATCCCCATGCCGGAGGGCTTCGAGGAGCTGGCGGAGGACTGGTGGAACGGATATGTCACCGCCACTGACGCCGGAGAAATGCTGGGCATCTCCCGAAAAACCTTCACCCGCCGGGCAACAGAGTGGGGGGCCAGCCAGGGGCTCACAAGACAGGTGATACTGCGCAGGTGATTTGCCGGTCTGTATCCCGGTCCTTCTGAAATCTCCCTGTGTACATCCCATAATCCCTCCACACCTCACATTGACGATAGGAAGCGCGTGGGTTGAAACCACAGATTAACAGCGCAGCCGGCTGCAGCCTCTAAACAGCTTGAAGGAATTTGCTGTCTGTGGTATATTTTTGTATATTTCAAGCACACAGATGGTAATCATCCAAAAAAACGCAGCGATGATTATCTGGTGCCGGAAAGGAATGGTGGAAAGTGGCAAAGGTTGCCGTTCTGGTCCCACACGCTGAGATGTGTGATCCAGCCCGGTCCCTGTTGAGGGATTATCCACACATTGTCCCCATGTGTATCGAGTACGCAAGAACAGAGGAAATTGGGGGCCGCGCCTTGGAGCTGGCCTGTCAGGGCTGCGACCTGATTATCGCCCGGGGACTCCAGGCCAGGCTGATTAAGCAGAGCGTCAAGCTGCCGGTGGTTGAAATTCGCACAGCCGCCCAGGAGCTGGGCTCCCTTGTTTTGGATCTGAAACAGGAATTGCAGATAAATCAGCCCCGGATTGGAATCATCAGCTTTGCCAATATGCTGTGTGACACCTCCCGCTTTCAGGAGCTGTTTCAGGTGGAGCTCTGTCGCTATTTGGCCGGGGACAGCGATGATCTGGAGGCATCGGTCAACCGTGCGCTAGAGGATGGCTGTCAGGCCGTCATCGGCGGTGACGCCGTCTGTGCCAAAGCTCAGGCGCTGAATCTGCCTTGCCGCTTTATCCCCTCCGGCGAAGAGACCCTGCGGGACGCCTTCGGCACGGCGGACCGGATCTGCTATGCGATTGATCTGGAAAAAAGCAACAGCGCAGAGATGAACACCATGCTGGATTTTACCTTCAGCGGTATTATGCAGATTGACTCCGACGGGACAATCTTCCGGGCCAACCGAGTGGTTTTCAATTTGTTCAACCTTCTCCCTGCGGATATGATCGGGAAAAATGTGCTGGAGGTACTCCCCCAGCTGACCCGGGCCGTACTGGATAAGACGCTTAAGGAGGGAGCTGAGACCTTCGCCAGCCTTTTCCTGATCCAGCAGCGGGAGGTTGTGGTCAACGTCGCGCCCATCCTGATTGACGGCGCTGTGACGGGCGCGGTGCTGACCTTTCAGGAGGGGTCCAGGATTGTGGAGATGGGCGCGGAGCTGCACCGGGAGCTGTATCAGCGGGGGTATATCGCCCGCTATACCTTTGACCGCCTCCCCTTTTCCTGCGAGGAGAGCGCCCGGCTTATCGCCCTGGCCAGGCGGGCTGCCGGGTGCGGCGCCCCTATCCTGATCTCCGGGGAGGCCGGCTGCGGAAAGGGCATGGTGGCCCAGTGCATCCACAATGAAGGCCTATCGCCCCAAAACGCTTTTATCCACCTGGACTGCGGCGCCTACCCCTCGGAGACGCTGGATACCATGCTGTTCGGCCACTACTCCACGCATAAGGACACCCCTGTCTGTGTGGCCGAGGCCGCCCGGGAGGGCACGCTGTTTTTATCACATGTGGAGGCGCTGTCCCCTGAGCTTCAGTTCAAGCTCCTGGACCTGATCCGGGGAAAATACCTGCATAACGGAAACAGCCGCCCCTGTGCGGTCAATATCCGGGTCATCGCCTCCACCACGGCCAGCCTGTCCTCCCGGGTGAAGAGTGGGCAGTTCCGTGCCGACCTGTATTACGCCCTCAGCGTTCTGACGCTGGAGCTCCCGCCCCTGCGCCGCCGCAGGGAGGAGGTGCTGGGATGGGTCAAGTTTTATCTGGATGACTGGCAGGCCAAATATCAGAGATATATCAATCTGACCCAAGGGGCCAAAAATTTTCTGGAGCGCTGCGACTGGCCCGGAAATCTGGACCAGATGAACAACATCTGTCAGCGCATGGTCCTGCTGACGGAAAAGCGAAACATCGACGAGGTATTCCTCCGCCGACAGCTGGAGCAGCTCACCCCGGTCACTCTTCCGGAGACAGATCAGGTGGTGGTGTTCAAGGACGAGCGGGCCGCCAAAATCGCCGGACTGCTCCGCAGGCATGGCGGGAACCGCCAGCTGGTGGCGGAGGAGCTGGGGGTCAGCAAGACCACCCTGTGGCGGTATATGAAAAAATACGGCATTGGAGAGGACTACTCCTACTGACCTATAGCAATATGCGGAATACCCGACAGTAGTCTGCAGGGGCGCACAATGTGCGCTCCTGCAGGGTGTCATGAATTTTGACGATTGCTATAAAACACATCGGGAGCCGCGTTTTCGCGGCTCCCGATGCTTCCATCCAGATCAAGCTGCGGCTCAGCGGCGGATCAGCACCACTGCCACATCGTTTACATTGGTCCCGGTGCCGCCGGTCATGATCAGACCGCCGGACTTCTCCAGCGCGTGGTATGCGTCGTTGTCCTTCAGCACGGAGAAGAGGTCCACTCCCTGCTCCCGGAGCTCCCGGGCGGTGTCCCCGTCCACCCAGCCGCCGGCGGCGTCGGTGGGGCCGTCGGTGCCGTCGCTGCCCACGGAGAAAACTGCGGTGTTCCGAAGGCCCTCGATGCCCCGGGCGGCGGAGAGGGCCAGCTCCTGGTTGCGCCCCCCCAGTCCCTGTCCTGTCAGATGGACCACAGTCTCTCCCCCAGCCAGGAAGGCCAGGGACCTCTCCGTGTCCTGATGGGTCCGGGCGACGCTGGCTAAAAACGCCCCCGCCTCCCGGGCCTCGCAGTCCAGGCAGTCGGTGAGGATCACGGGCTCATAGCCCAGCTCCCGGCACACGTCCGCCGCGGCCCCGCACAGCTCCCGGACGGAGCCGGTGATCCGGGTCTCCACATTATCCAGCTCCTTGGGGGTCTCCCGGTCCAGCAGCTCCCTGGCCTGGGGGGACAGCTTCAGCCCGTATTGCGCCACAATCCGCCTGGCATCGGCACAGGTGGAGGTGTCCGGATAAGCGGGGCCGGAGGCAATCATGTCCAGAGGGTCGCCGATGATGTCGGAGAGGACCACCGCGAACACCCTGGCCGGGGCGCAGTGCCGGGCGAACCGCCCGCCCTTGACGGCGGACAGCCGCTTGCGGATGGTGTTCATCTCCACGATGTCCGCTCCGCAGGCCAGCAGCTGCCTGGTGATGTCCTGGAGCTCCTCCCGGGGGACCAGTGGGGACTCGAAGAGGGCGGAGCCCCCTCCCGACAGGAGAAAGAGGACGGTGTCCTCCGCCGTCAGTCCTTGGGTGAGCTCCAGGGCCTCCGCCGTGGCGGAGAAGGTGCCGCCGTCGGGGACGGGGTGGCCCGCCTCCCGGACCAGAAGGGGCCCTATGGGGCCCTCCGCCTGGCCGTGCTTGGTGATGACGATTCCCTCGCTGATTTTGTCCCCCAGGCAGTCCCAGGCGGTCCTGCCCATGGACCAGCCGGCCTTGCCCGCAGAGACCAGAATCAGCCGCCCTGGGCCGAAGCTCCGGCCCTCCAGAGCCCGGCGGACAGCCTCCCCGGGCATGACCCGGGCGATGGCGGAGCGGACGATCCAGTCCGCGTCCTGACGCAAAGTTTGATTCATGTAAAGCCCTCCTTTGGAAGGTCAGTCCAGCAGTCCTGCCTTCTTCATGGTGTCTGCAAAGCCCTGGCGGGCGGGCCCCTCAGGGGTGGGCAGGTTGGGCAGATAGGGCACGCCCACATCCCGCCCCCGCAGGATGGCCATATCCTTGGCCGCCACCGGGAAGCTGGCGGGGTCCATAGCCAGCCGGACAGGATTCAGCTTGAACTGGGCCTCCAGGCTCCCCCTCAGGTCACCGGCCACAAATTTGTTGTAGACGTCTGTAATCAGCTCCGGCATAAAGTTGGCCGCCGTGCATACGCCGCCCACCGCGCCGTGGCACATGCTGGCGTAAAGCAGGGTATCCTTGCCGCCAAAGACCTTGAAGCCTGTGTCACGGGTGCGGCGGATGAACTCCGAGGTCAGGGTAATGTCGCCGCTGGTGTCCTTCATGCCCACGATATTATCCACCGTGCGGGCCAGCTCCTCCACCAGATCGGCGGTGAGGGTATACCCCACCCGGCCTGGATTGTTATACAGGAGCATGGGCACATCGGGGACGCTGGCGGCAATGGCCTTGAAATGGCCCAGCAGCTCCGCCCGGGTGGGCTTGAGGAACATGGGCTGGAGCACGCTGATGCCTGTCGCTCCGCTGCTCACCGCCATCCGGGCCAGGCGGCAGCACTTTTTGGTGCTGATGGCCCCGATGCCGAAGTAGACGGGCACACGGCCCGCGGCCTGGTCCACCATGATTTTCAGACCGCGCTCCATCTCGTCCTCTTCGATCATATAAAACTCGCCATTGCTGCCAAAGGCGAGAATGCCGCTCACACCGCCTTCAATGACATAGTCCACCTGGGCCCGCATTTTCGCCTCGTCAATCCGTTCCTCCCCGTCGATGGGGGTCAGAATGGGAACGATTACGCCCTTGATAAAATCGGTATTTATGACAAATCACCTGCGCTTTCCTGTTTTTATAAAATATGGCGCCTGACCCTCCCGCCCCGCCGGGGCGGGAGGGAGGCAGCTCACAGAGACTCCAGTCCGGTCAGCTTCTTGTAGTACTTGATGATGGAGCTGTGGTCGTCCTGGCCGCAGCCGTTGTTGTGCAGCCACTGGAAGATCTCCTGGACGGCGGCTGTCATGGGGACGGGGGCGCCGAAGCTGTGGGCACAGTCCAGGGCGTTGTTCAGGTCCTTGATGTGCAGGTCGATCTTGAAGCCGGGCTTGTCGTTGGCGGCAATCATCATGGGGGCCTTGGCGTCCATAACGGTGGAGCCGGCCAGGCCGCCCCGGATGGCGTCAAAGACCAGCTGGGGCTCCACCCCCGCCATCTTAGCCAGGGTCAGGGCCTCGGACAGGGCCTGGATGTTGCAGGCCACAATGATCTGGTTGGCCAGCTTGGTGGTGTTGCCCGCGCCCACGTCGCCGCAGTGGACGATGGAGGCGCCCATAGACTCCAGCAGGGGCTTATACTTGTCAAAGACCTCCTGCTTGCCGCCCACCATGAAGGACAGGGTGCCGTCGATGGCCTTGGGCTCGCCGCCGGAGACGGGGGCGTCCAGCATCTCGATGTTCTTCTTAGCCAGCTCGGCGGCGATCTCCTTGGAGGCCACGGGGTTGATGGAGCTCATGTCGATGAACACGGCGCCGGGCTTCATATGGGCGGCCACGCCGTCCTCACCCAGCATGACGGCCTTCACCTGGGGGCTGTTGGGCACCATGGTGAGCACCACGTCGCAGCTCTCGCCGATTTCGGCGTTGGTGGCGCTCTTGGCGCCGCAGGCCACCACCTCGTCCACGGCGGCCTTGTTCAGGTCGCTGACGGTCAGGTCATAGCCGGCCTTCAGCATGTTCTTTGCCATGGGCTTGCCCATGATGCCCAGTCCGATCAATCCGATTTTCATAATTTTACCTCCGTTTATTAAAAAGTTAAATAGGCGCTGATTGAAAAATAAAAATATGCACAGCGGCGAGGGATTTTTCTGCCAGACAAACACAATTTTTTGCAGGAATACGGGATATATTTCAAGAAAAATTGGGGCAGCATGGCGGAAAAAGACCCGTCCCTTGGGCGAATTAACATTTTTCAAACAAGCCCTGGTTTTATTCCAAAAGGACGTTCCGTCCTGTTTGGCCGGGTGAATTTGCTGCATCCATATTCACAGCAGAAGGGTCAGAACCGGCACGGTCACCAGGCTGGTCACCGTGGAGAGAAACACGCATTTTGAGGCGAACTGGGCGTCCGCCCCGTATTTCTGCGCCAGCATGGCGGTGCTGGAGCCCACCGGCATCCCGGTCAGAGCCACGCTCACCCCGACGGTCAGGCTGTCCACCCCCAGCAGGGTCAGCCCTGCCAGGCACAGCAGAGGCAGTGCCAGCTGCCGCACCGCAATCAGGTAAAACACCTTCCCCTCAAACATGTCCCTCAGGGGCACGTCGGCCAGGATGGCCCCCACCAGGGCCATCGCCATGGGAGAGGTGCAGTCGCCAAGGCGGTCCAGGGCGGTGTCTAAAAATCCCGGGAGAGGAAGCTGAAACGCCATCCGCACCAGCCCCAGATATACCGCGACAATGGCCGGGTTGAGCATCACCTTTTTCAGCCAGCCCTTTTCCGCCCCCGCCCGGCTGAACATGGAGATTCCGGCGGTCCACATCAGAACCCGGGTGGGGATGATGAAGAAGGAGGCCAGGAACAGCCCCTGGGTCCCGTAAGCTCCGCTGACCACCGGCAGTCCGGCGAAGCCCGAGTTGCTCACCAGGGTGCCGTAGCGCATCACGGTCCGTTTCTCCTCCGGAAAACAGCTGTACAGCACCCGTCCCAGCAGGGCGGCCACAAGGGCCATCCCGCTGGCCGCGGCCAGGGCCAGCGCTCCCTGGCGCAGAATGTCCAGGCTGAAGGGCATGTTAAAGGACTGAAATACCATGCAGGGCAGGGTAATCATCAGCACGAAGTCGGTCAGCTTCCCCCGGGTGCTGTTGTCGAACAGCCCGGATTTCCGGCATCCATAGCCCACCGCGATATAGATGAACAGGATGGATTGGGTGTCCGCCATCCTTAAAAATGTGTCCATCCTACCCCTCTTTTCTCAGGTAATGGGCGCCGGGTTGAAGATACACAGGTCATTGTGGAAGCCATACTGGTCGGAGTAGGGCTGCTTCACCCCGCTGGCTACGTCCAGAATCAGCTCAAACAGCTCGGTTCCCACCTGGGCGATGGTCTTTTCCCCAGTGGCGACAGGGCCGGCGTTTACGTCGATCATGTCGAACCAGTGCTCCTTCATCTCATTGCGGGAGCAGACCTTGATAACCGGGGCGGCGGCCAGGCCGTAGGGAGTCCCCCGGCCGGTCATAAAGACCTGGAGTCCGATGCCGCTGGCCAGCTGGGAGGGGCCGCAGACGATGTCGCTGGCGGGCGTGGCGGCGTAGATCAGGCCGTGCCTGGTGGGCCGTTCCGCCGGGGAGAGGACCTCCTCAATGGGGGCCATCCCCGATTTGGCGATGGAGCCCATAGCCTTCTCCACAATGTTTGCCAGGCCGCCCTTCTTGTTGCCCGGGGTGGGGTTGGCGTCCCGGTCCACCCCGCCGGCCTCCAGATACTGGTCGTACCAGCGCATTTCGGCGGCCAGCTTATCCCGGGCGGCCTCGTCCCGGCACCGGGCGGCCAGCAGGTGAACGCCGTCCCGGACCTCGGTGACCTCGCTGAACAGGACAGTGGCCCCGCCCTTGACCAGCATGTCGGCGGCGTAGCCGGCACTGGGATTGGCGGTCAGGCCGGAAAATGCGTCGCTGCCGCCGCACTGCATCCCAATGAGCAGCTCGCTCAGGGGCAGCTCCTCCCGGACACGCCGGTTCAGGCTTTGCAGCTTTTTGTCGGCCATCGCCAGGATAGCCTCCATCATGGCGTCGTGGCCGGGGTAGTCCTGGAGGGTCAGGGTGTTCTCCGGGGTGATATCCTCCGGGGGAAGGACCATGTCGTAGGTCAGCTTCTCACAGCCCAGGCCCACCACCATAACCTCCCCACCGAAGTTGGGGTGGCGGATGAGGTTGGTGACCGCCCGGATGGGGATGTGGGCCTCCCGGGCCTTGATGGCAACCCCGCAGCCATAGGGGTGGGTCACCGCCACCACGCCCTCCACATTGGGATAGCCTGGCAGCAGCTCCCGCCTGATCCGCTCCACCGCCACATTCAGCACGCCGGCGGCGCACTGGACGGTGGTGACAATGCCCAGCAGGTTTCGGGTTCCGGCGGGGCCGGTTTTGTTCCGGTAGCCCATCCAGGTTTTCCGGGTGGGGTCGGGCAGGGCCTCCGGAGGGACGATACTGGTGCCGAAGGGCATGTCGTCCAGGCCGGGGGTCTGGGGCAGGTCCAGCATGTGCTCGTTGATCCAGCTGCCCACGGGAATGTCGTCCCTGGCATAGCCCAGGACCACCCCGTAGCGGACGATTTCACCGCCCCTGGGGATGTGGGTCAGGGCGATCTTGTGGGCTTGGGGGATATCCTGCCGGGTGATGACCCCGGGCATGACCTCCACGCCGGCGGCGATATCGTGGACCGCGATAGCCACATTGTCCTGTTCTTTTACCTTGATGTATAAAGGCGCGGACATATGCACTCCTCCTTACTCACCCTTCATGGCCGCTGTCCGATTCCTCTTCTTGCTTTTGCGGTTATCCAGGATAGCATAGGCCACAAAGATGATAATCAGGGCCCAGATGACCCAGCCCATTGGCCGGACAAAGAATCCGGTGAGATGGCCGTTGTAGGCGGTGATGGCCTGGATGAAGTAGTTCTCCAGGTCCCGGCCCAGAATAAAGCCAATGAGGAAGCAGGACACCGGGAAGTGCAGCTTTTTCAGCAGGTAGCCCACCACGCCGAAGAGCAGCAGGCACCACACGTCGAACATCCGGCCGTTCAGGGTGGCGTAGGCGCCCACGGAGCACATCATCAGCACCACGGGGTACAGCCGCTCCTGGGGGATCAGGATGACCTTGGCCAGCAGCTTGACGGGGAAGAACATCACCAGGAACATGAGCACGTTGCAGATCAGCAGAGCCACCAGGATGGTGTTCCACACCTCGGGGTTGTTGGTGATGAACAGGGGGCCCACCTGCACGCCCTGGAGCATAAAGGCCCCGATGAGCACGGCGGTGGTGGAGTCGCCGGGGATGCCCAGGCTCAGCAGGGGCACCAGGGCGCCGCCGGTGAGGCCGTTGTTGGAGGACTCGGAGGCGATCAGGCCCTCGGGCACGCCGGTGCCCAGCAGCTCGGGGTGCTTGGACCAGCTCTTGGCCTGGGAGTAGGCGATCAGGGAGGCTGCGGAGCCGCCCACGCCGGGGAGGATGCCCATAAAGGTGCCGATGAGGGAGGAGCGGAACACATTGATGACCTGCCCCTTGAAGTCGGAGAAGCGGAACTTCACATTTTCGCCGATGCCGGCGGAGTCGTCCTTGGAATATTTGGCGTGCATTCCGGTCTCACACTGCTCAAACATCTCCGCCATGGCGAACAGGCCGATGAGCACCGGGAAGAGCTGGAAGCCGCCCTGCATATAGGTTTTCAGGCCGTCGGGCACCATCCGGTAGGCGTTGTTTACCGAGAACTGGTTCATCATGGCGATGAGCACGCCCAGCAGGCCGATCCAGATGCCCCGGAGCATCTGCCCCTTGGACAGGGCGGCGATGACGGTGAGGGCAAAGAGGATAATCAGGAACTTCTCCACGGCGGAGAATTTGATGGCCCAGCCCGCCAGAATGGGGGTGAACAGGGCCAGCACCGCCAGGGAGATCAGACCGCCGAAGAAGGAGGCGGTGACGCCGATCTTCAGCGCCCGCTCACTCTCGCCCCGAAGGGCCATGGGGTGGCCGTCAAAGGTGGTGCACACCGACGACGGCGTGCCGGGGATGGAGATCAGGATGGCAGGCACCAGGCCTCCGGAGATGCCGCCCACATAGAGGCCCAGCAGCAGATACAGGGCCATCTCCATGGAGTAGGCGTAGGTCAGAGGGAGGAACACAGCCACGGCCATGGTGGCCGTCATGCCGGGGATCGCGCCGAAAATGATGCCGATGACCACGCCCAGGAGGGCCACGGCAATATACTCAGGACCGATGGCAAATGGCATACAGGTTCACCAGCCTTTCTTAGAAAATTGTGATGCCCAGGCTCTGAATCCAGATGGTGCAGACGCCGTCAGGCAGGGTGATGTCGAACACGGTGCCGAACAGGATGCTGATAATCAGAACCGACACCACCGAGATAATCACGCTCACCACATGATACCGCACATCCTTCATCCGGGCCGGACCGGCAAAGAGGGTGTTGAACAGGAACACAAAGATGATGGAGCATACGGTAAAGCCGATTTTGTCCAGCAGGAAGAAGTAGGCGACCATTAGAACGACGCAGCCCCAGAGCTTTACCTTGTCATAGTTCTCAGCAAAAAAACGCCCGGGCTTGGTAAAAAAGCCCTTGCCGGCCTTGACACGCCCCATCCCCTCGGTCACCAGAATGACCAGCCCCAGGATGACAAGGATGGAGATGATGATGGTAGGAAATATCCAGTGCTGGGTGGAGTAGACCACATCAATGCGGAATAAGTCTCCCATAGACAATTCACTGCCTTTCTGTTACTGAAATGCGATACCGCCGGGGCGCCGTATGCCAGCGCTCCGGCGGTAGTTTCTACATGATTCGGATGTACGTGCCGGTTCAGGTCAGGCTGTCCAGCGAGGGAGCGATGTCGATGATCTTCTTGCAGGTGTCGGACTTGGCCTGGATAAACTCCTGAGAGGCGGCCAGGGCGGTGTCGCCGGCGGAAACGGTCTTATACTTCATAGCGGCCATCTCAGCCTGGAAGTCGGGGTTCTCACAGACCTTCTGCATGGCGGCGGTGATCTCGTCCAGGATACCCTGGTCCATGTCCTTGGGGAAATACATGGCGAACTCCTTGGAGTAGACATAGGGGGCGCCGTCGAAGGTTACGCCGTTGTCCGCCATGGTGGGCAGGTCCACGCCCTCGATCTTGTCGGCGGGGTCCATCATCTTCATAGCCAGCTGGGCGTCCACGCCCTCCTTGGTAAACTCGGAAAAAGCGGAGTAGTCGCCGTAGATGATGTCAGCGTTGTTGTCCCACAGGCGCTGCTTCTTCTCGTCGGTGGAGCCGCCGACGATGGCCTTTACCCGGTTGGCTACGTCGTCGCCGTAGGTCTCCTGAATCCACAGCCAGTAGGCGGCAAAGACCAGGTGGGAGGCTCCGCCGGCCTCGATGTTCACGCGGACAGTCTTGTCGGGGTTGCTCTTCAGCCACTCGGCAGCGCCGGCGATGGAATCATAGGGGGCGTCGGCATGGGCGGCGAAGCAGCCGCCGGGATTCTGACCGATGCGGGGACCCACGGTCATGTTCTCCAGGCCGTACTTGGCGTCCACAGCGCCGAACATCACGCTGAGGAAGGTCATGTCGTGGAACATCATGATGGTGGTGCCGTCTCCCTTGGCGGTGGAGATGGCGTCCAGAGCGGCGGCGTTGCCTACGGGGTCCACCTTGCCGTTAAAGCCCATCTCCTCGCCCAGATAGCGGGTGACCATGTCGGCGATCATGTAGGAGTCGCCGCCGGTGGAGGTGGAGCCGATGACCACGCGCACCCGCTTGCCCTTCAGGCTGGAGTCGCCGGAGTCGCCGCCGCCGCTGGGCTGGCCCGCGCTGGAGCTGCCGCCGCTGGACTGACCCGCGTTGGAGCCGCCGCTGGGCTGACTGGTCTTGTTGCCGCAGCCGGCCAGCAGGCCGATTGTCATGGCGGCGGAAAGGAGCAGAGCTGTCAGTTTCTTCAGTTTCATTGTTTCATCCTGCCTTTCTAAGTGTTGAAATCTTTTGGCGTTGAGCTGGAATTCCGGGGAACCTTTGGGAAACCGGGTTGGTCTCGCCTCACTACGGTATGTATCATATCAAAGCGGCCCTCCAAATTCCATTCACAAAATCACTTGAAACGGACCTGTAGAATTAGGCGCTCCGCTTAATGAAACGCAAGTCGAAACATTTTGTTTCATCTGTATTTCATTTGTTGGTTCATATTTCGGCCTTGATGACCTCTTCTTACTGTTTTGCATAAAAATTCGCTGTTTTTTTGGCATAAACGCACAAACCATCTCTCCGTCCTTTTGTAAAACACCCCCTTGCCGGACGCATGAAAACCTGATATAGTCAGTTCCAAATCCACCGTTATTTTTCAAAGGAGAATATTTATGGATCAGGAATTGCTTTCTCAGCTCAGAATACAGTTCAAAAGGCTGCGCCTGCTTGATCTGCTCTGTCTGTCTCTGGCTGTGCTGGCACTGTCGGCATATTTTATCCACCGCCACGCCACCCTGGCAATCCTTGGACTGAATGCATTACTCTATCTTCTGGCAGTCCGCCCCCGGGCCAGAGGATATCAGAGAGACTGCATCCGGGCATCCATCCGCCTCTCACTGGGTCGTTACCTGGCGGAGGCCGCCTACGCCTCTCCCGCCCTGGACCAGGCTGAGGTCAGAGACCCCCGGCTGGTGGCGGTGGGGGAGGACCCCGGCGCGGTCACCCAGAAGGAGGGGGGCCGCGGCCTGTGGCGAGGCCGGGAGGTTCAAGTGGGGGAGGTGGTTCTGGGCAACTTCTTTCACTCGGACGCCCAGCACCAGAGGGCCGAGTACCTCACCGGCACCTGGGTCCGGGTGGAGCTGGCCCAGGACACCGGGCTGGATTGCCGTCTGATTCGCCAGGACCTGATGGACCCCCGCTCCCGGGCCGCCTACTTCGGCCGGCATGACGGTCTGTGCCCCACAGCGCAGGAGCTCCCCCGCTGGCTGAGGGAGGACTGGGTGGTTATAACAGGCCGGGAGGACGCCCTGCCTGCCCAGCCTGTCCTGAGCGGCCTGAAAGAGCTGGCGGGCTACACGCCAACCCCCATGGCAATGGCGGTCACCGGCGGCGTCCTGTCGGTGTACCTCCACCAGCGCCTGCTGTGGCGGAGGGTGAGCCTGCGTCAGCCTCCCGGCGAGGCGTGGCTGAATTTTGACCTCCTCCCGGAGCTGGGCCGTATCCTGGAAATCGCAAGGCAGCTGTAACGAAAGAGGCGCCGCCAAAAGCTGGCGGCGTCCTTTTTATGGCTCCTCGCTCTCAAAATGGTCCTGCAGTCCGTACCGCTTCATGCGCCGCCAGAGGGTGGTCTTGCTGATCCCCAGCTCCGCGGCGGTGGCTGCCCGGTTCCCCTGGTTGCGGGCGAGGGCCTGGAGCAGCGCGGCGGCCTCTGAGGCCGGCCCGTCTGCCGGGGCGGAGACCGACGCGGCGCAGGCCTCGGGATAGAGCTCACCCAGCAGGCGGCGGACATAGTTGTCGTTTATGGTGCGGGACGGGGCGGTAAGGATCAGGCGCTCCATAAAGGCGCGCAGCTGGGTGTAGTTCCCCGGCCAGGGGTACTCCAGCAGCACTCTGCGGGCCTCCTTCGTCAGCACCACATACCGCTTGAACCGGGCGGCGCAGTCGTCCAGGCACATGCCGATGGTGCGCTCCAAATCGTCGGGCCGGGTGCGCAGCGGGGGCATTTTCAGGCGCATGGGGACAAGCAGATAGTACAGCTCCGGCTGGAACCTTCCCTCCCGCACCAGGTCCCACAGCTCCCCCGGCATGGAAACGATGATCCTCACCTGGGCGGGAAGGGGACGGCCCTCCCGCTTCTGCCAGATCACGCCCTCCTCAATCAGCTGCCTCAGGACGTGCTGTCCCTCCGGGGCCAGACAGTCCAGCCGGTTGAGGTACAGCGTGCCGTTGTTGGCCTCCCGCTCCGCCTGGGCCAGGGCCTCCCCCTGTCCGGCCTGACCGCTCTCACAGTGAAAGGTGACAAAGGGCCCCTCCGCATACTCGCTGGCATTGTGGATGCTCTGAGCGAAGAGGGACTTCCGGCTGCCCACCTCCCCCTGGATCAGGATAGGCTGGGAGGTGGCGGCGAAGGTGCGGGCCAGCTTGATAATGCGCTGCATCTCAGGGCTCTCCCGGTCCACCTGCTCAAAGCGCCCCCGGGCCAGATAGCGGTACAGGCGGTAGCGCTCCCGCCGGGCCTGCTCCCCCTCCCGCTCCATGGAGTGCAGCTCATAGAAGGAGAACACAATCCCCTCCAGGCTGTCCCCCGGCTTGATGGGGGCGGCGTTGGCCACAACCTCGATTCCGGCCAGCTCCAGGGCGGAGAAATACATCTCCCGATTTTCTTTCAGCGTATCCTCCCAGGCGGAGGCGTCCCCCTCCGGCATCAGGGAGGACAGGGGCACCCCCAGCAGAGAGGGCCTCTCCCGGTCCAGTATCTTGCAGGCGATATCGTTAGCCCGGAGGATCATGCCTCGGGCGTCCAGCTCGATGATTCCGTTGAAGGAATAGTCCAGCAGTGTCTGGAGACGGGCCGCGCTCCGGTGCTCCTTGTCCGCCGCGAAGCCCACATTCCTGGCCGCGATCAGTCCGGCACGAATGGAGTCGTCGGTGCTGCCGATAAACAGTGTCAGCTTATTGTGCCGGTGGCAGTACTCGTTGACCAGGTCGCCGCCCATGATCACGTCCATGCCGTCCTCCAGCGCCCGGGCCGCCCCCTCCTCCAGCTCAGCGTTGCCGCTGACAAAGTAGGTATGCAGCTCGATTCCGCATATCTCATCAAAATACCGCAGGTCCCCCACCATATTCTGGATGGTCACGATGCCGATTCTGGGACAGGGGATCTGGGGCACCATCGCCCTGGCCCGGTGGAGGAAGAGGGCCATCTCCTGGCCGGTGAGCTGCAGCTCCACAACGGGCAGGGCGGTATTTTCCTTCAAAATGGACGCCTGCCGCCCCCGGGCCACCAGAATGCCCGCACCCAGGGTCTGCGCCCGCAGGGCCTCCGCCACCACCTGGGTGGTGGGAACCGAGACATTGTGCACCACTTCCATATCCAGCTCCGCCGCGATTCTGCCGGCCATGTCCACCATCTCAGGTCTGGGTAAAATAAACGCGAATTTGGCCACAGAGAACACCTCCATATCCATACTCAAAACAATCAGAGCCGGAACAGGGATTCGCCTGTTCCGGCTCTGGAAATGTGTTCAGCTCAGCGCACCAGGCAGGGCTTTTTATTGTCAAATACCCAGTTGGGGATGAGGTACTGCATGCCGACGGCGTCATTTCTGGCGCCCTTGCCGTAGCACTTGTCCATGTACAGCTGGTGGGCCTTCATCACCTGCTCCCGGTCCACCTCGATCCCCAGTCCGCCCTTCCTGGGCAGGTCGATGCAGCCGCCCACAATCTCCATGGGCTTCACGGTGAGCCGCTCCCGGCCCTCCTGCCAGATCCAATGGGTGTCGATGCCGTTCATCTTGCCGGGGATGGCAGCGGCGCACTGCACCACCATGGCCAGGGAGATGTCGAAGTGGTTGTTGGAGTGACAGCCCCACATCAATCCGAAGTCATTGCACAGCTGGCCCACCCGGACGGAGCCCTCCATGGTCCAGAAGTGGGGGTCGGCCAGGGGGATGTCCACACTTTGGAGGGCGATGGTGTGGCACATCTGCCTCCAGTCGGTGTTGATCATGTTGGTGGCGGTGGGCATCATGGTGGCCTTGCGGAACTCGGCCATGATCTCACGGCCGGAGAACCCGTTCTCCGCTCCGCAGGGGTCCTCGCAGTAGGCCAGGCATTTCTTCAGGTCGGGGGCGACCTCCAGGGCCTCCTGGAGACTCCAGCAGCCGTTGGGGTCCAGGTCCACCCGGGCGTCGGGGAAGGCGGCCTTGATGGCCTGGACAGCCTTGACCTCCTCCTTGGGGGCCAGCACGCCCCCCTTGAGCTTGAAGTCCACAAAGCCGTATTTCTCGTGGGTCGCTTTTGCCAGCGCCACGATTTTCTCCGGAGTGAGGGCCTCCTCATGGCGCAGGCGGTACCAGTCGCAGCTGGCGTCCGGCTCCTCCTCATACTCCAGGTCGGTCTTTTTCCGGTCGCCCACATAGAACAGGTAGGACAGGAACTGAACCCGGTCCCGCTGGATGCCGTCGCCCATGAGGGCCGCCGCGGGCACGTCCAGGAACTTACCCATGAGATCCAGAAGAGGGGCCTCAATGGCGGTGACCACATGGACGCCGGTGCGCAGGTCAAAGGTCTGAAGGCCCCGCACGTCGTCCTTGATGTTCTCGCTGAGCCAGGCGCGGACCTTGTTCAGGGTCTGCTTGTAATCGGCGATGCGGGTGCCCACCACCAGATGCTCCACGTCCTCCAGGGCCCTGGTGATCTTCTCGCCGCCGGGCACCTCGCCAACCCCCTCCACGCCGTTGGAGTCGGTGAGGATGACGATATTCCGGGTAAAGTAGGGGGCGTGTGCGCCGGACAGGTTCAGCTCCATGCAGTCGTGGCCGGCCACAGGGTATACTTCCATCTTCGCAACAGTAGGGATGCTTGCCATAATTTGACACTCCTATCTCCAAATTTTGGATTGGGAACCTTGGGAAGTCCCGGTAGTGAGGCGAGCCATCCCAAATTTGTGCCAAAGGTCCCGATGCAGCGAAGGTATCCTGAATCAGCACGGATCATTATATCCCGGTCCAATTAAAAAGTCAATCTGAAATGGCGCGCATAATGTCCGCCGCCGAGGGAGGGCAGCCCTTTACCTGGCGGGCGGCGCAGTCGCAGCAGCTTCCGACCCCCAGACCGTCAAAGGGCACGCCCCTCCACTCCTGACCGATGGCAATCCTTCCCGGCCTTGCCCCGCTGCGGTGGAGGGCCCGGACCAGCGCCGCGTAGCAGGCCGAACAGGCCGAGCGGGCGTCCACATCCCGGGTCAGGGAGGCCACCGTCCGGGAAGGTCTTGGATAGCTGGTCGCCGCCTGGGGCTGGTTGAGAGATATGACGTCCTCAGGTTCAATTTTCGTGCTGCCCGCGCCCCACTGCTCCGCCAGGGCGATATAGGGCACCTCCCGGAGGTCCAGCCCCATGAGACGGCAGCCGTATGCGTCCAGCTGAACCGGGTCGGTTCCCAGATACATCCGGCCGGTGGGGACCGGGTTGCCCCCCTCCTCAAAGTCCAGGTCACCGCAGATGCTGTCCACAATGGTCAGGTTCGGGCGCAGCGCGGCGGCCAGGGCGGCGATGGGCCGCATCAGCCCCTCGGAGTGGAACCGGCGCTTCTCCCGGTCGGGCAGACAGCCCTTGCAGTTTTTCAGGGCACAGGTCATCGTGGTTTGGCAGTGCCCCTTCAAGACGGGCAGATTGATGAGAAAGCCGGCATCCAGAGCTCGGCAGCAGATTTCCATCTCCCGCAGGGGGGTGGACACCTTGCGGGTCTTGTCCCGCTTCAGGTCGTAGAGAGGGACCTTGTACCGCTGCCCGATCTCGTCATATCCGGCGGCCCGGAAGGCGCGCCCCGTATCGTCTCCCACCCAGGAGCCCTCAATGATGCTGATGTCGGAGATTCCGTGGCCCTGCAAATATTCAATCGCCCCGGACAGCACGCCGGCGTGGGTGGTGGCCCCGTTTTCCGGCGTTCCCGCCACCACCAGGTTTGGCTTGAGGGCCACGCCGGCGCCGCTGGGGATCATTTCAGCCACATGGGCGGACTCCATCAGAGACATGGTCATAGAGTGGGCGTCGGCGCCGTAAATTTGATAAATTGCTCCCATAGGTTCTCTCCTCTCACAGGATTCTGTTCTTCAGCGCTTCTCCCCCTATGTACCGCCTCAGGTTTTCCAGAACGATGGCAGCCACACGCCGCTCGGTGTCCGCCAAGTGGTTTCCCCCGGCTGTATGGGGCGTGATCAGCGCCCGGGGCTGCCGCCAGAGCGGGTGGTCAGAGGGGAGGGGTTCCGGATCGGTGACGTCCAGGCCGGCCCCCCAGAGACGGCCCTCCTCCAGCACCTGGGCCAGGGCGGCGCAGTCCAGCACGCTGCCCCGGCCCCCGTTGAGCAGAATGGCCGAGGGCTTCATACGCAGCAGCCGGGTCCGGTCAAAGAGCCCCGCCGTCTGTGCTGCCCGGGGGAGCATCAGCGCCACTGCGTCCGCCTCCGGCAGGAGGCTGTCCAGCTGGCTAAAGGGATACATCCGGTCGATCCCCTCCGCTCCCTTTTCCGGGTCCCGCCGCACGCCGGCTGTGGACGCGCCCAGGGCTTTGCACAGCCTGGCAAAGGAGGAGCCGAGGTCTCCCGTCCCCACAACCAGCACCTGAGCATCCTGCAATGTCTGGACAGGCCCCAGGTCGCGCCACTGTCCCGCATCCTGCTGATCCCGATAGGCAGGCAGCCGTTTCATCAGGGAAAGCAGCATGGCGAACATGTGCTCGGACACGGAATGCCCATAGGCGCCCGAGGCGGTGGTGAGTATGGCCCCGTGTGGGAGCACGCCGGGATCACCATAGGGGTCCGCGCCGGCGCTGCGGGTTTGAAGCCACCGCAGAGCGGTGCTGCTCCGGAACATTGACACAGGGGGATTTCCCAGCACAATTTGCGCTCCAGCGTAGTCCTCCGGGGCAAGGCCGGTCCCATCGGCGGCAAAGCGCTGGGCATAGCCTGGGGCGGCAGCGTGGAACGTCTCCTCTTCCTCCGGCGTCAGACTCAGCAGGTTCAAGATTTGATCCATAAGCGGCCTCCATATCCTTCGTACTGTGATCACAGCAATTGAGCTTTTCCAGGTTCTGTCCATCAGTGTAGCAGGAGCGGCCTCCTGCCGCAACATGTAAAGTAAATAAAAATCCTTCACTTATTTTATGACAGCCTCCAGAATTTCAAAAATTGAAATCAGCTTGAAATGCCCGGTTCCGTCCGCTTCGTTCAGGATGATTGCATGTCATTTCACTGTCAATTTCAATTTCTGAACATCTATCTGATTCTCCAAACATACGGGGCCGATTTTGTCAGCTTTGCGAATTGTCAAGGAAGGCTTTCTCCTGTAGGCTGAACATGCTTTTCCGGGACTGCCGGGCCGGGAATCCTACGGTCCGCAAAGACTACCAGGGAAGGGAAAGGATGGTTTTTTATGAAAATCGGTTTTATTGGTTTGGGTATTATGGGAAAGCCTATGGCGAAGAATTTGCTGAGGGCGGGCTATGACCTGATGGTCAGCAGCTCCAACAGGGCGGCCCCGGAATTGGTGGAGGCGGGCGCCAAGAGCGCCTCCAACGCCGAGATTGGCGAAGCCTGCGATGTGGTGTTCACCATGGTGCCCAACAGCCCCCAGGTGAAGGCCGTCATGCTGGGTGAGGACGGGGTGGCCGCCCACATGAGGCCGGGAAGCGTGTTCATCGACATGAGCTCCATCAACCCCGTGGCCTCCAAGGAGATTGCCGCTGAGGTGGCAAAGAAAAGCATTGAGATGCTGGACGCCCCCGTCTCCGGCGGCGAGCCCAAGGCCATCGACGGCACCCTGTCCTTTATGGTGGGCGGCAGGCAGGAGGTCTTTGACCGCTGCAGGCCCCTGCTGGAGGCCATGGGAAGCTCTGTGATCCGTTGCGGCGGCGTGGGCGCGGGCAACACCACCAAGCTGGCCAACCAGATCATCGTGGCCTGCAACATCCAGGCCCTGGTGGAGGCGCTGACCTTAGCTCAAAAAGCAGGGGTAGACCCTGAATTGGTGTTTCAGGCGGTCAAGGGCGGCCTGGCCGGTTCCACCGTTATGGACGCAAAAGCGCCCATGATGATTGCCGGGGATGACAGGCCCGGCTTCAGGATCGACCTACACATCAAAGACCTGAACAACGCCCTGGACTGTGCCCACGCGGTGGGCGCGCCCGTGCCTATGACCGCGGAGGTCCAGGAGATCCTGCAATGGCTGCACAATCACGAATGCGGCCAAAAGGACCACAGTGCGATCTTCCTATACTATAAGTATCTGTGCCGCGCTATTTAACAATGGGTATAATATTTAGGCGCTGCTTGAAAAATGGAACTATGCACAGCGGTGAGGGATTTTTCTGCATGGAACCCTTGACGTTTTTGAATTTGGGGCAATGACAGAGAAGTGATTGTAATTTGCGGAAGGCTGTGATAAAATATCCAGAGCAGTGACGAAATCGGCGGCGGAGGCGCCGCCTTCAAAAGAGGTGTAAGGTATGGATCATCCCTTCCGTTCCGCAGCGGTAGGCGGCTTTAACAAGCAGGACGTGCTCACCTTTCTAGAGGAGCAGTCCAGGCAGTCGTCCCAGGCTCAGCAGGAGCTCAGCGGCCGGCTGGAGGAGGCCGAGCGCGAGTGCGAGGACCTGCGTCAGGAGCGGGACAGCCTGCGCCGGCAGGTGGAGCAGCTCCAGGAGGAGCTGGAGGACCTGCGCCAGGAGCGGGACGGGCTCAGGGTTCAGCTGGACACGGCGGAGCGGGACCTGACCGCCAGCCAGCGGCAGATCAGCCAGGCCCAGCAGGAGCGGGACGAGGTCCAGGCCCAGCTGGACGGGCTCCGGCCCGACGCCGAGGCGTACACCCAGATCAAGGAGCGCACCGTCGTGGTGGAGCTGGATGCCCACCGCCGGGCCCTGGCCATCCAGGAGAAGGCGGAGGAGGATGCCCAGCGGGTGCGCCGTCAGGTGGAGCAGTGGCTCCACCGGATGGAGCGGGAGTACAGCGACATGCGGGGCGAGGTGGAGCTTTCCGCCTCCCACGCCGTCAGCGAGCTGGAGCGGGTCCGGGCCGGCCTGGGCCGGCTCACCAAGCTGGTGGCCGACCAGGAGAGCGCCCTGACGGGAATCACGAAGGTCTTTGACGACACCGCCGCCCCCACCAAGCCGGAGGCCCCCATGCCCCTTCTGGATGAATGATGGATTGATAGAACAGCGCCTGCCCTCTATACTGAGGACAGGCGCTGTTGCAAATGGCGGTTAGCCACTCCCTTGGAGAAGGGGGGTGATGCGATGGGGAACGGGCGCTGGACGAAGGTCCTGCGTTTCGTGGCGTGTGTAATCATAACAGCTCTGCTGGTGATACTTACGGCCCCAAACGCGTGTTAGCCGCCCGGATGGCCCCGGACGGCTAACAGATTTCTGTAGCTTGAGAAGGGCTGACCGCTGTGTAGCAGCGCCTTTTATATATCTATTATACCACGTCTCCGCAGGTTGTCAAGGAGCACAGATTAGGGAGTGCCCATCTGTGCATTTTATCCTGGTTGTTTTCCCTGTCTGTAGGGACGGCTATTAGCCGCCCGCTCTATGGAAAGCCGCAGCTGCGGAAAAGACGGGCGGATGATATCCGCCCCTACATAAAATCTGCGGAAAGGACACTCCCAGGGATTACTTGAAACAAGTTTTTTTCTAACTTGAATCAAGTTAAAACTGAGATAAGATGCGAAAAAATGGGATACCATACCTTTCATAAAAGGATGGTGGTATCCCAATGAAGCGCGATAAACATTTAGGCATTACAATCAGCGGTGAACACCATGGCAAGCTGGTCTATATCGCTGAATACGAGGGCCGCTCCATGAGCGGACAGATTCTGTATCTGATCCAGAAGTGCATCCGGGAATTTGAGAAGGAGCACGGTCCCATCTCAGAGGAGGAGCTGAAATGAGGGTCCGGGAGGGGCTCCTGGACCTGCTCTTTCCGCCGAAGTGCCCCTACTGCCAGCGGGTTCTGGACGATCCCCGGGCGCCGCTGTGTCCCAGGTGTCAGCCCAGCCTGCCCTGGCTGGAGGGCCGGGCGGGGGAGCGGCGGATTGACTTTGCCGACGGCTGTTTCTCGCCCCTGGCTTATGGCGAGTTGGTGCGGGAGGCCATCCACCGCTACAAATTCAGCAGGGTACGGGCGCTGGGCAGGCCCTTTGCGGCGGTGATGGCCCAGTGTCTGAAAGACCGCCTGCCGGAGGGGGCCGGCCTGATCTGCTGGGCGCCCCTGTCCAAAGAGCGCCTTCGGGAGCGGGGGTTCGACCAGGCGGAGCTGATGGCTCGGGAGGTGGGCCGGCTGCTGTCCATTCCGGCGGGGCCTGTTCTGGTCAAAATGCGGGACACAGGCCCCCAGTCGGAGCTGGAGGAGGACAGCGCCCGCCGGGCCAACGCCAGGGGGGCCTATGCCCTGCTGCCTGGAACCGACCTGACTGGAAAGCGGGTGGTGCTGGTGGATGATGTGGTCACCTCCGGCTCCACCCTGGAGGAGTGCGCCGCCCTGCTGCGCCAGGCGGGCGCGGAACAGGTGTTCTGCCTCACGCTGGCCCGGGCCAGAGGGGATTAGGGGTTGTTTAAAAAGCGAAAATTGTTGGAAAAAACGGTTGAAAACCGGAGCACATCCGGCTATAATATAAAGTGGGTTGGAAGAACCGCCTGTAAGGCGGTCAGAAAATACAAAATTTGACAAAATAAGGTGGAACAAGAAAATGGGTTTCTTTAGTAAAGATATCGGCATCGACCTGGGCACCGCCTCGGTTTTGGTATATATCAAGGGCAAGGGCGTGGTTTTGAGAGAGCCCTCCGTGGTGGCCATGGACAAGAACACCGGCAAGCTGCTGAAGGTGGGCACCGAGGCCCAGGCCATGCTGGGCCGCACCCCGGGCAACATTGTGGCCATGCGCCCCCTGCGGGAGGGGGTCATCTCCGACTACGACATGACGGAGAAGATGCTCAAGGAATTCATCCGGAAGGTGGTCTCCTTCTCCCTGTTCAAGCCTCGCCTGCTCATCTGCGTGCCCTCGGGCATCACCGAGGTTGAGGAGCGCGCCGTGGTGGACGCGGGCATCCAGGCGGGAGCCCGCCGTGCCTATCTCATTGAGGAGCCGGTGGCCGCCGCCATCGGCGCCGGCATCGACATCACCAAGCCCGACGGACACATGGTGGTGGACATCGGCGGCGGCACCGCCGACATTGCCGTCATCTCCCTGGGCGGAGTGGTGGAGTCGGCCTCTATCAAGGTGGCCGGCGACAAATTTGACGAGGCGGTGGTGAAGTATATCCGCCGCAAGCACAACGTCCTCATCGGCGACCGCACCGCCGAGGAGCTGAAAATCAACATCGGCTGTGTTTTCCCCCGACCGGAGGAGGTCTCCATGGAGATCAAGGGCCGCTGTCTTATGACCGGCCTGCCCCGGGTGTTCAACGTCACCTCCAGCGAGATGATCGAGGCCTTTGAGGAGACCTCCAACTCCATTCTGGAGGCCATCCACGGCGTCCTGGAGCGCACCCCCCCCGAGCTGGTGGCCGACATCTCCACCAACGGCATCATCATGACCGGCGGAGGCTCCCTGCTGTGGGGCTTTGACAAGCTGGTCCAGAGCCACACGGGCATCGAGACCCACGTGGCCGACGACGCCATCTCCTGCGTGGCCTTCGGTACTGGCAAGAGCCTGGACAGCCTGGACCAGATGCAGGAGGGCACTATGAACCTGTCCCGCCGCAAGCAGATGAATTATTGATCTGCAGGGCGCATCGTTACGATAGGATTAATTCCGGCGGACCGAAATATCCCGCCCTGCACGGACAGCCGGCCTCTGGCCGGCTGTTTTCCTGAGGAGGTATGAGACGCATGGATGCAGTGGAAGAAGCGATACAGACAATCGGCAGAACCGTGGGCATTCAGGACCTGACCCTGGGCGCACTGGTGCGGGTGGCGGTGATTGTTCTGGCGGGCTGGCTGATCATCCGGCTGCTGATGAGAATGGTGGACCGGATGCTGGACAGGAGCAAATCGGTGTCCGCCATCAGGACCTATATCCGCACAGCGGTGAGGATTTTCCTCTGGGTTCTGCTGGCCCTGACGCTGGCGGGCACCCTGGACGTGGACACCACCTCCATCATTGCCCTGCTCAGCGTGGCGGGGCTGGCGGTGTCCATGGCCCTGCAGAACACTCTGTCCAACCTGGCGGGGGGACTGGTGCTGCTGGTGACAAAGCCCTTCTCCCCGGGGGATTTTGTGGAGGCCGACGGCGTCAGCGGCACTGTCTCCGCGGTGGACATGTCCTACACCACCTTCGTCACCCCGGACAACAAGGAGATTTTTGTCCCCAACAGCCAGCTGTCCGCCGCCAAAATCACGAATTATAACCGTCTGGGAAGGCGGCGGATGGACCTGAAGCTCACCGCCTCCTATGATGCCCCCACCGCCCAGGTGCGCGCCGCCATCCAGGAGGTGTTGTCCGCCACCCCCGGCATTTTGGATGACCCCGCCCCGGCGGTCTATCTGTCCGAGTATCAGTCCAGCAGCATCGAGTACCTGGTCCGGCTGTGGACCGCCTCGGGCGACTACTGGGATGTGTACTATGCCCTGTTGGAGGGGGTGCGGGAGTCCTTCGACCGCCACGGGGTGGAGATGACCTATGACCATCTGAACGTGCACATTGTGGAGCGCTAGGGAGCGGCCTCCGTGCCGCCCCGCCATGTAGGGGCCGCTGCCCTCGGCGGCCCGATTCTTTGGTTGAGAGTGGGGCGGGACAGAGCCCGCCCCCTACATTCAAGGCATGGCGAGCCCATGTAAAAATCCGTCCAGCTGAGGGGAGAGGATCTCGCCGCCGATGACGGTATTTTTATAGAGGAGCAGGTTGGCCTGCACACCTGTCTCCCCGGTGGGGTAGTTGAGCACCTCATAGGTATACCGCTTGACCCGTTTGCCGGTGTATTTTTCCAGATTAAAGCCCTGCTGGCTCTGGAGGGCCACATACTCATCGTAGCTGTCGTCCAGCTCCTCGGGGATGAACAGCTCCTGGGTGGCGATGGGCTCCTCAGACACCTGCCAGCCGTAGGCGGACAGGTAGTCGATCCGGTCCTGATTGGTTTTTACCCCCTTGGGGCTGGGGAGGGCGGGGCCGGAGACCTCCCGAGTGAGGGCCTGGCCGAAGTTCAGGGCAATGGCGCAGCAGCACAGCAGAGCTGCCGCCGCCACACCCAGGGTCAGCTTGCGCTTGGGCAGCTTCGCGGTCATAATCAACACAGCAATTTCTCCCTTCCGTGGCTTGTTCTCTCTTTAACGTATGCGGCTGGGGAGGGGGATATGCCTGTAGGGCGCGACGACCCGGCGCGCCGTTTTTGTACCGAATGTGTCTTGTAAGGCGTGCCGGGTCGTCACGCCCTACACAGGAATGAGGTATCTATGGAGCGCATTGACAAGCTTCTGGCCTCCACCGGGCGGTGGAGCCGGAAGGAGGTAAAGGACCTGATCCGTCAGGGCCGGGTGCTGGCCGGCGGCGTGCCTGTGGCCCGCCCGGAGGAGAAGCTGGACCCGGCGGTGGCCCTCACGGTGGACGGGGCGGCGGTGGACTGTTCCCCCTTTGTCTATGTGATGCTCCACAAACCGGCGGGGCTTCTGTCCGCCACCGAGGACAAAAATCAGCCCACCGTGCTGGACCTGCTTCCCCTGGAGCTGCGCCGCCGGGGGCTGTTCCCGGTGGGCCGATTGGACAAGGACACCACCGGCCTGCTGCTGCTCACCGACGACGGCCCCCTGGCCCACCGGCTGCTGTCCCCCAAAAAGCACGTGGACAAGGTCTACCTGGCCAGGGTAGACGGGCATGTGGACGGAGAGGACGTGCGGGCTCTGGCAGACGGGATGGTGCTGGCCGGCGGTCTGCGCTGCCTGCCCGCGGGGCTGGAGCCTCTTGGGGACGGGAGCGTCTGCCGGGTCACCCTGCGGGAGGGAAAGTACCACCAGGTGAAGCGGATGCTGGCAGCCCGGGGGAAGCCTGTGCTGGAGCTGCACAGGCTTTCCATGGGTTCTTTGGCGCTGGACGAGGGGCTGGAGGCTGGGAAATGGCGGTTTTTGACGGCCTGTGAGCGCGCCAGGCTGAAAGAAATGGAGGACGCGCCGTAAGGTTTTGGGCAAACTGAACAAAAAAATAAAAAAAACTCTTGCCAAACAGGGGGGCCACCCGTTATAATAGGTTTAAGCAGAAAAATTACTAGGAGGGGATCACAGTGTCAAGCAGGATGTTCCAGGGTATTGTGCTCCAGATGAAGGACAACATCAGCCGTACGGTGGGTGTGGTAGACGCAGAGGGAATCGTGGTCGCCTGCAGTGAGCTGACCTGTATCGGTGAGCACTGGTCCGGCGCGGTGACCGCCATCAACGGCGCGGAGAGCGGCGTCGCCCGGTTTGAGGGCAGAACCTTCAAGCCCCTTGCGGGCTGGGGCGCCCAGTTTGATTACGCCGCCTTTGTCAAGGGCGAGGATGAGCTGGCCGCCTCCCTGTGCGCCATGGCGGTGGTGGCCTTCAACGGCGCCAAGACCTACTACGAGGAAAAGCACGACAAGGCCACCTTTGTGAAGAACATCATCTCCGACAATATACTGTTAGGCGATGTATACACCCAGGCCAAGGAGCTGCACTTTGTCTCCGAGGCGCCCAGGGCCGCGTTCTTGGTGCGCCAGCTGGGCCCCGCCGATGTCTCGGTCATCGACGTGATTCAGAATCTGTTTCCGGACAAGCAGTCTGATTTTGTCATCTCCATCAACGAGACCGACGTGGCCCTGATCAAGCAGCTCCACGAGGGGGCCGACTCCAAGGAGCTGGCCAAGATTGCCAAGCAGATCGTTACCGCCGTCACCCAGGAGCTGGGGGTCAAGGTGGTCATCGGCATCGGCACCATCGTCCCACACATCCGGGACCTGGCCCGGGCGTATAAGGAGGCCGGGGTGGCCATCGACGTGGGCAAGGTATTCGACACCGAGAAGACCGTCATCAACTATGAGAACCTGGGCATCGGCCGGTTGATCTACCAGCTGCCTACCATTTTGTGCCAGATGTTCCTCCAGGAGGTCTTTAAGAAGAGCCCCATCGACGCCCTGGACCAGGAAACTCTGCTTACCATCAACAAGTTCTTTGAGAACAACCTGAATGTGTCCGAGACCGCCCGGAAGCTCTTTGTCCACCGGAACACCCTGGTGTACCGGCTGGAGAAGATCAAGAAGCTCACCGGCCTGGACCTGCGGGAGTTTGACGACGCCATCACCTTCAAGGTGGCCCTCATGGTCAAGAAGTACCTTATCTCCCGGGGAATCGAGTCCTGATACAGCTGCAACCCCCTCGCCGGCGGCGGGGGGGTTTACTTTTATGTGCGGGGTGCTATAATATAATCAACCTCAAGTTTTCTTGAGATTTCAAGAATAGAAAGGATGAATATGATGAATTTGGCTAAAATTTCAGCTAATGGTCAAATTACTCTCCCGGTTGAGATCAGGCGGCTGCTGGGGCTGAAGTCCGGCGATAAGGTTTTATTTTTTCAAAAGCAGGACGGCGAGATCGTTTTGAGCAATGCGTCGGCCCAAGCGATCCGAAAGGCGCAGAAGGCCTTTGCCGGTGCAGCGGAAGAGATTGGCGTGTTCAATGAGGACGGTGTGCAGGCGCTGGTGGACGAGGTGCGCCATGGAAGGAATGTGCAATGCGGATATTGATTGACACGAACGTCTTATTTTCCGCACTGCTGTTTCCTCGTTCAAAGCCTGCAAAAGCCTTGCTCTATGCTGCGGATCATCGCGAGATTGTGTTGTGAGACCGCAATATTACTGAACTGCGAGATATTTTGAAACGGAAAGCCCCCAAATACCTGCCTGACGCGGAGGTGCTGCTTGCGGAGTTGTCATACGAGTTGATACCTTCAGTAGACCATGCTGAGAAGCTGATACGGGATGCGAAAGACCAGCCGATTTTGAATGCGGCGATTGTGTTTGATGTTGACATTATCCTTACAGGTGATAAAGATTTTTTGAGCCTTGATATGGAATATCCCCAATGTATGACGGTTGTGCAGTTTTTTGAGTATGAGGGTATAGTGGAATGATTTCATGACATGGACCAGAAGCCATTGTGCTTCTGGTCCGTATTTTGCGTCAAGTGATAAAAATTTACTTGCTATTTCAGAGGGGATAAGTTACAATAAGGTTACAAAAATGACAAACTGGTAAAAACGGACTGAGCCCGACATAAAAAGGAAGAGAACATTCACAGATTATATATTTACATAAAATCTGATCTGTGGTACACTGAAAATTGGGGAAGTCTCAGAGAAATATTGGCTGAGCGAGGAGCAGAGGGCGCAATGATACGGTTCATAGATGTACAGAAAGAGTATGACAACGGCACCAAGGCCCTGAAGGGAATTAACATGCGTATAGACGACGGGGAGTTTGTCTTTCTGGTAGGCCCCTCCGGGTCAGGAAAGTCCACCGTCATCAAGCTGATTACGGCGGAGATCGCCCCCACGGAGGGCAGGGTGATGGTCAACGGGTACAACCTGAACACCATCACCCCCCGGCAGGTTCCTCTGATGCGCCGGACCCTGGGCATTATCTTCCAGGACTTCCGGCTCATAGAGAAAAAGACGGTCTATGAGAACCTGGCCTTCTCCATGCGGGCCATCGGAGCCTCCAACCGGGAGCTGCGCCGGCGCATCCCATATGTCCTTCAGCTGGTGGGGCTGGACACCAAGGGGGAGCGCTTCCCCGGACAGCTGTCGGGCGGGGAGCAGCAGCGGGTGGCCATTGCCCGGGCGCTGGTGAACAACCCCAGCATGATTATCGCCGACGAGCCCACGGGTAATCTGGACCCCCAGCGCTCCCTGGAGATCATGCTCCTGCTGGAGCGCATCAACGAGCTGGGCACCACCGTATTGGTGGTCACCCACGAAAAAGCCCTGGTCAATCGCTTTACCAAGCGGGTGGTGGCCATTGAGAACGGGCGGATCATCAGCGACGGAACAGGTGGTTACTACAATGTCGAGAAAATTTGACGCGGGATACTTTATCAGCGAGGGGGTCCACTCCATCTTTACCCACGGCTTCATGTCCTTCGCGGCCGTGTGCATGATTGTGGCCTGCCTGCTCATCATGGGCTCCTTCACCCTGCTGGCGGTGAACCTGGACAACACCCTGGGGGACCTGGAGAACGAGAACGAGATGCTGGTATACATAGACGACAGCCTCACCGAGGAGCAGGCCCGGGCCCTCCAGCCCAAGCTGGCCCAGGTGGACAACGTGTCTCAGCTGACCTTTGTCACCCGGGAGGCCGCCCTGGAGGAGTACAAGTCCAAGCGGGAGAGCAGCGTGCCCTTGCTGGCCGACCTGCCTGACGACACCCTCCGGCACCGCTACCGGGTCCACGTGGTGGACATCGAGCGGATGGCTGAGACCGAGGAGGCCCTGGAGCAGGTGGAGGGTGTAGGCAAGGGCAACGTCAGGGCCGCCATTGACATTGCCAACGGCTTTGTGATGGTGCGCAACATCGCCACCGGCGTGGCTATGGTGCTGGTGGGCATTTTGCTGGTGGTCTCTCTGTTCATCATCGCCAACACCATCAAGCTGGCTACCTTCTACCGCCGGGAGGAGATCGCCATCATGAAGATGTGCGGCGCCACCGACGGCTTTATCGAGTGGCCCTTTGTGGTGGAGGGGATGATCCTGGGCCTGGTTGGGGCGCTGATCGCCTTCTTTGTCCAGTGGGGCCTGTATCAGATGGTGGCTAAGCTGGCGATCCAGGGCAACGGCCTGTCTCTGGTGAACATCATCAGCTATGGCGACATGGCCTCCACCATTCTGATGGTGTTCTGCGCCGTGGGCGCATTTATCGGGGTGGGCGGCTCACTGTTCGCCATCCGGAAATTTTTGCAGGTATAGGAGGACTTCCCATGAAACGTCAAAAGAGACAGAGAATATTCATGTCCATCATGGCCGGTTTTCTGGCGCTGCTGATGCTGCTGCCCATTTTGGCCAACATCCTGGTGCGGTAGGGGGGAGGCCGGCATGAAGAACAGAGGAAAGCTGCTCCGCCGTGCCCTGGGCCTGCTTCTGGCGGCGGCCCTGCTGCTCCCGCTGACCGGGCCGGGGGTGGTGCTGGAGGCCTCCGCCGTTACCAAGGCGGAGATCGACGCCCTGAAGGGGGACGCCAAGGACCTGGCCAGCCAGCGCAAGGAGATCCAGGAAAAGCTGAAGGCGGTTCAGGCGGACAAGAACGCCGCCATCGCGAAGAAGGAGCTCATCGAGCATCAGATCGACCTGATTCAGCAGGAGATCAACAACATCAAGCAGCAGATTGCTATGTACGACCAGCTCATCGCCGAAAAGGGGGAGGAGCTGCGTCAGGCGGAGGCGGACGAGGCGGCCCAGTTCGACCTGTTCTGCCGCCGGATGCGGGATATGGAGGAGCAGGGGGAGGTCTCCTACTGGGAGATTCTGTTCTCCTCCAGCAGCTTCTCCGATCTTCTGGATAACTACATGATGATCGAGGAGATCATCCAGTACGACAACAAGGTTATCAGCGATCTGGAGGCCCTCCAGACCCGGGTGTCGGAGGACAAGGCCGCCCTGGAGGAGGCCCAGGCGGAGCAGGAGGAGGCCAAGCGGCAGCAGGAGGCGGCCAAGGCAGAGCTGAAGGCGCGGGAGGACGAGATCGAGGCGCTGATTAAGGAGATCAGCGCCCAGGAGGACCAGCTGGAGGCCATGGAGAAGGAGCTGGACCAGGCGGCCAAGAATCTGGACGCTGCTATCAAGAAGGCGGAGAAGGAGTACGCCGCCCAGATTGCCAATGTACCCAGTGAGTCGGGCTACCTCTGGCCCCTGCCCGGCAATGTCAACACCCTGTCCTCCTACTACGGCCCCCGGAAGGACCCCTTTACCGGCAAGGCCAAAAACCACACCGGCATCGACGTCCCCGCCGCCCGGGGCACCCCCATCTATGCCGCCAAGAGCGGCGTGGTCACCACCTCGGTGCTGGGCAGCGGCGGCAGCTGGGCCTATGGCAACCATGTGGTGGTCTCCCACAGCGACGGCACCAGCACCCTGTACGCCCACATGAACTCCCGGGCGGTGAAGCAGGGCCAGGTGGTCAAGCAGGGGGACGTGGTGGGCTATGTGGGCACCACCGGCCGGTCCACCGGCAACCACCTGCACTATGAGGTCCGGATCAACGGCAACCGCACCGACCCGCTGAACTACTACAAGGACAGAGCTCTGTATTACCGTGGTAGCGGCGGGACTGTGCCGGTCTGGGACTGGATGAAATAACCGAATCAAGTCGAAGGACCCCGCCGAGGCGGGGTCCTTTTCCGGGCTTAGAAGCTGTACCAACAGCCGAAGTATTCCAATTCGCGAGGCAAAATTGCCGGTGGCAAGGCGAATAGTCGCGGGAATACTTTGTGTATTTCAAGATTTTTCAACGCGGCCAGCGGCAGTTTTGGCCGCAAAGCTGGGTACTGAGGCTATTGGTACAGCTTCTTAAAACTTTTTGAAAATAATCATTGCGAAATGGGTGAGAATATAGTACAATGTGTTTCAGATTTTGTTCCGCCTCGGCGCGGAGCAAGGCCGCACTAGTCGGGGAGACAGCGGTGCCCTGTACCCGCAATCCGCTACAGCGGGGATGAATCCCGGCCCCCGGACGTGAGGATGTACTGTCCGCCCTGGAAAAGCAGTGATGATAGACCGGTCCCGCGCAACGGGGCTTCCGTGAACCGTGTCAGGCGGGGAACCGAGCAGCACTAAGCGGATGGCCCCGTGTGCCGCGGGGAACTGTTCTTGAGCCGGCTGTCCAGGTAACGGGTATGTCCTGCGCTTCAAAGGCCGGTGTGCGGCCTTGCTCTGCGCCTCGTCGAAGCAAAGTCCATTCCATTCAGAACCGCCGCCTAGGGCGGCGATTCCTCATTTCATTTCCTTGCTTCTCCTCTCCAAACGCGACCCGCTGCGCTGGGCTCGCGTTTGGCCGGCGGCTGCGCCGCCGTTTTTTTGACTACTCCTGAAAATGTGAGGTGAGCAGATGTATCAGGCCCTGTACCGAAAATGGCGGCCCCGGACCTTCGACGACGTGGTGGGCCAGGGGCACATTACAGAGACGCTGAAGCGCCAGGTGGCGGCGGGGCGGCTGTCTCACGCCTATCTGTTCACCGGCACCCGGGGGACGGGCAAGACCACCTGCGCCAAAATTCTGGCCCGGGCGGTGAACTGCGAGAACCCCCAGGAAGGCAACCCCTGCAACGCCTGCCCCTCCTGCTTGGGCATCGAGAACGGCTCCATCCTGGACGTGCTGGAGCTGGATGCCGCCTCCAACAACGGAGTGGACCAGGTGAGGGCCCTCCGGGATGAGGCGGTATACACCCCCGCCGCGGTGAGGAAGCGGGTGTACATCGTGGACGAGGTCCATATGCTGTCCACGGCGGCCTTTAACGCCCTGCTGAAAATTCTGGAGGAGCCGCCCCCCCATCTTCTCTTTATTCTGGCAACCACCGAGCTGCACAAGGTGCCCGCCACCATCAAGAGCCGGTGCCAGCAGTTCGCCTTCAAGCGGATTCTGCCCACGCAGATCGCCCAGCGGCTGGAGTACGTAGCGGAACAGGAGGGAATCCCCCTGACGGAGGAGGGGGCGGCCCTGCTGGCCCGTCTGGCCGACGGCGGCATGCGGGACGCCCTGTCTTTGCTGGACCAGTGCGCCGGGGGACAGGACAGCCTGGACGAGCAGGCCATCCTGGATGTTCTGGGCCTGGCGGGCAATGTGGAGACCGCCGCCCTTATGGGTCAGCTGGCCGCCCGGGACACCGCCGGAGCCCTGAGCACCCTGGCCCGGCTGTACGCCGGCGGCAGGGACGTGGGCTCGGTACTGGGGGAGCTGTCCTCTCTGGCCCGGGACTTGCTGCTGCGCAAGACGGCCCCCCTGGGGGGCGCCGCCCTGATGACCGGGGGATATGACGAGGCCGCCCTGCGCGGACTGGGGGAGCAGCTGTCCGCCCAGCGGCTGCTGCAAATGCTCACCCTCCTTCAGGATGCCTCCGCCGGCCTGGCCCGGAGCGCCAACCGGCGCACCGACGCGGAGCTGTGCCTCATCCGCCTCAGCGACGAGGGGCTGGACGAGTCTTTTGCCGGTCTGTCCGCCCGGATTGCCCGCATCGAGGAGCGGCTGGCCCGGGGGATTCCCGCCGCCCCGAAGAAGCCGGAGACAGAACGGGGCGGGACAGCGCCCGCCCCCGCCCCGAAGGATGACACCCCTCCCTGGGAGGAGGAGCGGCCCCCGCTGCCCGAGGAGCCCCCGGAGGAGCCGGACTACGTCTTCGACGAGCCGGCGCCTGTGCCGGAGCCCCCCGCACCCCCAAAGCCTCCGGCGCCGAAGCCCGTG
>NZ_QWKG01000046.1 GCF_009911595.1 Colidextribacter sp. OB.20
GGCAAGGGGCGTGACACAAGTCTGGGCCCTGAGGCCGGCTGAAAATCCCTCAAAAATTTGGAGAAAATATAGAAATTTTTATAATATTTCCTTTTTTCTCAGACCGCTCAAGGCTGTTCTGCAAGGTTCTGGTGAAGGCAGACTCCCGCACCATCTGGTAGACAATCAGCTGCTAAGCTCACCCGCTCCACGGTCACTTCAGCGCCCTGGAGCTCTGTTGTGTTGTCAAAACAGGCAGAAAGATTTTTCTGTGCAGGCAGGTATTTTTCTGTTATAATTAAGAAAAATATTTGAGTTAAGGAGTCCGATCATGACAGACAGGAAGCCCGCGGAGAAGCTGGGCATCTACATTCACATTCCCTTCTGCCGCAGCAAATGCGACTACTGCGACTTCTACTCCCTGGCGGGGCAGGAGGCGCGGATGGACGGCTATCAAAAGGCGCTGCTGGCCCATCTGAAGGAGACAGCCCCTGTGGCCCGCAGCTTTTCGGTGGACACAGTTTACTTCGGCGGCGGCACTCCCAGCTTTTATGGGGAGAAGCGGCTGAGGGAGCTGCTCTCGGCGGTAAAGAAGCACTACCGGCTGGAAAGAGGGGCGGAGGTTACCCTGGAGGCCAACCCGGACAGCGCGGACTTCAAGTCTTTGCGGGCCCTCCGGAGGGCGGGGTTCAACCGCATCTCCTTCGGCCTGCAATCAGCCTGCCCCGGGGAGCTGAAGGAGATTCACCGCCCCCATACGGTGGATCAGGGGGACGAGGCCGTGGCCGCTGCCCGTCGGGCCAAGCTGAAAAATCTGTCCCTGGACCTGATTTATGGCCTGCCCGGCCAGACCGTGGACAGCTGGCGGCAGACGGTGGAGCACGCCTTGGCTCTGGAGCCGGAGCATCTGTCCTGCTACGGGCTGAAGGTGGAGGAGGGCACCCCCCTCGCCGCCCGAGTGGCCGCCGGGGAGATCCTCCCAGACGACGACGCTCAGGCCGGCCTGTATCTGTGGGCAGTGGAACGGCTGGAGCAGGCCGGCTACAGGCAATACGAAATCTCCAACTTCGCCAGGCCCGGGTTTGAGTCCCGGCATAACCTGCGCTACTGGCGGCTGCAGCCCTATATCGGCTTCGGACCCGGGGCCCACTCCGATTTCGGCGGCCGGCGGTACTCCTGGGTTCAGGACCTGGAGGTCTATATCAGAGGAGTGCTGGAGGGGGGAGAACTGCTGGACAGCCAAGACCTGATTCCCCGGGAGGAGCGGAGCAGCGAGTATCTGATGCTGGGCCTGCGCACTGCCCGGGGCATTGAGGAGTGGGAGTATCGGGGGACCTATTTTATGGACTTTTCCCCCCTCGAGGCCCGGCTGGACCAGTTCGCGGCCCAGGGCTGGGCGGCGAAAACAGAGGAATGCCGCTGGCGGCTTACCCCCAAGGGGTTCCTGGTATCCAACCAGCTTATTGGTGACCTGCTGGAGCGGCAGGAAAAGGCCCGGCTGAATGAGCTGCTGCCCAAGGCGCAGGCCCGCTATCAGGGGAAAAAGCCGTAGGGGCGGACAGCATCCGCCCTGCGTGCCGGCCGTGTTCTTTATGATTTATTGCTGGAAAATTTTGAGTATCGGACAGTGAAAGGAGGCTTTTTCCCCCGCTGTCCGTCTTTTTTAACAATCTGTTCACAGCTGCGTAATTTTTGTTGCGCACCGGACATAATAGTGCTATAATATATGCGGTTTATTGTGCCCACCGGGCGGAAAGGCCTGGGAGGCCGCAATTTGATTTTACGTATGGCCCACGCCATATCTACGATAGATTCCATGCTTTGGAAGAGAGGGTGCAGTTTTTTGACCAAATATCTCATTCACGGGGGGAACCCCCTCCATGGAGCGATCCAGATCAGCGGGGCGAAAAACGCCGCTGTCGCCATTATTCCCGCCGCCCTGCTGGTAGACGGGACCTGCCGCATTGAAAATGTTCCTCAGATCAGCGATGTTACCCTGATTCTCCAGATCCTCCGTGAATTGGGCGCGGACATTCGCGTCGTCAACAAGAGCACCATTGAGGTGGACTGCTCCCATATCCGCAACCGTCAGGTGCCCTACGAGCTGGCCCGGAAGATCCGCGCCAGCTATTACCTCGTGGGCGCCCTTCTGGGCCGGTTCAGCTGGGCCGAGGTGCCCCTGCCCGGCGGCTGCGACCTGGGCGGCCGGCCCGTGGACCAGCATATCAAGGGCTTTGTGGCCATGGGAGCCGAGGTGGAGGTGCGCAACGGCCTCATCGACGCCCGGGTGCCCGGGGGCGCCCGGCTGTCCGGAGGTCAGGTATATCTGGACATCGTCTCGGTGGGAGCCACCATGAACATCATGCTGGCCGCCGTCCTGGCCGACGGCCTCACTGTCATTGAAAACGCCGCCAAGGAGCCCCACATTGTGGACCTGGCTAACTTCCTCAACTCCATGGGGGCCGACATCCGGGGTGCCGGCACCGACGTCATTAAGATCCGGGGGGTGGAGCGGCTGCGGGGCGGCTCCTACTCCATCATCCCAGACCAGATCGAGGCGGGTACCTATATGGCCGCCGTGGCTGCCGCCGGGGGCGAGGTGGTCATCAAAAATGTCATCCCCAAGCACCTGGACTGCATCACCGCCAAGCTGGCGGAGATGGGGGTGGAGGTGGAGGAACTGGACGACGCCGTCCGCCTGCGCCGGGACGGCCCCATCTCCCGTGTGAACGTTAAGACCATGCCCTACCCCGGCTTCCCCACCGACATGCAGCCCCAGATTGCCGCCGCTCTGTGCGTGGCACAGGGGACCAGCGTCCTGATGGAGGGGGTCTGGGACAACCGCTACCGCTATGTGGACGAGTTCCGCCGCATGGGGGCCCACATCCAGGTGGACGGCAAGGTGGCCGTGATCGAGGGAGTGGACCACCTTACCGGAGCCCCTGTCCACGCCTGCGACCTGCGGGCCGGGGCCGCCATGGTCATTGCCGGCCTGGCCGCCCAGGGGGTCACCGAGATTGACGGCATCCAGCATATTGAGCGGGGCTATGAGACCATCGTGGAGAAGCTGGCCGCTGTGGGGGCCGATATCCGCACTGTCACCGTCCCCGGCGAGGAGGACCAATCTCAGGTGGGGTAACATCTGATCGTCTGTAGGGGGCGGCCTCTGTGCCGCCCCATTTTCCTGGCTTCATTGACGGGGCGGCCCAAAGGCCGCCCCCTACAACCTGTTAAGGAGGCAGTCTGTTGCTCACCTTCACCACCCTTGCCAGCGGCTCCACAGGCAACGCCGCCCTGGTGTCCTGCGGAGACACCCATATCCTGCTGGACGCGGGCATCTCCGCCCGGCGCATCACCGCCGGGCTCAGGTCCCTGGGCGTAGAGCCGGAGGCCCTGTCCGCCATCCTCATCACCCATGAGCACAGCGACCACGTCTCCGGACTTCAGGTGCTTACTAAAAAATGTCGGGTCCCCATCCTCGCCACCGGCCCCACCTGCCGCCGCCTGTGCTATAAGACGGCCTTTCTGGAGGACCTGGTTCAGGAGCGGGAGGCGGGCTCCGGGGTGCAGATCGGCTCGCTGTGGGCGGAGTCCTTTCCCACCCCCCACGACGCGGCGGGCAGCGTGGGCTGGTCCATCGCCGGGGACGGGGGGCGGATGGTGCTGTGCACCGACCTGGGATATGTGACAGACGCGGTCCTCCAGGCAGTGAAGGGCTGTGACCTGCTGGTGTGCGAGTCCAATCACGACGTGGACTGGGTCAAATCGGGCCCCTACCCCTACTACTTAAAGCAGCGCATCCTGGGGAACTACGGCCACCTGTCCAACGAGGCGGGAGGGGATCTGGCCGCCTTCGCTGCGGAGTCCGGAACAAAGACTCTCCTCCTGGCCCACCTGTCCCGGACCAACAACACCCCCGCCCGGGCCTATGAAACCGTCAGCCGGCGGCTGCTGGCTGCGGGATACGACCTGACCCGGGACATCTCCCTTTCTGTGGCCCCCGCCGATGTCCTGGGACCAACCTTTGCCCTGGGAAGGGAGGCGGCGGCATGCTGAGCGTCTATCTCATCTGCGTGGGCAAGCTGAAGGAGAAGTTCTACAAGGACGCCTGCGCCGAGTATGTGAAACGGCTTTCCGCCTACTGCAAGCTGACTGTCATTGAAATCCCCGAGGCAAAGCTGTCCAAGGACCCCACCCTGGGGGAGATCACCAACGCCCTGGACAAGGAGGGGGACGCCATCCGGGCCAAAATTCCCCCCAGCTCCCGGGTGGCGGCCCTGTGCGTGGAGGGCAGGATGCGCTCCAGCGAGGAGATTCCCCAGATGTTCCCCATCCCGGGCCGCAGTCCGGACAAGCACATGGTTTTCATCATCGGCGGCAGCTATGGCCTCCACCCCTCCATCAAGGCGGAGGCCAACGTCCAGCTGTCCATGTCCCCCATGACCTTCCCCCACCACCTAGCCCGGGTCATGCTCCTGGAGCAGATCTACCGGGCGTTTAAGATCAGCGAGGGGTCGTCCTACCATAAATAAAACGGCCCCGCCTCAAAAATGAGAACGGAGCCGTCATCCCTTTTCAGATTGGTGTTGCCAAAAGCCGCTTCGTCAAACCGTGCGTCAAAATATCCAAAGTGGGCAGCCATCCACTGGTGGATGACTGCCCACTAAACCGGAAGTTATATCATCACAGACGACAAAGCATAATATATTCTTCCTCATTTTCGCCTACAATTTCAAATCCTGTTTTTTGATACATTCTCACAGCATAGTTTGTTTTTTGTACAGTGAGTGATGCTTGTTTATACCCTCTGTCTTTCAGAATATGAAGCATTTTCTTCATCAAATTAGTTCCTATTCCAAATCCCCGATAATCTTTATATAAGGAAATGGCAAAGGACGGAGTGTTGTTATCTATATGTCCATAATCATTCATAATGCGTACCCAAACAGCACCGACAACTCTTTTATCAACCTCCGCAACCAAGCCTATATCGTCTTTTTTCTTACCAAAATCGGCTATATATACCTGCAATTTTGGCTGATTGATAATTGATTTAGGTGGTGCAGGTATTCCCTCCGGCACAAAGATGGCATTGTATAAAAACTCTTGAAGTAAGCCATCTTCCCCCTCTAATAGTGTTCTAATATAATAATTCATAATTCCCTCCCACAGCCGGGATTTGTTGAGCCGATTATAGCATAAGACTCCTATTATATCAATGTGCTTTTGTAGAAACTGCCGAAGGTATATCTCAGCAACACCTTTCTTAACTCCCAATTTCCGTTTGTGTTTATGACGCTTATTTCCAAAATCTGGGGTGTATACTCATTCAGTCTATTGAATTTCTTTCATTCACGATGTACATGGGTGGTGTGCATCTTTGTACACACTATGATGGATTTGGGATATATTCGATATAAGAAAAGCAACGGATGATCCGTTGCTTTTCTTAATGTATTTAGATGTATCCTTGCTGGTTTATTAACCTCCGTTGAGTGCTTTTCCGATATCTTCAATAATGTCTACACCTCCATCATTCTTACGGATGCGGTTTGCCTTGAAGTGGAGATGCTGAAGGAACTCAACTACGTTATCTTCAAAGTCTGTTCCTGAATAGCAGTTCTTAAAGACACTGTTCTCTGCTGATATGATGTTCTTTGACATGATGTATGCCTCCTGAAATATGTATTGAACTTGTTTTTTAAGTTCAACACTTCATGAGGCAGTGATTGTTTTTGAGTAGTACGCTTGGAATGATGGAGGATGCAGCATCTATTGGAAGCGTGTATAGGGATTGTTGATATGATTTGATGGTTGAAATGAGAGGATTAAGGGGTAATAAATCACCCCACCTAAACTTCGTTTGAGTAACTAAATTCAGTTGGTGCTGATTGTTGGATTTCCACAAATATAAAAACCGAGGATGTACACGGCTGGCGTACATCCTCGGTTCTTAGGATTTGTTTGATTATTCGTTTGTCGTGTATGTTTATTCTGCGCTATTCTTTATCAACACAAGGGAGAATTGGGACTTTCTTAAAAGGGACGAGCCGCCCCACAGCTTGACACCGCCACAAAAATGTGGTATGCTACAGCTGTGCAGGGGAATCGCCAAGCGCTGGCGGTTTGGCCCCAACAGGGAAAATTTCTTAACGCAAGGCTAAGAAACCGTCACCGTGCAGGGTGGCGGTTTCACTTTACCTTGACTTGAACCGTTACTGTATATCCACGAATGCGGAAAGTAAGTGTCAAAGTCATCGTGCTCACCCCCTTTGCAGAGGTGTGCCAAAACCGCCCTCGCCTTAACCGGCGTTCCCTTGTGTCGAATTATAGCAGAAACCTGCCTGTACGTCAACAGAATGACCCGAAAATCGGCAAAAGGAGCCTGACATGATATGTCAGGCTCCCGTTTTATTTTGTCAGCTTCCGGTTCATGTACTTGGGGTTGATAACGACAATGTAGACAAACACTGTGACCATCATCAGCAGCGCCCCCACAATGCCGATCCCGGCATAGATGATGAGGTACGCAAAGCCCAGCTGGACCAGGCAGTAAAGCAGTTCAATCCGGGTGTTCTTCCTTCTCTGCTTCAGGTCGGGCTCAAAGCGGTGATTGGAGGCCATCCATATGGAGCACAGAGCCAGGCAGATGCCGGAAAAAATGGTAGGCGCCATGATGTCTGAGCGATAGAATGCCCGCCTTGCCATCCAGAGATGCTGCGCGGCCGCGTACCCGAAAGCAGCGTGGAGCGTGATGGCCATCCTCGTCAGATTGGCCCGCAGGATGAGGTTGGGATTCTTACCCTGGGGGACCTCGCCGGAAGTTACCTCATTGCCGATCAGCTCGTCCAGCGAGATGTGAAACAGTTTAGCCAGGGCGATGAGTTTTTCCGAGCTGGGGGCGGACTGGTCCGCCTCCCACTTGGTCACCGCCTGACGGCTGACTCCCATCTGTTCCGCCAGCGTCTCCTGGGACAGACCGTGGGCGGTCCGCTGTTCCCTGATCTTTTCTCCTAATGTCATTGGAATCACCTCCGGACCAGCATAGCAGATTTTTAGCAAAAAAGCTACCAACTATCCGGCAACTATCGGTTGCATCCCGACTTTTTTCTCAAATTCCCGTCAAATCGAAGGGCGGGGTGTACTCCTCCTTCGCGCTGGTCCGCTCCTGGGTGAAGCCGGCCAGCCCCAGGTTCTCCATGTACTCCCGGGCGGCCCGCATCTCCCCGGGGCGCAGGCGGCGGTCCAGCTCGGGACAGGCGGACAGGTCCCCCCAGGGGGTGTACTGGCTCATAAGGGAGAAGAGCACCGTCCCCGGTGCGAACTCCCGGGCCGCCCAGTCCATCACCGCCTTGGCCTGGCTTACCTGGCCGGGAAGAATGAGATGGCGTATTACCGTCCCTCTTAATAACAGCCCGTTATCGTCAAACCGGCAGGGGCCGGTCTGACGGACCATCTCCCGGATGGCCGCCCGGGCGACCTCCGGGTAATCAGGGGCGGCGGAGTACCGGCGGGCGGTCTCGCCGTCCAAATATTTCAGGTCAGGGAGGTAAATATCTACCTTCCCCTCCAGCCGCCGCAGCGTCTCCACCCTGTCATATCCCCCAGTATTGAATACAACAGGTATTGGAGGATGCCAGTCCTCCAGCAGGGCGGCCAGGACGTGGGCGTAGTGGGTGGGGTTGACAAAGTTCAGGTTGTGGGCCCCCTGGGCGATCAGTTCCTGGCAGATGGCCCGCAGACGGTCCAGGGTGACCGTCTTTCCGAAATCCTGATGGCTGATCCTCTCGTTCTGACAGAACACACACCCCAGAGAGCATCCGGAGAAGAAAACCGTCCCCGAGCCCCGAGTTCCGGAGATGGGAGGCTCCTCCCAAACGTGGAGGGCGGCCCGGGCCAGGACAGGCATCTCCGACATCCGACAGTACCCGGCCCCCGCTGTTTCGGTGCGCTCCGCCCCGCAGCGCCGGGGACATAAGTTGCAAATCACATCAGCCAAGACCTTTCTTTCAAAGTCATAACAAGGAAAGTTCTTTTTAGGTTCCTTTTTCTTTCAAGAAAAAGGAACAAAATCCCCCGCTAAAAATGCCCCAGCCGGTCCAGAACAATCTTTTCAAAGCTCCGGAAGGCGTTGGGAACGGCATAGGTATCCCGCAGGGCCGCCCGGTCCGCCCACACCCAGCCCTCGGGCAGGTCCGGCCCGTCCAGCTCCCCGGCCAGGGCGGTCATGCGCCACTCGATATGGGTGAAAATGTGCTTCCCCGTCCCCGCCTTTTCCAGCACAGGGACGGACAGCCCCCACCGGGCCAGCCAGTCCGTCCCGTCGGCCAGCTCGCTGGGGTACTCCCACAGCCCCGCCAGCAGACCCCGGTCCGGCCGGCGGCGGAGGGCGACCCTGTCTCTGAAAAACAGGAGGTAGATGGCGCGCTCCTCCACCCGCCTGGCCTTCTTTGCCGCCTTGACAGGCAGCTCCCCTGTCCGTCCCTCCTGAAAGGCCCGGCAGAGATGGGCGGCGGGACACCGCTCGCACAGGGGAGCGCCGTTTGGCAGGCAGACGGTGGCTCCCAGCTCCATCAGAGCCTGGTTGAAATCGCCAGGGGCGTCCAGGGGAATAACCTCCGCCAGGGCGGCCGTTACCCGCTTCTTCATGGCGGGGGTGGTGATATCGCCGCTGTCTCCGGTGAGGCGGGCGGTGACCCGGAGGACGTTGCCGTCCACCGCCGGAACGGGCAGGCCAAAGGCGATGGAGGCGACAGCTCCGGCCGTGTAGTCCCCCACACCGGCCAGCGACCGTATCTCCTCATAAGTATTTGGAAATACTCCTCCGTGACATTCCGTGATTTGTTTTGCCGCTTTTTGCAGGTTTCTGGCCCGGCTGTAGTAGCCCAGCCCCTGCCAGAGCTTCATCAGCTGGTCCTGGGACAGGCTGGCCAGGGCGGCGGCGTCGGGGGCCGCCTCCAGAAACCGGCGGTAATAATCCAGCACCGCCGCAACGCGGGTCTGCTGGAGCATGATTTCTGAGACCCACACATGGTAGGGCGTGGGGTCGCTTCGCCAGGGTAGGGTCCGGGCGTTTTCCCGATACCAGACCAGCAGGGGAACAGGCAGCTGCCGCAGCTCGTCCAAGGTCAGACTCCTCTCTGTCGTGATTGATATGTGCTCGAAAAAATAACAAAAAACCTATATGATACATAACGGATTTGGGGATGGCATTTTAGCCCGGGGGGTGATAGAGTTTGTTGCGGAGCAAGGGATAAAAATGAATGAAGAACCGGCTGCCGCTCTTGTCGGCCCTTCACAGATTTTTGATTTTACGCTCCATCATTCCTTTTTCATCCATCCTTCCAGATCACCACACAGGGACGTCCCATCCGGGGCGTCCCTGTGTGGCTTTGCCGCAGGCAGAGGAGTCTCAGTCCAGCGCCTGAACCACCTCAAAGACCAGGCCGTCACAGTGCACCTTCCGGGGGATGCCCGCCTCGTGGGACTTTTTCAGCAGGGCGGCGCAGTTGATCTCTCCGTGGTCCTCCAGGAATTTGCGCCGGAAGCTGTCCACCTCCTCCGGGGGATAGTGGGTCATGCCCAGCACCATCAGGGCGGCGGTGAGGGCTCCGCACACTGAGCCGCAACGCATCCCGGATCCGAAGCTGGCCCCCAAGTCGAAGGCCTGCTCCTCGGTGAGGCCCATCTCTTGGGCGAAGGTGACCAGAACGGACTGGCAGCAGTTGAAGTGTACGTCGGTGCGGGCCCGGAGCTCCTTGGCTTTTTCTAAATGTGTCATTGTTTTTGTTCTCCTCTCTATTATCAATATTAGCAGTCATCAGATATATCGACACCATGCAGGGACGCGCATTGTGCGCCTGCACGATCATACGGTTTGTATCGAATAGCGCGGGCGGACAATGTCCGCCCCTACAGGCCGCTGTCAGGAGTTCTGCATATTCTCTAATTGAAGATATCCGGCGTGTCGGCAAAGAGCCGGCGGACCCGCTCCCAGACGGGCCGGTTCTCCGGTGCGGTGAGTCGGGGGTCCTCCGCCAGCAGCTCCCGGGCGGCCTCCTGGGCCTCGCTGAGCAGGCGCATGTCCCCGGCCAGGTCGGCCAGCTTCATCTGGGGCAGGCCGTGCTGCCGGTTGCCGAAGAAGTCCCCCGGGCCCCGGACTCTCAGGTCCTCCTCAGAGATTTTGAAACCGTCAGTGGTGGAGGCCAGTGTGTGCAGCCGCTCCATGGCCTCCAGGCTGCGGGTTCCCGTGATGAGCACGCAGTGGGAGGGGTGCTGCCCCCGGCCCACCCTTCCCCGGAGCTGGTGGAGCTGGCTGAGGCCGAAGCGGTCGGCGTTCTCGATGATGATAAGGGAGGCGTTGGGCACGTCCACCCCCACCTCCACCACCGTGGTGGCCACCAGCACCTGAGTCTGGCCGGAGGCGAAGGCGGCCATGGCCGTCTCCTTCTCTCTGGGCTTCATCTTTCCGTGGAGGATGCCCAGCCGCAGGTCGGGAAAGACCTCCCGCTGGAGCTTTTCCGCGTAGGTCTTTACCGCCTTCAGGTTCAGGGCGGGGGACTCCTCCCCGGGGAGGGCGGCGTCGGGATTCTCCTCCACGGCGGGACAGATGATGTAGGCCTGCCGGCCCTCGGCCACCTGCTTCCGAACAAAATTATACATCCGCTGACGCTTGTCCTCCCGGACCACATAGGTGGAGATGGGGGTCCGCCCCGGGGGGAGCTGGTCGATGACGGAGACGTCCAGGTCGCCATAGATCATGAGGGCCAGGGTCCGGGGGATGGGGGTGGCCGACATGACCAGCACGTGGGGGGTGACCTCCTCGCCGCTCTTGGCCGCCAGGGCGGCCCGCTGGGCCACCCCGAAGCGGTGCTGCTCGTCGGCCACAATGAGGGCCAATTTATGAAAGGCCACCCCCTCGGAGATGAGGGCGTGAGTGCCCACCACAAAGTCGATCTCCCCGGCCGCCAGGGCGGCCCGGGTCTTTTTCTTCTCCGCGGCGGTCATGGAGCCGGTGAGCAGCCCCACCCGCACCCCGGAGGAGGCAAGCAGGGCGGACAGGGACTTATAGTGCTGACCGGCCAGCACCTCGGTGGGGGCCATGAGGGCCCCCTGACAGCCCCCCTTGGCGCACAGCCAGCCGGCGCAGGCCGCCACGGCGGTCTTGCCTGAGCCCACGTCCCCCTGGACCAGCCGGTTCATGGGCCGGCGGCTGTCGGCCATATCGGCGGCCACCTCGTCCATCACCCGGCGCTGAGCCCCGGTGGGGGTGAAGGGCAGCAGGGAGAGAAATTCCTCCGCGGGTTGGGGAGGGACCGGCAGGCCCGCCCCCTCCCGGTCCCGGCGGTCCTTCAAAAAGCTTAGGCCCACCGCCAGGTAGAACAGCTCCTCAAAGACCAGCCGCCGCCGGGCCAGATCGAGCGCCTCTTCGTCCTCCGGGAAGTGGATGTTTTTGACGGAAAACTCCGCCGCCGCCAGCCGGCGGGCCTGGCGGACGTGCTGGGGCAGGGTCTCGGGCAGCCCCTCCGCGCAGGGCAGGGCCTGCCGGACCAGAGCGGCCAGCAGGTGGTTGGAGATGCCCGCCGTCAGCCGGTAGACGGGCATGATGCAGCCGGTAAAGGACTGCCTGTCCGCCCGCTCGAAGATGGGATTAACCATAGTCCGCCGCCGGCCCTGGACCTCCACCGCGCCGAAGAAGATGTACTCCTCCCCCGCCCGGATGGCCCGCTCCACATAGCTCTGGTTGAAAAAGGTGAGGTGGAGGGCCCCGGTGTTGTCCACCACCCTGACCTGGACCAGCTCCAGCCCCTTGCGGATGCGGGACAGCCGGGGGTGCTCGGCGGCCATGGCGGCCACGCAGACCCGGCCCTCCAGAGGGGCCTCCTGGATGCCGTAAATCCTCCGCCGGTCCTCATAGTCCCGGGGATACCAGGTGAGCAGGTCCCCCGCGGAGGTCAGGCCAAGCTTCTCCAGCTTTTTGGCCCGGGCCTCCCCCACGCCCGGGAAATCGGTGAGAGGGGTATCGCGGGTGACGTCCATAGGGGAGGCCTCCTTTCCGGGGAAAATGATGCTCTATTGTACCACAGCTTGACCGGGGAGTAAAGGTGAAGAATGGGCTTGCCACAGGAGAGGAGGGCGGGTATAATGGAGAAAACCGGCGTGCCCAGTGGTCACGCCCTACGAGGGGGCCTGTAGGGCGCGACGACCCGGCGCGCCGCCGCAATCAGACCGCCTGAAAGTCGAAAGGAGCACCGCCATGTCCGAATACATTTTGAACCTCCTGCCCCTGGAGGAGGGAGAGCTGGCTGAGTTCGAGGCCATCGCCCCCGACGCCGTCCACGTCCGCGCCCGCCGCAGCACCGTCACCCCCCAGCAGCTGGCCGCCGCCACCGTCATCTTCGGCTGGCCCCGGGCGGAGGACATGAAAAACGCCGCCAACCTGAAGTGGTTCCAGACCATGTGGGCGGGGGCCGACGAGTACGTAGACATGCTCCCGGAGGGGGTGCTGCTCACCTCCTCCAGCGGCTCCAACAGCCGCAGTGTGGCGGAGAACATGCTATCCAGCCTGCTGGCCCTCTGCCGCCGCCTGCCCGCCTACCGGGACAACCAGCGCGCCCGCATCTGGCACGACGAGGGGCCCGTCAAGACTCTTCTGGACAGCACCGTTCTGGTGGCGGGGGCGGGACATATCGGGGCGGCCTTCGCCAAAATGTGCCAGGGCTTGGGGGCCAGGACCATCGGCCTGAAACGGACGGTAAGCGGCCCCATCGGCGGCTTTGACCAGGTATATGCCATTGATGAGCTGGACCGGCTCCTCCCCCAGGCCGACGTGGTGGCCCTGGTGCTGCCCCACTCCCCCCAGACGGCGGGGCTGCTCAGCGGAGAGCGCATCGCCCTGATGAAGGACGACGCCATCCTCATCAGCTCCGGGCGGGGGTCCGTCCTGGACCAGGACGCCCTGGCGGAGGCCATGAGGGGCGGAAAGCTGTGGGGGGCCGCCCTGGACGTCACCGTCCCCGAGCCCCTGCCCCCGGACAGCCCCCTGTGGGACATCCCCAACCTGCTCCTCACCCCCCACATCGCGGGCGGGATGCACCTGTCCATCACCCGCCGGCTGTGCGTGGAGATGGCCCTGGACAATCTGCGCCGGTATCTGGCGGGGAAAGAGCTGGAAAACATCGTAAAATAGCGTAAAGGAGCGGACGCCGCGGCGCCCGCTCCTTATCAATCCTTCCAGTCCCACCAGTTCTGTTTGTCCGGCGGACATTCGCCGTGCTCGGCGTAGTGGACGGCCAGCCGGTAGACATACAGCACGCATCGGTCCACCTGACAGCCCTGAACCACGCAGCTCCTTTGATACAGCTCCTCCGGGTCCCGGCCCTTGAGGCTGTCCAGCGTGGAGCAGCCGATGGCCTCCAGGTGCCGGGCCATATTGGGCCCCACACCGGGGATTTTTTGCAGGTCAGATTTCCTCCTCATGCGGGAAACACCTTGCTCAGCTCAATAAAGCAGCCATCCAGAACGCTGACCTTGGCCAGATCCGTTGGTCCGTAGACCCCGCGGAGCGCCAGAACATCTCTGTCCAGCAAAAAGACATTCACGGTTTTATCCTCCGGGGAGACCACCCAGTACTCCCGGACCCCGGCCCTCTGGTACAGATTCAGCTTGACTAGGAGGTCGTAGTGAGCATTGGAAGGTGAAAGTATCTCAAGTGTCAAATCAGGAGCGCCCTTGCAGCCGTGTTCGTCCAGTTTGTTCTGGTCGCAGATGATAGAAATATCCGGCTGGACCACCGTCTGCACATCCTCCGGCCGATCACCCTCCCGCTCAAAAAGGCGGACGTCAAAGGGCGCTGAGATGACACGGCACTTTTTCCCCTCCAGATAGTTGGCAAACTGCCTGGACAGCTCCATGCTGATGATCTGGTGGATGGATGACGGAGAAGCCAACATAATCGCCTCTCCATCGATCAGCTCATAGCGCGGATATTCATCCCAAGTGAGGTAATCCGCAAAGGTGTACCGCTCTTTTTTCGCAGGAAGCGCCATAAATTTCCTCCTTAAAACTCCGCGTTGCCTACGGTGCGGGGGTGGGGCAGGGTGTCCCGGATGTTGTTGATGCCGGTGAGGTACATCACCATCCGCTCGAAGCCCAGGCCGTAGCCGGCGTGGCGGCAGGAGCCGAAGCGCCGCAGGTCCAGATACCACCAGTAGTCGTGGGGGTCCATGCCCAGCTCCTTAATGCGGGCCTCCAGGACCTGATACCGCTCCTCTCGCTGGCTGCCTCCGATGATCTCCCCGATGCCGGGCACCAGGCAGTCGGCGGCGGCCACGGTTTTGCCGTCGTCGTTCAGGCGCATATAGAAGGCCTTAATCTCTTTGGGGTAGTCGGTGACAAAGACAGGGCGCTTGAATACCTCCTCGGTGAGGCAGCGCTCGTGCTCGGTCTGGAGGTCCACCCCCCACTCCACCTTGAAGTCAAACCTGTCGTTGTTCTTTTTAAGAATTTCCACCGCCTCGGTGTAGCTCACCCGGCCGAAGTCAGAGGTGGCCACATGCTCCAGCCGCTCCTTCAGTCCCTTGTCAACAAAGGAGTTGAAGAAGGCGATCTCGTCGGGGCACTTCTCCAGCACGGTCCTGATCACATACTTAATCATGGCCTCGGCATTGTCCATATAGTCGCTCAGGTCGGCGAAGGCCATCTCTGGCTCGATCATCCAGAACTCGGCGGCGTGGCGCTGGGTGTTGGAGTTCTCCGCCCGGAAGGTGGGGCCGAAGGTGTAGACGTTGCCGAAGGCCATGGCGAAGTTCTCGGCGTTGAGCTGGCCGGAGACAGTGAGGCTGGTCTGCTTGCCGAAAAAGTCCTTCGTATAGTCGATTTGCCCGTCGGGGGTGCGGGGCGGGTTGTTCAGGTCCAGAGTGGTGACCTGGAACATCTCGCCGGCCCCCTCGCAGTCGGAGCCGGTGATGAGGGGGGTGTGGACATAGACGAAGCCCCGGTCCTGGAAGAAGCAGTGAATGGCGTGGGCGGCCACACTCCGCACCCGGAAGGCGGCGGAAAACAGGTTGGTCCGGGGCCGCAGGTGCTGGATGGAACGCAGATACTCCACGCTGTGGCGCTTCTTCTGCAGGGGGTAGTCGGGGGTGGAGGAGCCCTCCACCTTGATGGAGGCGGCTTTCACCTCCAGGGGCTGCTTGGCCTCCGGGGTGAGCACCACCTCTCCCCTGACGATGAGCGCAGCCCCCACGTTCTGGCCGGCGATCTCCTTAAAATTGTCCAGCACATTGGCGTCCATGACCACCTGGAGGTTCTTGAAGCAGGAGCCGTCGTTGAGCTCGATAAAGCCGAAGCCCTTCATGTCCCGGATGGTCCGGGCCCAGCCCATCACGGTGACGGTCTGTCCGCCCAGGCGCTCCCGGTCGGCAAAAATAGCGGCGATGGTAGTGCGTTCCATATAATCCTCTCCTATTACTGTGCAAATTATCGTCATTATTATAATAAAGTCCAAAACCTAGTCCCGATTATTATAATGCCTTTCCCGCCGCTTGGCAAGTCCCTCCGGGCAAGTATTTTCAAGGAGAAGAATCAGTCTCTTGGGCTTTACACGGAAAAGACCTTGTGTTATAATATTTACTAGCTAAGTATCGTCAGCTGTGATTTTATACGACAGAGCCCTGCCGGACAGGGCAGGAGTGAACTATAATGCGGCACAACAAAAGCTTCTTACGTTCAGGAGTCTGGGGAAACTGGCAGCTTCTCTGGCTTATATTGATCTTGGTGGTGGTGGCGGGTGTTGGACTGGCCAACAGCCAGCAGCTCCTGCTGGACAACGCCCGAACTCTGGGCTCTAACCTGGTAACCAGCTATTCCAACGATGAGGACAGCCAGCTCAGCGAGTACGACCGTATTCTCACCATGGCTATGTATTATCTGGAGGATATGGACCGGGAGGGCGTTGACGCCGACACCTTCCGGCAGTGGCTGGCGAACTATTTTGAAAAGAGCTCCGCCGTGCTCCACTCCAGCAGCCTGGATATTTACGGGGTGCTGAACGGGCAGCTCGTCTCCGCCAGCGGGCTTCGGGATGAGCACAGCGCCTATCAGGACCAGCCCTGGTATCAGCTGGCCCTGGAGGCGGAGGGCCGGGTCATCTTTACCGACGCCTACGCCAGCGGCGCCTACGGCGGCCAGCTGGTGGTCACGATAGCAATTTCCGCCGCCGGGAGCGACAACGCTGTCGCCTTTGACGTGCCGGTGGCCCACTTCCGTGCCGCACACACCGTTCAGGACCTGCCCGAGGGGGGCGCCTACTACGTTATGGACAGCCAGGGCACCCTGCTGTACTACAACATCCCCTTCCAGGCCACCGAGGAGGAGCTCCAGGTCTATACCAAAGACCTGTTCGACCGGATCAATCTGGGAGAGCTGGACGGGAAGCACAACGAAATCATCGGTATGCAGGGCCTGAAGCGGGGGCTTTACTATCAGCGGGCCATGAACGGCTGGCTCTGCATCCTCACCGTCCCCTATGACACCCTGCTCCAGGGTGTGCAGGACATCCTGATCTGGTACGGCCTGGGCCTGGGGCTGCTGCTGCTGGCGGCCTTCGGCATGTGGCTGCGTGACCGCAAGCTGAGCCGGGCGGCCCAGCGCACCGCCGAGACCGTTCAGGTATTGGGTAATATGTACTATGCCCTCTACCGGGTCAATGTGGTAAACGGCACCTATGAGATGACCAAGGGCTCCGACTTTATCAAAGAGTCGCTGTCAGGCCAGCAGGGCGACTATAACGAGCTGATGCAGGCCATCGTCTCCAGCCTGGACGAGTGGACCGGGACGGAGTTCGCCCAGAGCTTCTCTCTGGAAAATATCCGGTCTCTGGTGGATCAGAAGGTTGGGGACTTCGGCGGCGAGTTCCTGCGCCAGTTTGAGGACAATCAGCGCTGGATCAGCGTGCGCCTGCTCACCGACGCCGAGCAGATGCCCGATGAGGTGGTGCTCTGCTTCCGGGATGTGGAGGCGGAGAAGGAGGAGCAGCAACAGCAGGTCCGCCTGTTGAAGGGCGCGCTGTCCGCCGCGGAGCAGAGCGAGAAGTCTCAGAAGCAGTTCTTCTCCATCATGAGCCACGACATGCGCACGCCGCTGAACATTATCATCGGCATGACCAATCTGGCACTTCAGACGGGCTGCCCGCCGGAAAAGATTCAGGACTATCTGAACAAGATCGGCGCCTCCAGTCAGCAGCTGCTGGCCCTGATTAATGACCTTCTGGAGATCTCCCGCCTGGAGCAGGGCCATGTGTCCATGGAGATCAAGTCCTTTAACCTGCGGGAGGCCATGGAGACCTGGGCCTCCCCCTTCCAGACTCAGGCCCAGACCGGCGGAAAGGATTTCCAGCTGACCATCGACATCAAGGACGCTATCATCAAGGGCGACCCCGCCCGGCTGGGACAGATTATCAACAATCTGGTATCCAACGCCATGAAGTTCACCAAGCGGGGAGACCGGGTGGCACTGTCTCTGCGGCAGATGGATGAGGGCAGGCGCAACAACTATCTCTTCATTGTCTCAGATACTGGCGCGGGCATGTCTCAGGAGTTTCTGCCCAAGCTCTTCGACCCCTATGAGCGAGAGGTGCGCTTCGGCGCCAAGGCGGTGATGGGCACCGGCCTGGGGATGCCCATTGTCAAGAATCTGGTGGCCCGTATGGGCGGCCAGATCACGGTGAACAGCACGCTGGGCCAGGGCACCGTCTTTTCCGTCACCCTGCCCTTCGATGTGGGCGAGGAGCCCCAGCCTGTCCTGGAGGAGCCCGCGGAGCAGGTCCAGCTGGAGGGCCGGAGAATCCTGCTGGCCGAGGACAACTTCCTGAATATGGAGATCGCCACCGAGCTGCTCCAGATGCGGGGCGCCCAGGTGGTCCCGGCAGAGAACGGGCGGGAGGCGGTGGAGGCCTTCCAGCGGGAAAAGCCCTTCTTCTTCGATGCTGTATTGATGGATATGCAGATGCCGGAGATGGACGGCTGTCAGGCCACCGAGGCCATCCGGAGCCTGGACCGCCCGGACGCCCGGAGCACCCCCATCATCGCGCTGACTGCCAACGCCTTCGCGGAGGATATCAGCCGCACCGCCCAGGCCGGCATGGACGCCCATCTGGCCAAGCCCATCAACATCGAGCAGCTCTGCGCCACCCTGACCAAGCTGATGTCCAAACGGGCCCCCGCCCGAGACGAAATACCGACAAAAAGGAGTGAACCCTCTTGACCCCAAAGAACAATCAGCGGCATACCATTCTGGTCGCTGACGATTCGGAGATGAACCGCTCGATCCTTCGCTCTATGCTGGAGGAATCCTATGAAATCGTCGAAGCGGAGGACGGCCTTCAGGCGGTGGCCATTCTCCAGCAGATGGAGCAGGAGCTTTCCCTGGTACTGCTTGATATCGTTATGCCCAACATGGACGGCTTCGGCGTGCTGTCCGCCATGAACAAGTACGGCTGGATCGACAGCGTGCCCGTCATCATGATCTCGGCGGAAAGCACCCACACCTTTATCGAGCGGGCCTACGACATGGGGGTGACCGACTACATCAGCCGGCCCTTCGACATGATGGTGGTCCGCCGCCGTGTCATCAACACCATCATGCTCTACGCCAAGCAGCGCCGCCTCACCGCTATGGTCAACGAGCAGATCTATCAGAAGGAGAAGATCAACAACCTGATGATCTCCATCCTCAGCCACATTGTGGAGTTCCGCAACGAGGAGAGCGGCCTGCATGTCCTGCACATCCAGACCATGACGGAGATTCTGCTCAAAAGCCTGATGCGCAAAACCGACAAATACAATCTGGACCGGGAGACCATCAACCTTATCAGCAACGCCTCCACCCTCCACGACGTGGGCAAGATCTGCATCCCCAGCGAGATTCTCAACAAGCCGGGAAAATTCACCCCGGAGGAGTTCGCCGTGATGAAGAGCCACTCCCAGATGGGCGCAGATATGATGAAGGAGGTCCCCTTCCAGGAGGAGCCGCTGGTGAAATACGCCTATGAGATCTGCCGCTGGCACCACGAGCGCTACGACGGCCGGGGCTATCCGGACGGCCTGAAGGGGGAGGAGATTCCCATCTCCGCCCAGGTGGTCTCCCTGGCCGACGTATACGACGCCCTGACCAGCGAGCGGGTGTATAAGCCCGCTCACCCCCACGAGAAGGCGATGTCCATGATTCTCAACGGCGAGTGCGGCATCTTCCAGCCCCTGCTGCTGGAGTGCCTGGTGGAGAGCAGCGACCTGATACAACAGGAGATGGCGGTGGACACCGTTACCAAGGGCGACCAGCGGATCATGGAAAACACCGCGGCTGAGGTGGGCCAGTACGAGGAGATGTCCGCCACCGACCGGACCCTGCGCATGCTGGAGCACGAGCGGGCCAAATACCGCTTCTTTATCACGGTGGCCCAGGCCGTCCTCTTTGAGTACATAGCCAGCCCGTCCATGCTCACCCTCTCCCCCTCTGGGGCGAAGCGGCTGGAGGTGGCGGAGAGCACCCTGGACCCCTACCACAACGAGAAGCTGCTGGAGGTGATCGGCCAAGAGCAGCTGCTTGAGCTGGCGAAGCTGCTGCACTCCACCACCCCCGAGGCCCCCGTGGTGGAGTATAACTGCAGCGTCCGGCTGGACGGACACAGCCAGCCGGTCCACATCATCAGCCAGGCTATGTGGTCCATAGACGAAACGCCACAATACGTCGGCGCTATCGGGAAGATTACGCCGCTGGAGAAAAAGGAGGAAGCTCTTTGACTATTCAAGAATGCTACGCCGCCCTGGAGGGTAGCTATACGGAGGTGCTGGGCCGGCTTTACAGCGAGGCGCTGGTGAAAAAATTTGTGGTCAAGTTCCTGGCGGACCAGTCCTACCAGCTGCTGGAGAGCACCCTGAAGGCCGGAGACTATGAGGAGGCCTTCCGCGCCGCCCACACCCTGAAGGGAGTTACCCAGAATCTGAGCTTTACCAAGCTCTACCAGTCCAGCCATGAAATTACCGAGGCCCTGCGTACTAAGGAGTATGACCAGGCCGTCCAGCTGTTCCCTAAGCTGGAGGCGGACTATCTCCAGACCGCCGGCGCCATCCGGACCTTTCAGTCCGAGCAGGAGACGTAATCGAAAAATATTGTGTAAAAGCTCGTCCTCTTTGGAGGACGGGCTCTCTTTTTTGTTGAAATAGGGGAAAGTGTGTGGTAAAATAAGGCCGAACGATTTCGAAAAGGAGGTCCCGCCATGAGGACCCTTTCCGCCGCCGCGATTACCGACGCTGTTGCCCGGCTGTGTATCCGGGCCAACACCCTTCTGCCCGAGGACGTGGACCGGGCCCTGGAATGGGCCTGCCACACCGAGCCCTGGCCCCTGGCTCAGGAGACGCTGGAGCTGCTCCGGCGGAACCAGGACCGGGCCTGGGAGAGGAAGCTGCCCATCTGTCAGGACACGGGCATGGCCTGCGTCTTTGTGGAGCTGGGCCAGGAGGTCCACATCCAGGGCAATTTTGAGGAAGCTGTCCACGAGGGGGTCCGCCGGGGCTACGGGGAGGGCTATCTGCGCAAGTCCATCGTAGCCGACCCCCTGCGCCGGGTCAACACGGAGGACAACACCCCGGCCTCTATTACGGTACGGATTGTCCCCGGGGACCAGTGCGCCATTACTGTGGTTCCCAAGGGCTTCGGGTCGGAGAATATGAGCCGCCTCGCCATGCTCAAACCCGCCGACGGAGTGGAGGGCGTGAAGCGGTTCGTGGTGGAGACCGTCCGGCTGGCCGGGCCCAACCCCTGTCCGCCGGTGGTGCTGGGCATCGGCATCGGCGGCTCCTTCGACAAGGTGGCCGCCCTGGCCAAGCACGCCCTGCTCCGCCCCCTGGACGAGCCCAACCCAGACCCCTTCTATGAGAAGCTGGAGGACGAGCTGCTGGACGAGATCAACGCCCTGGGCATCGGTCCCCAGGGCTTCGGCGGCAGGACCACCTGCCTGGGGCTGGCTGTCGAGACCGCCCCCACCCACGTGGCCGGCCTGCCCGTGGCGGTGAACGTGAGCTGTCACGTCACCCGGAGGGCCACGGAGGTGCTGTGAGGGTTTGTTCCTTTTCTTTTGAAAAAGAAAAGGAACCGAAAAGAAAACTTCAGGCGCAAAACTTCGTTTTGCTTCCACGTTTCGAGCAGGAGGAGACAGAGATGGCTGGATATATGGTCTGCTGGCCCCAGGACCGATGGAAACAGGTCAAAAAGGCGGGGGACACCGGCCCCATCAAGGTGATTTACGGCAGTATCCATGCCCGGATGCCCACCATCGCATCCATTAAGGTGGGAGATGTGGTGTTTGTGGTCACCTACATGCAAAAGCACCTGTACGCAGTGGCCCGCCTGCCAGTTAACCGCCGGGAGGCCGCCTTTGACTACACCATGCGGGAGCTGGGAACCCATCACAGTGCGTTACCCCCGAAGGGGGTTGTGATGGAAATGCGATATGCCCAAGGAGGTACATTCTTCTCCTCCTGGGACTGCAAAAGCTACAACTGCCGGGAGGCGGTGCCCGAGGGTCTTACTGTCATCCCCCTGTCGGAGCAGATAGAGAAGCCCCATCTGGAGCACCAGAACCCCTTCAATTGCTGCTCCCAGTGGGCGGTGTGGGGGGAGGAGGGCTCCTCTATTGAGCCCCGGCAGCTCCCCGACGAGGTGCTGCCCGACCTGCGCTTCGGCTACCCAAAAAGCAAGGAGAAGCCATTGAAGTTTACACCCAACGGCAGTGTGCTGTCCAGCAGCCTCACCGCCACCCGGCGGATGAGCGAGGAGACCTTCGCGATTTTTGAGGCCCTGTTTTCGTAGGGGCCGACGACCTCGGCGGCCCGTTCTCACAGGTCTCTGCAAGAGCCCAAGACGGCGCGCCGGGTCGTCGCGCCCTACACCCGTATAACGGAGGGATTTTTATGCAATATAAGCTGACCACTCCCGTCATCCGGGATGAGCGAGGAGACCTTCGCAATTTTTGAGGGCCTGTTTTCGTAGGGGCCGACGACCTCGGCGGCCCGTTCTCACAGGTCTCTGCAAGAGTCCGAGACGGCGCGCCGGGTCGTCGCGCCCTACACCCGTATAACGGAGGGATTTTTATGCAATACAAGCTGACCACTCCCGTCACCCGGGAGGATCTGGCCCCCCTGAAGGCGGGGGACACGGTACTGTTGTCCGGGGCGGTGTACACCGCCCGGGACGCCGCCCACAAGCGGATGATGGAGCTGCTGGACCGGGGGGAGGCCCTGCCCTTTCCGGTAGAGGGCTCGGCGCTGTACTACGTGGGCCCCACCCCGGAGCGTCCGGGAGAGATCATTGGCTCCGCCGGCCCCACCACCAGCGGCCGGATGGACGCCTGCTCCCCCCGGCTGCTGGACCTGGGTCAGGCGGTGATGATCGGAAAAGGGGCCCGGAATCAGGCGGTCAAGGAGGCCGTGGTCCGCAACGGCGCGGTCTATCTGGCCGCGTTAGGGGGCGCGGGGGCTCTGATGGCAGCCAGCGTGAAGGAGCTGGAGGTCATCTGCTGGGAGGATCTGGGCTGTGAGGCGGTGCGGAGGCTGGAGGTGGCCGACATGCCCCTCACCGTCGTTCTGGACGCCCACGGAGGCGACCTCTATGAGAGCGGCCCGGCGGCCTGGCTGGCCAGCCAGTCATAAAAGAGGAAAAACGAAGTTTTTCCCAAAGTTTTTTCCTTTGGTTCTTTCCTTTTTTCAAAAAAGGAAAGAACACACAGAGGAGGGAAAACGGCATGAGTATCGGGTTAAGATTCACCGGAAAAATTGACGGCCCCCAGGCGCTGCTGGAGGCCGCGGAGGTCCTGGCCGAGGAGCGGAACTACCGTCTGAGTGCCGGGGAGAGCGGTCTCAAGGTGGTGATGTGCCCGCTGGGGGGCGAGCTGACCGTCCTCTGGCGGCCCGAGGGCGGAGAATCGGGCCCGTGGCAGGTGCGGGGCGGCTGCGTGTCCACCCCCGCCGGGGCCGGACTGCACCGGGCGGCGGTGGAGCTGCTGGACAGCCTGCCCATTCGAGCGCTGGCAGTGGAGGACGAGACAGGGTTCTTCCGCCACCGGAACTTTCAGCGCATGAAGGAGGAGCACTTCTACCCCTGGCTGCGGACTCTGGTGGACGTGTGCCGCCAGGAGAGCGGCAAGGGGGTGCTGGGCATGAGCCTGTGCTGGGACCTGGAGCAGTACGCCCCCGAGGACATCCCCGACACGGTGGTCACCCCCATGGGCCGCTTCCGCCTGTCTGAGCTGGTCAGCATGGTGGACCAGGGGGGCATTGAGCCCCTGGCCGGGCGGTTTTTCCTGTGGAACGGCCGGACCCAGGACGCCCGGTTCTACCGCAACCGGGCTATCAACGCCCTGTGGGAGAGGTGCTGCTTCGCCCCCTCATGCCGCAGCATTGAGGACGCCGCCGTCAACGGCTCCATTCTGGACGACCTGGAGCGCTCCGCCAAGCTGGACCCCGCCCTCCCCCTGCCCCGAGGGGCCTATGAGGAGGTCTGCGCCCTGGCGGAGCGTGAACCCGCCCTGCCGGCCGGCCCGGACCTGAAGGAGGAGTTCTCCCCCGGCTACCGCAAGGGCATGATTACCCACGCCTTGGGCGCTCTGCGCCTCACCCTCCCCGGCAGCTGCCTCTACCAGTGGGAGGCCTGGGAGAACGGCGGCGCCCACCTGTGGAGCGACGCCTCCTCCGACAGCCCTGTCTGGCGGGTCACCGGCTACCGGGTTCGGGAGGGGGAGGCCCGGTTCACCGACAATCTGGACAGGCTGAACGGCGTGGAGGGCCGGGAGCTGAAGGGGGGCGCCCTGCGCTGGGGCTGGCGGGAGGTCCGGGAGGACGGTGAACCCCTCTATCAGGCGGTGTGCGAGGTCATCGCCGGCCCCGCCCTGTACCTGCTCACCGCCGCCTGCACCGGCCCCGAGGGCCTGGGGCAGATCGCCCAGACCATCGGAGGCATTTCCATAGTGACCAACACCGCCCGCAGAGAGACGGTACAAACACAGAAGGAGTGATCGTCATGACCAATCAGAGCCAGGCGGCGGTGTCCGCCATGACGGAGTGGCTCGTCCACCCCCAGGAGTTGGGCAAGGCCCCGGCCAAGATCGAGGTCGCGGGGGAGTTCGACCTCCACGACTGCCATTACTACATCCTGAAATACAAAAAATCCCTGCTGGGCAAGTGGCTGGTGGGGGTGTGCGGCTTTGAGGACGGGGAGACCCTGGAGACCTGCGGCCACACCTTCAGCCAGATGGAGCCCTACGACCCCGCCAATGCCCGGGAGAAGTGCGAGGCCATGGTGGAGATGATCCGTCAGTACTGGATGGACCGGGCCAAGGAGGAGGCGGAGCGCCAGAGCTCTGCCGGACCCTTTGCCGGCTTTGTGCTGCTGTCCACCCCGGAGTGGGACCTGGAGGCCTTCAAGGCCCAGCTGAAAGCGGACTGGGGCATCGACTACCCGCCCGACGACGGGGAACAGGCCGCCTCCAACGACGGGAAAACCGTGGCGGTCTTTGATGTGGACGGCATGACGGCAGCCGCCTCCCTGATGGAGGCCCCCGTCCCCGACGGCGAGGCGGAGTACTGGGCCAACAGCAATTTTATGGACAGGGAAAACGCCCTTGCCGCCGCCCGGAACCACACGGCCCACGTGATGATCGCGGTGGTGGACAAGGAGCACCCGCCCAGAGAACGGGGGGAGCTGTATGTGAAGCTGGTGTCCACCCTCCTCAAGGCTCCCAACGCTTTGGGGGTGTATACTAACGGCACCGTCTGGCTTCCCGACTACTTCATCCAGGTGTCAGAGGATCTGAAGGAGGGCCACCTTCCCCTGCTGGACCTGGTGTTTGTAGGGCTGGTCCGATACGAAAAAGGGGTCTGCGGCTGGACCAACGGCCTGCGGGCCTTCGGCAAAGACGAGCTGGAGATTCGGGACAGCCAACAGTCCCCCCAGGATGTCCATGAGCTGCTGCTGAACGTCTCCGGCTACCTGATCGAGGGGGATGTCACCCTCCAGGACGGGGAGACCCTGGGCTACACCGCCGAGCAGAAGCTCCACATCACCCGCTCCGAGGGGGTCAACGTGGAGGGGATGTCCCTGAAAATCGGGTTCTGATAGAATAGGGTCTGTGTGTAGGGCGTGACCACTGGGCACGCCGCTTCAAGATACATCCCGGCGCGCCGAGGTCGTCGCGCCTTACATCAGCAAAGAAAGGATCTGCAACATGAACGACTTTTTGAACCAGCTGGAGCAGTGGAACGAGGAGGACAAATACCAGGAGATTATCGACGCCGTCGAGGCCCTCCCCCGGGAGAAGTGGGATTTCACTCTGACCAGCGCCCTGGCCCGGGCCTATAACAACCTGGCTATGGACCTGATGCCGCCGGAGGACCGGCCTCTGTACCAGCGGGCGCTGGAGCTGCTGCTGCCCCTGGAGGACCAGCTGGAGGAGGCGGCAAAACAGGACCCGGACGTGGCCCACACCTGGAACTTCCGGGTTGCCTACGCCCACTTCTACCTGGGCCAGGAGAGCCAGGCCCTGCCTTACTTCGAAAAGGCCCTGGAGGCCCGCCCCGGGGACGAGGACACCCTGGAGATGATCGACCGCTGTAACCGGAACCTGGCCCTGCCCCTGAATATGAAGCCCTTCCGGGGGCGGGCGGAGGAGGGCTGGAGCGCCTTCCTGGAAGGGGAGAAGGAGCTGCGGGCCCTGATGGATCAGGAGGACCGGGAAGCGGTGGGTGAAAAACTGGTGGCGCGGTGTACCGAGCTGCTCTCCCCCGCCTTCGCCGACGTGGCCTTTGAGCTGGGCCACAACGGGGAGAAATACGAGCTGATCCTGGTCCCCGAGGGGGACCGAACCCGGCTGTTCCAGCTGGCCTACTTCCAGAAGCGCGTCCCCAAAGAACTGCTGGACAAGTGGAATATCCTGGTGGGCCGCACCCGGAGCAGCGGCTTCGGCCTGCGGATGAACGGCCAGGACATCACCCCCGAGGACGTGCAGGTGTGGGCGGAGAAGACTCCGGACAACGGCCTGGGCCTGCGGCTGTACTGCGAAAAGCTGGCCCCCCTGTGGCGGGAGGACCAGAACCAGGTTTACAACATCATCTACATCCTGCTGGACCAGGCCCTGGGGGAGCTGGCCGCCATGCGGTATGTGGACTATCTGGACATTCTGGACGCCCCGGTGGAGGGGGAGGGCATCACCCTGGACCGGCTGGCGGATTTTGTGGCCACGGAGGTGGACCCGGAGGGATGGCCCCGGGCCAACGACCCGGAGCTGGCCGGAGAGCGGTACACCGCCTATGAGGGCAAGCCCTCCGAGAAGGAGGACTGGCCTCTGCGGGCCGACGTGTATGTGGGGGTGACCTGCTGCGTGCCCCTGCTCAAGGGCTATCTCCAGGGGGACGACTACTATATAGACCGCCTTCACCGGGACGGAGTGGTCCCCGGCTTTTTCTACTACCCCCTGGACGGAATCGACAAAAAGGACATTCTGGACCTGCGGGACCAGCTGGAGCAGGCCATCACAGCCCGGTGCGGCGAGGGGATTGTCACCTTCATCGGTGGGGCCACCGGCACCGAATTGGGCTACCTGGACTTTATCGCCTGGGATTTAAGGGTGCTGCTGGACGCCGCCGTGGAGGTCTTTGCGGGAGCACCGGTGCAGTGGGCAGCCTTCCACACCTTCCGCTTCAACGTGAGCGGCATCGGATTAAAGCAGGATAAGGAGGAATAACTGGTGGACGACTTATTGTCCCTTCTGGACAAGTGGAACCAGGAGGAAAGCTATCAGGAGATCATTGACTGCCTGGAGACCCTCTCCAACACCCAGGCCCTGGACTACACCCTCACCTGCCAGCTGGCCCGGGCCTACAACAACATCGCCGACCCGGACAAGGAGGACTGTCAGGCGCTGCTGAAAAAGGCGGAGGAGCTGCTGTATTCGGTGGAGCCGGAGGGGGCGGAGGACCCTCTGTGGCATTATCGCCTGGGCTACTCCCTGTTCTATCAGGACCGGGAGAAGGAGGCCCTGTCCCGCTTCAAGCGGGCCCTGGAGCTGGACCCGGAGGACAGAGACGCGGAATATTTCATCAAGGAGTGCGAGAAGTACATCGCTGCCAGGGAGTGCAACCCGGAGATGTATGAGCAGGAGGACTGGGACGCGGTGGAGGCCCATCTGGAGAAATACTTCGGCCACTGCGACAACGTGTTCCACGAGATCGTGTCCCCCGATATCCATGTGGACATCTACATCATGAGCCCCACCCCTGAGCGGAATTACTATGTCCTGTCCACCTTCGGCATGGGGGCCCACCGGATGAACGTGCCCGAGGAGCTGGCCGAAAAGAAGCTGGAGCGGGCGGAGATCATCGTCACCCTGCCCCCTGACTGGAAAGTGACCGAGTCGGGAGAGGAGTGGTACTGGCCCATCCGCTGGCTGAAAATCCTGGCCCGGCTGCCCATCCAGGAGGAGGGCTGGCTGGGCTGGGGCCACACCATCGCCAATCCGGACGACGCCCCATTTGCCGGCAACACCAGGCTGTGCGGTCTGATGCTCACCGGGCCCCAGGGCTTCGATGAGGAGGCGGTGTGCTGCCCTCTGCCCGGCGGGGACGAGGTCAACTTCTATCAGATGATCCCCCTCACCTTTGAGGAGATGCAGTTCAAGCTCTATCACAGCGCACAGGAGCTGCTGGAGCGCTTCACCCCGGAGCAGCTGGCAGTGGTGGACATCGGCCGCGGCAGCGTATGCGGCGACCTGCCCCAAAAGCAGTTCGCCATCCCCCGGGAGGCGCTGAAGCAGGTCTATGAGGGGGAGGGTCCCCAGGGCTGCATCGCCACTGACCGGATTGTGGTGGACGGGGCCCCTGTGGGCTACTGCTGGCGGGAGGAGCCCGACTCCGGCGACGAGGCCTGGGACAGCGGCTGGCGCTTCACCGCCGGGGACGAGAGCGACGGCTATATGGACGACTCTGACAGGTCGGGGGTCTACGCCCTGAACACCATCTGCAACTACGACCCGGACATCATCCCCCTGCTGGACTCCGAGCCCGGCACCGCCTGGAGCCGGGGTGAGGACGGGGTGTTCCGTCCGGAGCTGTACGAGGGGGAATAACCCCGCAGGGGCGGATTCTGTCCGGCCGCCTTCAACCGGCCGGGTTCGTAAAAACGGGCACACAATGTGCGCTCCTGCATACAGACCGTACAACCCCGGCAGTTTTTTGACTGCCGGGGTTGACATTTTCTTCCCTCTCCTGTATAATCCAAAACGTCTCAAATAAGACAGTTTGGAGGTGGCGCTCTTGCCCCTCACAGAGGAAGAGCTCGCTCTGCTGTCCGCCTGTCCCCTGTTTCAGGGGGTGGACAGGGAGCTGCTGCGCCGCCTGACCCGGGAGGCGGGCCAGGCCCGCTTCGAGGCCGGACAGGTGGTCTACAATCCCCAGCACTTCCGCCGCTGTCTCGGGGTGGTGCTGTCGGGCCGGCTCCAGGTGACCAAGGGGACGCTGGCGGTCAGCGTGCTCAGGCCGGGGGAGCTGTTCGGGGCTGCGGCGCTGTACAGCGACGAGCCGGAGTTCGCCGCCACCATCACCGCAATGGGCCCCAGCCGGTGCCTGATGCTGGAGCACGATCTGGTGGACCGTTTGCTGGCTGAACAGGGCCTGATTCGGGAAAACTATCTGCGTTACCTCACCGGGCGGGTCCGGTTTCTCTCCGGGCGGTTGCAGGCTCTGGCCCAGCCGGGGGTGGAGGGCAAGCTGGCCCGCTACCTGCTGGCCGGAGGCGCCGGGGAGCTCACCTGTCCCGCCACCCAGCTGTGCCAGCGGCTGGGAGTGAGCCGGGCCTCCCTCTACCGGGCCTTCGCCGCCCTGGAGGACAGCGGACTCATCACCCGGAAGGGCAAGACCATCACAATCGCCGACCCCACAGACCTGGAAATGGTGCTGTGAATGGCCTGTGACCAGACTTGCCCGTAGGGGGCGGCCTCTGCGCCGCCCCGCAGCCCCATTCTTTATTGACGGGGCGGCACAGAGGCCGCCCCCTACAGCCAAGGAAAGGAAGATTTTTATGAAACGCACCCTCTCTGTGTTCCTCACCGCCGCCCTGGCCCTGTCTCTGCTGGCGGGCTGCGGGCCCAAGGAGCCCGTGGACTCCGGTTCCTCCGCGCCCACATCCGTACAGCCCGGCTCTACCAGCTCCAGCCAGCCGGACGGCTCTGGCGACGCCTCCGGGGATACCAGCGCCGGAAACGGTCCTGTACCCAGGCTTATGGTTCTCTCCGGTCCCACAGGTGTGGGGGCGGCCAAGCTGATGGCCGACGGGGACGCCGGCACACCCGCCGCCACGGTGGAGGTGGTCACCGACAACGCCCAGGTCCAGGCCGCGCTGAACAACAAGGATGTGGACATCGCCGCCATCGCCACCAACGCCGCCGCGATGCTGTCCGCGAAAAACGAGGGGAGCATCCAGGTGCTGGCCATCAACACTCTGGGGGTGCTCTACATCCTGGAGAAGGGGGACACCGTCCACTCCATGGCCGACCTGGCGGGCAAGACCCTCTACGCCCCCTCCAACACCAAGGGGGCCAACCCGGAGCACATCCTGAACCACCTGCTGGAGGGGAACGGCGTAAACCCCGACGACGTGAGCATCGAGTGGCTCACCCCCCAGGAGATCACCGCCAAGATGACCTCCTCTGACGCCGGCATCTGCATGCTCCCCGTCCCCGCCGCCACCGCTCTGATGGTCCAGGACAGCGCCGTCCGGGAGGCGGTCTCCCTGTCCGACGCCTGGGAGGACCTGGAGGGCTCCCCCCTGCCCATGGGCTGCGTGGTGGCCCGCACCGCCTATATTGAGGAGAACCCCCAACAGGTGGAGGCCTTCCTGTCCGCCTACGAGAAGTCCATCGACTATATCAGCGACCCCGTCAACAGCGCCGACGCCTCCGCCCTGGTCGCCGAATACGGCATCGCCCCCAACGCCAAGGTGGCCGCAGCCGCCATCCCCCAGTGCTCCCTCACCTATGTCACCGGCCAGGAGATGAAGGACATGCTGGAAAGCTACTATGAGATTCTTTTCCAGGCCGAGCCCAAATCCATCGGCGGCGGCCTGCCCTACGACTCCTTCTACTATGGGGTCTCCTGACATCTCTCCCTCGCGGCTTCCTCTCCAAAGGGGAGGGGTCTGTTCCCAAATAGGGAAAAATCTGCTGTACGCCCTGCCGGCCCCCGCCTTTTGGCTGGGGGTCTGGCAGGTCTGCGCCTTTTTGGTGGACCGGCGTCTGGAGGGCAGGGGCAACGAGCTGCTGCTGCCCTACCCCGCCACCGTCTGGAGCGTTCTGACCGGCCTGGCGGGGACAGGGGAGTTCTGGGCGGCGGTCTGCTCCTCTCTGGGCCGCATCGCCCTGGGGCTGGTCTGCGGACTGGGTCTGGGCGCCCTGCTGGCCGTACTGACCTGCGCCTCCCGGTGGGCTGACCGCCTGCTCTCCCCCGCCATCCGGGTGGTCCGGGCCGCCCCGGTGGCCTCCTTTATCCTGCTGGTGCTGCTGTGGACAGGCCGGAACAACGTGCCGGCGGTCATTGCCGCCATGATGGTGGTCCCTGTGGTGTGGGATAATCTGTCCCGGGGCATTCAGGCGGTGGACAAAAAACTGCTGGAGCTGGGTCGGGCCTGCCGGTTCCCCCGGATCAAAATTGTCAATTTGATTTATCTGCCCTCCCTGCGGCCATACATCCTCACCGCCCTCACCACTGCTGCCGGACTGGCCTGGAAGTCTGGGGTGGCCGCCGAGGTGCTGTGCCTGCCGGAGCCCTCTCTGGGCCAGCGCATCTACTACACCAAGTACTACCTGGATATCCCGGAGCTCTTTGCCTGGACGGCGGTGACAGTGGCCCTCAGCCTGATTCTGGAGCGGCTGCTGCGCCTGGCTCTGGCCCGGTGGGGAAGGGGGTGGGCGGCGTGATTTTGTGCGAAGGTCTGACCGTCTCTTTTGGAGAAAGGGCCGTCCTGGACCGCTTCTCCCTTCAAATCCCGGACAGAGGGGTCACCGCCCTCAGCGGGCCCTCGGGGTGCGGCAAGACCACCCTACTCCGGGTCCTGGCCGGGCTGGAGCGGCCCTGTGGCGGGGCTGTGTACCTCTCCCCTCGGGAGACCGCCATCCTCTTTCAGGACGACCGCCTGCTCCCCTGGCGGACGGTGGAGCAGCACCTCACCGACGTGCTGCCCCGGGAGCGCTGGGGGGAGGTCCCCGCCCTGCTGGCCCTGGCTGAGCTGGAGGGAGAGGGGAAAACCATGCCCGCCGCGCTGTCCGGAGGGATGGGCCGGCGGCTGGCCCTGGCCCGATGCCTGGCCCTGGACGCGAAGCTCTATCTCCTGGATGAGCCCTTCGCCGGCGTGGACCTGCCCCGGGCCCTGCGGATTTTGGAGCGGCTGAGGGCCCTCCCTGCCCCCGTCCTGCTGGTCAGCCACGAGCCGGACATCCTCGCCCACGCCGATGCCGTTATAGAATTGGACGGCCCGCCGCTGGTCCGCATATCTCCGTAAGCCTTCCCCACGCAGGGGGGAAGGCTTAAAAACAACGCCCATACCTCGATGACAGGTCGAGGTATGGGCGTTATTTATTGCATGTATTCCTCCGCCAGCCGGACCTCTCCCGCCTTGAGGGAGGCGGGCACGTCGATGATCCGCTGGTTGGAGGAGCCCCGGAACCGAAGCCCCAAGTCCTTTCTCGCCAGGACGAAGGGGCCATCCACCAGCACGTCCAGCTTTTCCAGCAGCTCCCGGCTGTGCTCCCCCACCTTTCCGGCGGCCAGCTCCTCAAAGAGGTAGCCGGAGTAGCACCAGACGGTCTTTTGGGGCAGCTCCCTCCGGACCCGCTCCACCAGCTCCAGCACCGGCCCCTGGTTGGCCGGCTCGAAGGGCTCGCCTCCCAGCAGGGACAGCCCCCGGATGTGGTCCGGGGAGAGCAGGGTGAGGACTCTCTCCGCCTCCGCCGCCCCGAAGGGGGAGCCGTAGGCAAAATCCCAGGTCTCCGGGTTGAAGCACCCCTCGCAGCGGTGGGTACACCCAGAGACAAACAGCGACACCCGCACCCCGGGGCCGTTGGCCACGTCTACCTTTTTAATATCGGCGTAGTTCATGGGTCTATCTCCTGACTTTGAGTTTGGGACAGCGCTGCTTTATATCATGTATGAAGTTCTTTTTCTGCTCGTCAGTCAGACAGTCCTTGAAAATCAGCGTAAACTGCTGGCCCCTGGTCATAAGGGCAAAGCAGTGCCTGCTCTCTGACAGAAAAGCGATGTCGTCATAGCGAAGCAGGACGGAGCCGTCGGTCTCCAGATTGTGGACGACGAGACCGTCCACATTAAAAAAGCTCTCCATCCGAAAGGAGGCAGTTCCGGTCTGTTCGGTCAGGCGGGTGACAGCCAGCTTCCAGTACTTGCGGCGCAGAAGGGTGGGATAGCTGGCAAATACCGCCATGAAGAACAGGAAGAAACAGGAAAATATAACATTCTTTCCAACAAGGCTGAAAAGAAGGAACAGCAGAAAGCAGAGCACACAAAAGCCTCTGGTCAGCCAGCGATACCAGGAAGGGACATAAATTTTCGCGGTTTCCTTTATAGCGGCTTCATCCAGTGTTCCAGAGGTGCGGTACTGGTCCATTTTATACACCTCCTACAATATAGTTACGGTATAAGGCACGGCAGCCAGCCGTGTCTTTTGTCGTCTCAAAGCTGAAGCTGTAG
>NZ_QWKG01000047.1 GCF_009911595.1 Colidextribacter sp. OB.20
CTGAGCACATATGCCAACACCTGTCTGGTAAAGGCGTCTAGGATTGTGGACAGGTAGAAGAATACTCCATTGCAGGGGATATATGTAATATCTGTCAGGAGGACTTTCCTGGCCCCGAGTCCTGTGAAGTCCCGGTTCAGAAGATTCTCTGCGATATGGCTTGTCCGCATTGCTTTCAGCATCCTTCGGTATGGATTTGCTTTTCGAATCGGGCAAGCCAGGCCGAATTTGTCCATGAGACGCCGGATCTTCTTGATATTCATTCTAACCGGCGGATCTTGATGGAGCAGGCGCATATAAATGCTGCGTGCTCCTTTTTGGTAGCCACAGAAGTGGTATGCAGCCAGGATAAGCTCAAAATCGTTTTCATCCTGCTCATCACGCTTTCGTCTTGTTCCCTCCGATTTGAGCCAATTATAGTAGCCAGAACGTGATACTCCAGCTATCTCACACAGACTGGACACGCTTAACCTGTTGTCACTTTTTGACAGAGTATTTTGAATGATCTCGAATTTGGATGACGAAGTTCCCATCACTGCCCACCTTTCTTTGGCGGCTTGTCTGCATTTATAATTTTTTTTAGAAATTCCACCTCCTGTCTGAGATACAAAAGCTCATGCTGCATAAGCTGCATCGCTCTCTTCGGTGTCACAGCGTCATAGTCTGTTGAACCTGGACGAATCTTTTTACTCCGTACAGAACCCTTATGCAGCCCCGCAGGAGATGCCTGCTGTTTTTGAAGATTACGATAAAGGGAATTGACGCACCGTTTTCCAAGCATTTCTGCGTCATATCCCATGCCCTCTACGATTTTTGTTGGAGACATACCGGCCTCATATTGACGCATGAAGCTTTCCTTAAACTCAATGGTAAAACGAATACTATTCTTAAAGACCCGATAGGTATATGGATTTTGCTTTAAGATAGCTCGTTCTTCTTCCGTAAATTCCCTTCGGCCTGTACCCACATGGATCCCTCCCAACTTATTGAATTGATTATACATCAATCTCATTTAGAATGGCATCACATACAGCTTGCCTACAACTATACGCATAAGAATTTGTCCATTTTCAAGGATTCCTTTTTATCTACGTATAATAAATGTCCACACTTTGGGTTTCTTTTTAATCTCCGCAAAGTATGTGTCCATTTTTTGGGATTCCTGTGTAATTACAATCTTTGGCAGCGTATTGTTCCTGTCCATTTTAAGGGATTTCTGGCTGTGACGTAATGTCTTTCTGTCCATTTCCTGGGGTACAGTTTACAGCAAACCATCACCATGGGCCAGGTCACCTACGAGCTGCGGCGGGTCTTTCGGGGGACACGCTCCCTCTCCGAACTGATGGCGGAGCGGCTGGCCCAAAATATTCCAGACACCCAGTCCGTTGACGGAGGCGGTGGCCATGAGGTATAATCAAGCCAGTGGGCCGGTTCACCGGAGGAGGCGAGCAAGAAAACCGGCAGATTCACACTGGGCTTCGCCTACCTGCGGCTGTCCAACGAGGAGGCCCAGGGCGGGGAATCGTCCAGTATCACCAATCAGCGCATGATCGTGCAGAACTACTGCAAGCAGAACAATATCACCCTCGTCCGGGAATTTGTGGACGACGGCTACTCCGGCGGCAACTTCAACCGCCCCGGTTTCAAGGAGATGCTGAAGCAGCTGGAGCAGAGCAGGGCCAATCTGGTTATCACCAAGGACCTGTCCCGGCTGGGCCGCGATATGCGGGAGGCCAGCTACTACAACGAGCAGTTCTTCCCGGAGCACGGCATCCAATATATCGCCATTGCGGACAACTTCGATACAGAGCACGACAACATCATAGCCCTCTTCCTGTTCTTCGCCTCCAGGACGGCTCCCGCAAGGTCAAGGACATGTTGTGGAGCAAGCGGGGGAGCGGCCAATACTGCGCCTGCCCGCCCTACGGTTACTGCAAGGGCCGGGCAAAAGCCCAGCCCCTTACTTTGCTTCTGGATTTGAGCGGCAAAACTAGTAAAAACAGGCATGACGGCGAACAGGTATATCTCCGGGATCCGCGGCAAAGCTATAAGCGGATGTTCCATCCAACCGAAACAAAAACAGATTGAAAAAGGAGAGACGAGTCATGTCTAACAGCAATAGCAATAAGATTATGGTTCCCAATGCCCGCGAGGCTATGAACAAGTTCAAGATGGAGGCCGCCAACGAGGTGGGCGTCAACCTGAAGCAGGGCTACAACGGCGACCTGACCAGCAAGCAGGCCGGCTCCGTGGGCGGCCAGATGGTCAACATCATGACACCCGTACGAACTGCGAGTTATGAGCGGGCCGACCGGACAGCCTTGGGGCATGTCCAACGGATAGAATACGCCGCCCAGCTGGGCGCATAGTGAAAGACAGGGAGCCGAACCCGGCCCCCTGTTTTTTCATGCCCTAACGTCCCCGCCCCAAAAACCTATGGCCCGCAGGCCATCAAAGCGACGCAATCCCCACGGGGCCAGCTTGCCGCATTTCTGAAACTATCGGCGGGGGATTGCATGGAGCGGAACCAACCTTTAACCCCGCCTTGCTCCCAGCCGCCGACAACCGCCCAGCCGCCAGCCGTGGTGGGCCACCAACCTTTAAAAACAAGTACAGTCCATCTTGTTCAACAACATCAATTCTGACTATATCTAAAGAGATGGTAATTATCAACGAAACCGTTAGCAAAAGACATATGATATTCAATCAAAAGTTCCCCGTTTGAAAAGTTACTTAAATCAAAGGTATACCAGATAAGCAGTACATCATCACTCACGTTACCCCCATCTTCGCCGCCATAGCTGTCAATTTTATATGTATATGCGTTGTAGCGATACTCGTCAATGGGGGAAAACTCATAAAACAGTATATCCGGATAAACTTTATCTGGGTAACTACGTTTCATACATGGAATTTTGTTAATATACGAAAATTCTAAAAAGTGTTCGAATCCTACAGAATCGTCCTTTCCATCATAAGTGTATTCTTCAAATGTCCACGTTCCTTTAAGCATTGCCCAAAGATCATCAATCGTTGCAACGGTATTGTTATCTGTTGGAGTCGGCAAAACCTCCACGGGATTAGTCAAATCAGGAGTTTCCCTAAAGCTGGATAAAATGGCGATGACTTCTTTTTCTTCTTGCTCCGTAAACGCTCCATCGGGAGCGTTAGCGATCAAGGAAATATGTCCTGAATACCAAAAAGTGAAGGTCGGGAGTCCGACTATGATTTCTTCCATTTGTTCCCCTGTTTTGCTCTCTGGTAAAAGGGCATATCGTACACTGCCATTTTCGAGCTCAAAAAACTCACCATCTGCGTCCATATCACATGTGGAGGTGTTTTTTAGCTTGGCGACCATAAATGTACCTAAATCAGAATAATTTGTAGCTTGTACATAGCCAGGTTGGAAATTGGCATTAGCTGCATAGGTAACATCAACACGGTTATAAATACGAACACGGCCAGTCAACTCACGCATACCGCCAAAATGCCAATAAGTCACTGTCGCCCCTCGATCGTTTGTTAATACGACTTCTTCGGAGCTAGAGGTAACTTCTTCGCTTGTAACTGTCCAACCGTCGGGATAGTCAAAAAAGAATGTGGGGTAAGTCACAAGGTTTACTTCTTCAAAGCGAGTGGTATAAGTGTGGTTAAGTTCTACTTTTGATGTATCTGCTTTAGATTGGGTAATTGTTCCGATGGACGAATCAGAATCCTTTACTTCACTGCTGTTTGTGCTGTCCGAAGTGTTTAAGGCCCCGCTCGAATTGGTGAGGTTTGCTAATGTTCCACAAGAAGTCAATGTTACTAATATTGTCAATGTGAGTATAGTTGTTACAATCTTGTATTTTGTCATATTGTTCATCCTCCAAAAGTAACTCTATTCTTTGTTTTTGAGAAAGTTAAGCTTCCCAATAAGGAAACGAATCCAAAAAAATGTAAACACAATACATCCTATTGCTAATGATATCGCTATTTTTTCCACCCATTTTCTTATTCTTTCAAACATAGTATCATATTTAGGGACCAGTAAATCATTTAATGCAATGTAACAAAACGGAATTGAAAATAGGATATAAAAGATACCTATCATTCCTTCAATCCCCACGCCCAACGAGTTTTTAATGCCGCCATGTCCAATGCCGGTGTAGTTTAGCACACAGACCACGATAACAATAAGTGCTCCTATAATTCCCGGAATAATAAATTCTGTTCCTTTTCTGAATCTCCCTCCGGCCTCCTTCAGCCTTTTTCGATGTTCCCTATGTTCTTCTCTTAATTTTTCATTTCCGCACTGGTAGCAAAGAATTGTCCCGTATTCGTCTTTTACTGCGCACTCCCTACAAACGCCAACACCACATTTTGCGCAGATAGCTACAGCAGCCCTTCCGGAATGATAATAACACCCGCTCGCTTGTAAACGCATCCTATTTCCCTCCAATATTTATCAAAACTTCTATATACCAGTGATTTCTTGTTTCAGTTGATTATAACACGCTGAAATTTAAAGTACAATAGGGATTATCCGTTATACAGAGGTTTTTCTATGGACATTGAGCTAAATTATCAACTTATTGGAAAGCGGCTCCGTACTCTCCGCAAAAATAAGCACCTGACACAAGAAAAAATAGCCGAGCTTACAGATCTTTCCCCTCAGCATATCAGCGGTATAGAGCGTGGAACGGCACCACTATCCCTTCCTGCGTTGGTGCGGCTCTGTAACGCTCTGGAAACTACACCAGACCAGGTTTTAACAGATTCGTTGAAAGCAGCTGCACCGATCTATCTTAAAGATGTGGCAGAGACTTTTGCTGATTGTTCACCAGATGAATTATTTCTTATGCTGTCACAGGCTGAAAATCTCAAAAAATCCTTACGCCTAAAAAACTATACCTGCCAAGAAAAGAACAACTGAAAGGGATACATTTAGCAAGGAGGATATAAGGGTGGAACCGCAATATATTACTGCTGAAAGATTTGTTTTAACAGATGAAGAAAAAAAGAAATTTGAGGAAGATTACGAATTAACCTCTGATGCCCAGAAGACATATGTGGAGATTATTTTGGGTATTATGCAGAAAATGGGAATTGATGAAGAAGAAGCTACCAGCCTAACATGTTTAAACAAAAAAGTTTTCACCAATCTCAAGAGGGAAGAAAAGGTAAATAGTAAAGTTGATAAAAGAATTATCATTTCGATTGCTGTAGGATTTAGGTTAAATGTTCATATGGCAGAGTATATTTTGGAATCTTGTGGACAACGCTTTAATACTAATGATCGTTTGGATATGGCCTATATATACCTGCTCGAAAAATGTAAAGGAAAAACTATTGAAGAATGTAATGGTGTATTGAGAGATTTAGGTATAGAAGGACGCTATATGCTTGGGGAACTATCCTATAAAAGAACATAAGGCAAACGGTCAGAGTTGTTTAATATGACGATAATAAAAAGTTGAGGATTTGAAGAATCTTATTTGTATCATTTTATCAAACTTTATTAAAGTACTGAAAACTTTTTAAAGTGCTGAACCCCCTGAAAACAGGGGGTTCGGCATTTTTATTTTTGAAAACTAACGAAAACGAGGAAATAAAGTTGATTTGATATACGGAAACAACGAAATTGGAAGAGATGAAGTCAATCTGGCATAATTGGGGCACAGCTGGAAAACGTGGGGCAACGGCCGGCCCCCAGAAAGGAGGTGAGTAAGGCGTGGAGAAAAGGTTTGTTTCACTTGGTCACTGGGTTGACAAAGCCACGGGAACACCTATGAGCCGTCTTGCCGAAATCAGCTCTGGTATCAGTAAACAATCTCAGCCCTATGAGATTGCGGATACCGAAAGCCGGGAGATGGTTGAGGGTACATATCCGGTAGGAACCATTCTTACAGCTACCATGAATCTGACTGTGCAGGAACACCCAGAAGCGCAGAAGGGTTTAAAACTTGGTACATCTAAGTAATTCAACAACCGCCGCCCTTCGGGGCCTACCTGGGGGGCGGCGAATGATAACTAACGAGGTGATTTTCATGAATATCAATGATAGGGTGCGCAAGCTGGAGGAGCAGCGCCGCCGCCGAGACGTGATGGTTTCCCGGCTCTGCGCCAACATCAAGCGCCAGGTGAGCTGGATTGCCACGGTCCTAGCCCTGGTTTCAGGTTGGCTCGCTTGCGCCTATGTAAGAATCCCGTTCCCCGGCGTGGGCAATCTACCTGGGCTGGTGATGATCTGGGACTATGCCATCATGCTTTTGATTCTGCTTTTGTCCATGCTTGCTGCTCTGGTGATACTCACTATGCCGCCGCTGCATACAAAGGATATTGAATCAGGCTTACAGCATATTGCCCTGGTTGATCGCTATGGATTCAGTCCCGCTCTTGTGTTGAATCAAGGCTTGGAGCACAGCAATATTAGGGAGCTGAGATTTTATAGCCGTGGGATTGCGAAAGAGACATGGATAAAGCGGCAATCAGCGGTTGAAGATGTCCTCAATGTTCATTGGATAGAGGAACCACAGTATGGCGGAAGAAGGCGCAACAACCGAAATTATATTGTCCTCATTGTAGCCCCAGGCGCAGAGAGCAAGCGGGAAGAACCGCTATATGACGATGAACTCTAGGCTAATGTTGGGCTATGACCTGGATAAATGGAATCTATGGGGGGTTAAGGAGCCAATTTCTGTTGACATTTCTCCCAAAACAAACAGTCTTATTTCGCTTAACGGTATGTCGGGGTCAGGCAAGAGTTACATGGAACATCAGCTTTTAGCCCGTCTTATTCTGGCCGAGCAAAGGCAGAAGGGGGAGTACTACTTTGCGGACTACAAAGGCGATAATTCATTCTCATACCTCCAGAGCTGTTCTCACTTCTTTACCTATAAAGACAGCTTTACAGCCCTGGATACCGTTCACGCTCGCCTTTTGGCCCGTCAGTCAGGGTCTGATACCACCAATAACCCCGTCACGTTGATTTGGGACGAGTACATGGCCGCAGCACTGAATTTTATCAGCGAGGACAAAAAGGCTGCGGCTGTTATGATGAGCAAGGTCAGTGAAATTTTGCTCTTAGGCCGCTCACTGTCTGTCCGTCTCATTGTGGCCTGTCAGCGGCCTGACGCATTGGCTTTTCCTGCCGGTTCTCGGCTGAATTACGGTGTGGTCTGTGTGTTGGGGGCTGCGGTGCGCTCGATCTATGAAATGCTGCTGCCTGACCATATGGAGCAAGTGAAGGGGCGGAAATTTGAACGTGGCGAGGGTGTCGTATTGTTACAAGGGTCAGAACTGCGATTTATCAAAGTCCCCATGGTGCGGGATGAGGAACGTATGAGACAGATTTGCATTAAGGCATTAGGAGGGCCCATTTAAAGGGCCCCCGCCGCCCGCCGTGCGAAGCGTAAGGCGGGCGGCGGGGTGGCCTAGGCTAGTATTACCCTAGGCCACCTCTGTACCTTGTACCGCATACCGTAGAAAGGAGGAAAATTTTGGATACAAGGCACCGAAAATATATTCTGACAATTAACAATCCCAACCCTGATTGGACACATGAAAAAATCCGGTCGGCACTTGAAACCTTACAACTAAAATACTGGTGTATGTCCGACGAAATAGGGCTTCAAGAGCATACGCCACACACACACGTTTTCTTTGTCGCTAAAACCTCTGCAATCCGCTTTTCCACAGTAAAGGGGCTTTTTTCGACGGCCCACATTGAACCAGCTCAGGGGAACAGCGAGGAAAATAGGGCTTATATTCAGAAGTCCGGCAAGTGGGCTGACGATGAAAAAGCGGATACTTCTGTTCCCGACACTTTTGAGGAATGGGGAGAATTGCCCAAGGAGCACCAAGGAGAGCGAAGAGATTTAGAAATCCTCTATGAGTATATTAAAGAAGGTTTATCCAATTTCGAGATCATGGAACGCAATCCTGATTATTTGCTCAACCTAGAAAAAATTGATAGAGTTCGGCAAGCGATACGAGAACAGGAGTATCGAGAGACATTTCGACAGATCACAGCAACTTACATTTGGGGCCAGACAGGAACAGGAAAAACAAGGAAAATTATGGAAAAATATAGATATTCTGGAGTGTATCGGGTAACAGACTATGCGCACCCTTTTGATTCATACCAGGGTGAGGATGTGCTATTACTGGACGAGTATAACAGCAATTTCAAGATCAGGGATTTGCTGAACTATTTGGACGGCTACCCATTGACACTACCAGCTCGATACAGCAACCGTGTAGCCTGTTTTACAAAAGTCTATATCATTTCCAATTTATGTTTGTCTAAGCAATATCCAGACGAACAGTATAGCTCCCCAGCGACTTTTGCCGCTCTGCTCCGCAGGATACAAAAGGTGGTGCAGTATACCGGCCCCGGGCAATATGTGGAATATGAAACGGCGGAATACATGGAAAATCCGTTTTTGGGCGGGAGGTGGTTATAACAATGTCCCGGAGACGCCGCCACAGTTCTACTAAGGCGTTGCCGCTGGAAGTGAAATCAGAACAGAGAACTCGTGAATCTCTGCCTGTGTTGGGTAGAACGCCCCCTTTTAATCAGCAGCCGCAGCTGCAACCTTTTGAAAAAAATTTTTTGCTGCCGTCTGAATTACAGCGGCAGCAAGTCAAAAGGTATATTTCCCCTCCGTTGGGAAACGCTAACGCAAAGGAGGGGCCGCCTTTGCACACCGCATTTTCACCGATTCCCTACAATCTGATCCGGCAGACCTGGCTTCATTACTACAACGACTATCTGCGGAAAAAGAAGATAATTACAGAGGAAGAATGGCGTAAAATGCGCCGTTTGATTGAGAGAAGTTAAAATAAAAAGTGCTTGAATGAAAATTTCAAGCACTTTTCTATTGCTTTTTCGTCGAAATGTGCTATACTATATATAGATGATGATAAAACGAACTTTGAAGGGAGAACGACCATGGATATACATACCACCCGCCAGCAGTTGAAAACAAAATCAATCTATGACCTTCCCATGCGTGTCACGTTCTACGCCCGTGTTTCCAGTGAAAAGGACGAACAACTTAACTCCCTGGACAACCAAATCACTTATTATCAGGACTTGATCCGTAAAAATCCCGCCTGGGAGTATGTGGAGGGCTACATCGACGAGGGCCTATCTGCCGCCACCACCAAGAAGCGGGAGAACTTCCACCGCATGGTGGACGATGGCAAGGCCGGGGTTTTTGACTTCATCATCACAAAGGAAATTTCCCGGTTTGCCCGTAATACCTTGGATTCTATCAGCTTCACCCGTGATTTGCTCAACGCTGGGGTCGGCGTGTTCTTCCAGAACGACAATATTAACACCTTGGACGAGGACAGCGAGCTCCGCCTAACAATTATGTCCGGTATCGCTCAGGATGAACTTCGGAAGCTGTCCAGCCGTGTTAAATTCGGACACGCCCAGGCTATCAAGAAAAACGTTGTCTTGGGTAACAGCCGTATTTTCGGGTATGTGAAGGACGGCGGTCGGCTGGTGATTGACGAGGACGAAGCCCCCATGGTGCGGGAGCTGTTCGAGCTGTACGCAACTGGAGAATACAGCATGAAGCAGATAGAAACCCTGTTCTGGGAAAAGGGCTATCGCAACCACAACGGCAAAAAGATTGCCCATACCACCATGTCGGGGATGATTTCCAATCCCAAGTATAAGGGCTATTATGTAGGGAACAAGGTAAAAGTGATTGACCTCTTTACCAAAAAGCAGAAATTTTTACCCCCGGAAGAATGGGTTATGTTTAAGGACGAAACAGGCGAGATTGTTCCCGCCATAGTGGACGAGGACCTTTGGGAACAGGCCAACAAGGTTTTACAGAAGCGTAGCGAGGACGTGAAAGGCCGTCAAGGTATCTGTAACCATGCCAACCTCCTGACGGGCAAACTGTTTTGTACAGACTGCGGGACGGCCTACTATCGCCGGGATTCAGTGGACAAGACTGGCAAGAAAAATAGTAAATGGGTCTGTTCCGGGAAAATCAAAAATGGGGCGGATTCCTGCGCTTCCTTCCCGATTTATGAGGAAGAATTAAAACCACTTCTTTTTGAAGTGTTCCAAGAGACGGAAGCGGATGCCGATGCACTTATAGAAGAATATATTGCGATGTATAAGTCCCTGGGGGACGGCGAGGACACGGCAAAGCAAATCACCGCTCTACGGCAACAAATCGAGCTAGCCCAGAAGAAGAAAAGTAAACTGTTGGGGTATAACGCTACGGGCCAGCTCTCCGACCGGGATTTTCTCGCTATGAATAAAGAGTGTGACCGGGAGATGGAGGAAGCCGAGCGACAAATATACGACTTGGAACAACAGCAGCTTTCCAAGGTGGAGTTTAAGAAGCACATTGACACCATTCGCCGGGTGCTTCGAGATGCCAAGAGGGACGCCGCCCAAGGTATCATCAACAAGGAATTTGTAGACCGCTACATTGAGAAAATCTTTGTTACTCCCGAGGATGGGCGGCTAAAGTTGCAAATCAAGATATTTACCGGGGATACAACGGACAAATACCTTGCAAATCTCAGAAGTCGCACGGGTCACACGTTCAAGAAGATGATCGAGTCCTACGAGAACGGCATGAAGTAAGCTGTTTTTCTGAGACAAGCTGACTTTATAACCTGATAGGTCCGGCGGGACCGGGCGTGCAGCTTCATGGGGGCGGCTGTCAGAGGGGACTGGGGTTCCGGTTCCTGGGACAGCTTTCCCTGGGGCGGCGTCCGGCCCCGCTTTTGTTGTTCTGAACGACAAAATGCCGGAAGAACAAAAAGGAGTATTTGTGGAAAAGGTGGAAAAAGCAAAGAATATGCCTGGACCCCTTTACAACAATTCATTAGTGCGCTAAAATACAAAAGTGCTTCTGGCATAACCAGCGGCAGTCTTGAAAAATTGGAGGATACATAACGATGAAGAAAGTATTGTCTTTTGCCATGGCCCTGGCCATGTGCCTGTCCCTGGCCGCCTGCGGCGGGAAGAACAACACCCCCGGTCAGTCCAGCGCCGGCGGCAGCTCCAGCCAGCCCGGCTCCAGCGGTGTGGCCAGCTCCGGCCAGCAGCCCGCCGCCGGGAGCGACCTGGAGTATGTGAAGGGCAAGGGCGCCCTGATCGTGGGCATTACCGAGTTTGAGCCCATGGACTACAAGGACGCCAACGGCGAGTGGATCGGCTTTGACGCCGACCTGGCCAGGGCCTTTGCCGAGAGTCTGGGCGTCACCGCTGAATTTCAGCTCATTGAGTGGGACAGCAAGGTGATGGAGCTGGAGGGCAAGACCCTGGACGTGGTGTGGAACGGCATGACACTCACCGACGATGTGAAGGCCGCCATGGAGTGCTCCAACCCTTACTTCAACAACGCCCAGGTGGTCATCGTAAAGAAGGATGTGGCCGATCAGTACCAGACCGCGGAGAGCATTGCTGACCTGCAGTTTGCCGTGGAGAGCGGCTCCGCCGGCCAGGAGATACTGGACGAGATGAACATCGGCTATACCGCCACCCAGGACCAGGCCACCGCCCTGCTGGAGGTCCAGTCCGGCACCGCCGACGCCGCCGTCATCGACTATCTGATGGCCGCCGCCATGACCGGCGAGGGCACCAGCTACGCCGACCTCACCTTCACGGTCAGCCTGAATGACGAGCAGTACGGCGTGGGCTTCCGGAAGGGCTCCGATTTGGCCGCCGCCCTGAACGAGTTCTTCAAGACCAGCTACGCCGACGGCACCATGCAGCAGATTGCCGACACCTATAAGATTGGCGACAAGCTCGTTGAGCAGAAGTAAAAACAGTCTGAGCCCACAGGGGCCGATGAAATATCGGCCCCTGCTTTTCCTGCGATATGACCTTTTAGGAGTTGATGACCTTGTTTATAACCGTCGTGGGCGCCCTGAACGAGGGCTTTGTTCAAACGCTGGCCCTGTTTGCCGTCACGCTGTTGGGGGCGCTGCCCCTGGGACTGGTGGTCTCCTTCGGCTCCATGAGCCGCTTTACCCCCCTGCGGTGGCTCACCCGCACGGTGATCTGGGTCATCCGGGGCACCCCCCTGATGCTCCAGCTGTACATAATTTTCTTCATCCCTGGCATGGTCCTGCCCTCGGGCAACCCCTGGCCGGCGGGGACAACGGGGCGGTTTATGGCGGCGGCGGTGGCCTTTGTTATCAACTATTCCTGCTATTTCGCTGAGATTTACCGGGGCGGCATTCAGGGCGTCCCGGTGGGCCAGCAGGAGGCGGGCATGGTGCTGGGCATGACCAGGAGTCAGATTTTCTTCAAGGTCACCCTGCTGCAAATGGTCAAGCGGGTGGTCCCGCCCATGTCCAACGAGATCATCACCCTGGTGAAGGACACCTCTCTGGCCCAGGTGATCTCCATTCAGGAGGTCATTTGGGCGGGCAAGGCCTTCTTGAAGAGCTCCCACGGCTATAAGGGCCTGTTGTGGCCGCTGTTCTTTACCGGCGTGTACTACCTGGTATTCAACGGCGGGCTGACGCTGCTCTTTGGCTGGGTGGAGAAAAAGCTGGACTACTTTAAGTAAGGGGCCCACGCGAAAAGGGCCTTGCCCTTTTCGTGGGGAGAGGAAAAACCCCGGAATGAGCGAGCTTTCGGCTTTGCCGGAAGCGAGAGATATGGAGGAGGTTTTGACGACATGCCAGTTTTGGAAGTACATAATATTGAGAAGCATTTCGGCGCCACCCGGGTGCTGGAGGACATCAGCTTCGAGCTGGAGCAGGGCCAGGCCCTTGCCATCATCGGCTCCTCGGGCAGCGGCAAGACCACCCTGCTTCGGTGCCTCAACTTCCTGGAGACCCCCGACCAGGGCCGCATTCTGGTCAACGGCGAGACACTCTTCGACGCCGCCGACCCCGCCACCCAGCGGGAGGGGGAGATCCGGAAGAAGCGGCTCCACTTCGGCCTGGTATTCCAGTCCTTTAACCTCTTCCCCCAGTATACTGCCCTGGAGAACGTCACTCTGGCGGGCCGGTTGCTGGCCCAGGAGCGGCCCGACTTCAAGGCCCGGAAGCGGGAGATTTTTGAGGAGATCGACCGCAAGGGCCTGGAGCTGCTCAGCGAGATCGGCCTGAGCGACCGGGCGGGCCACTATCCCCACCAGCTGTCCGGCGGGCAGCAGCAGCGGGTGGCCATCGCCCGGGCGCTGGCCCTGAAGCCGGATATCCTCTGCTTTGACGAGCCCACCTCCGCCCTGGACCCGGAGCTCACCGGCGAGGTGCTGAAGGTCATCCGGGCTCTGGCGGAGCAAAAGACCACCATGGTCATCGTCACCCACGAGATGGCCTTCGCCCGGGACGTGGCGGACCAGGTGGTGTTCATGGACCAGGGGGTCATCGTGGAGCAGGGCCCCGCCCGGCAGGTCATCGAGAACCCCCGGGAGGAGCGGACAAAGCAGTTTTTGTCCAATTACGGATAGAGGAGGAACGCCGCCCGATGGGCGGCGTTCCTTTATAGTCCGTTCACAATGAAATTGGGCCGCTTTCCCTCCAGCACCAGCTGCAAGTTGGTCCACATGTTTCGGTGAGCCCGGCGGAAGGAGCCGCCGGTGATGCCCCCCAGGTGGGGGGAGCAGACCGCCCGGCCGGCGGCCTCGGGGGGAAGGTCCACCAGGGGGTGGTCGGCGGGGGTGGGCTCGGGGTCGAAGGTGTCCATGGCGATGCCCCCCAGCCGGCCGTCGATGAGGGCCTGGCGGACGGCCAGGTTGTCCACCAGCTGGCCCCGGGCGGTGTTCACCAGGATGGCCCCCGGCTTGACGCGGGAGAGAAATTCCTCATTCACCATGCGGGTGGTCTGGCTGTTGACGGCGCAGTGGAGGGAGAGGATGTCGCATTGGGCGGCCAGCTCCTCCAGGGGGAGATAGGTGATCCCCAGCTCCGCCTCTGTCTCAGGGGGACGGCGGTGGGCGGTGTAGTAGCGGAGCTGGCAGCCGAAGGGCCGCAGCAGCTGGGCTGTGGCCATCCCTATGTCCCCCAGGCCGATGAGCCCCACGATCTGCTCCCCCAGCTCGGGGGCGCTGGAGGCCATGACCCGCTCCTTAAACTGGATCTGCTCCCCGGCCCGGACGGCGTTGTGCCCGGTGACGCCGTGGCGCAGAGCCATGAGCATGAGCATAAGGGTGTGCTCCGCCACTGAGACGGCGTTGCAGCCCTTGTTATTGCACACAAAGACGCCCTTCTCCCTGGCGGCGGCGGTGTCGATGGCGTTGAAGGCCACCCCCTCGGAGTGAATCAGCTTTAAATTGGGCAGAGCGTCCATCATCTCCCGGCCTACCGGGGTGATGGCGTCGGCGAAGATTGCCTCCGCCTCGGGATGGTCCTTCGCCGCCTGGAGGTCGGACTCCCGGGAACAGAAAACCGTCTCCACCGGCAGGTCCTTCACAAACTCGGGCATGTACAGGTCGTAGCGGGCCTTGGGCCCAAAGATTAAGATTTTCATTCTAACCACCTCAGAAACAGTGCTTAGGACGGCGTGCCCAGTGGTCACGCCCTACAACCGGCAAAACTGCGTGTAGGGCGCGACGACCCGGCGCGCCGCATTTCAGATGTTACAATTTCGCCTCCAGGGCCGCCCAGCCGTTTTTCTCCCGTTTCCGGATGACGGTCAGCCCGGCCTCTTTCAGGGCCGCCTCCACCTCCTGGGTCCGGGTGTCGATGATGCCGGAGCACAGGAACACTCCGTCCTCCTCCAGCAGCCCGGGCACCTGGGGGGCCAGGGGGATAATCACGTCGGCCACGATGTTAGCCAGCACCAGGTGATATTTTTTCTCCCCCAGCTCGGCGGCCAGGGCCTTGTCGGAGAGCACATTGCCCGCCCGGACGGTATAGCGGTCCCTGCCGATGCCGTTGAGAGCGGCGTTCTCATAGGCCACATCCACCGCTTTAGGGTCGATATCCACCGCTATGGCGCTTTTCGCCCCCAGACACAGGGCGGCGATGGACAAAATCCCGCTGCCGCAGCCCAGATCCAGCACATCCCGCCCCGGGACAGTGTGCTCCTCCACCCCCTCCAGACACAGCTGGGTGGAGGCGTGGGAGCCGGTGCCGAAGGTGAGGCCGGGGTTGAGGTAGAAGGGCACCCGCCCCGCCGGGACGGGCTCCTCCCGCATCCACTGGGGCACCACATAGAGCCGGGAGCCGACCTCCAGGGGCTTGTAGTACTTCTGCCAGCTGTAGGCCCAGTCGTTGTCGGAGAGGGGGGTTATGGTGTACTCCTGGTCCAGCCCCCGGGTGTATTGCTCCAGCTGCTGTTTTCCGTCCTCGTCGTCAGTGACGTAGAACTTCACCCGGGTGACGCCCTTCATCCGGTCCAGCAGCTCCTGGTCCACATAGTCCCAATACTGCCGGTTCTGCTCCAGGAAGGTGAGAAACTCCTGCTCGTCCTCGATGACCAGGCCGTCCATCCCGGCGGCGGCCAGCTTTGCGCACACCTGGTCCAGCCGGTCCGGGGTGGTGTTGACGGCCACTTCCAGCCATTTGATCTCGTCCATATTATCTCACCGTCCCGATATAGAACAGGGCCACGGTGCCCGGGCCGGAGTGGGCGCCGATGACAGGGCCCACGAAGTTGATATAGATATTGTGGACGTTGAACCGATCCCGGACCATGCGCTCCACGGCCTGGGCGTCCTCCAGGCAGTCGCCGTGGCTGATAAAGACCGTGAGGCTGCCCGAGTCGACGGCGGTCTCCTCCATCTGGTCCACCAGGGCCTTGAGGGAGGCGTGACGCCCCCGGACCTTGCCGATGCTGGTGAGGTGCCCCTCGTCGTCCACGTGGAGGACGGGCTTGATATGGAGCATGGAGCCCACCATGGCGGTGGCGGCGGAGATGCGCCCGCCCCGCTTGAGGAAGTGCAGATCGTCCACGGTAAACTGGTGGCACAGGTTCAGCTTGTGATCCTCGACCCAGTCCCGGACCTCCTCGATGGAGCACCCTCTCTCCCGGGCCTTGGCGGCGTACCACACCAGCAGGCCCTGGCCCAGGGAGGCGCACAGGGTGTCCACAGTGAAGAGCTTCCGCTCCGGGTATTTGGCGCTCAGCTCCTCCACGGCCAGCCGGGAGGAGTTGTAGGTGGTGGACAGGCCGGAGGAGAAGGCCAGGATCAGCACATCCCTCCCCGCCTGGAGCAGGGGCTCCAGGGCCTCGGTGTACTGCGCCACGTTGACGGCGTTGGTGGTGGCCACGTCTCCTCCGCGCAGGCGCTCATAGAATACGTGGGGGTCCATCTCCCGGTTGTCCGGGTGGTTCTGATAGGTGTGCTCGTCCAGAATGAAGGACAGGGGGAGGACCTGCACGTCCAGCTCCCGGACCATATCGGCCCCCAGATCGGCGGAAGAATCGGTGAGAATGACAAAGTCAGACATATTAAACACTCCTTCTAAGGATTATTTTCGTTTTCCCTTTTCCTCCTGAGGCTGGAGGATGCTTAAAATACGCTGGCAGGCCAGCTGATTGGCGTAGCTGCGCACGGCGAAGTCCAGGGCCATTTTTGCAAGATCGGACTGGCCGGCCTCCGGGTTGATGGACTGGGCCGTGTCGGTGAGAGCCCTGTCCAGGGCCTGGCAGAAGTAGCCGTACTGCTCCGGCGGGGTTTTCTCCAGGGCCCGGCCCGCCCCCATCAGCGCCCCGATGTGCCGGACGGAGAGCACCTTTTTCAGGGCCACCACCGCGGTGAGATAGCCCAGGTGGATGGGGCCGTACCGCTTGCCCTCCGCCCGGGGGACAAGGCCGTCCTTGATATAGTTGTTCACCATGGCGGAGGTGAGGGGGGTTCCCTCGTCAAAGCGGATGAGCTGCCGGGGCATATAGGAGATGAGCTGGTCCATATACAGAGCGATATCGGGCAGCTCCTCCCAGGAGGAGGGCCGCTCCTGCTCCATGCGGTTTTTCAAGTCGTAAAGCTCGTCCATCAAAGGGCGCCTCTTTTCAAAATAATGTGGTGTGGGCAATTATATCATGAAGTTTCCGGCATTGTAAAGGGAAAAGAGCGTTAAGGTTTTCTGAAAGTTTCCATCCGCCGGCGCAGGCGCTCCAGAGCCCCGCCGTGGTCGATGGAGCGCAGGCGGGGGAAGGCCCGCAGCAGGCGCCTCCGGCCGAAAAACTCCCCGTCGTGGAGCTCCTGCATGGCCTGCCGCCACTCCTCCAGCTGGCGGCGGACCTGGGCGCTGTGCTCCTCCCGGCGCTGCTCCCACTCCTCGCGCTGGTCGGCCAGCTCCGCCCGGCGCTCCGAAAGCTTGAAGGCCAGCTCGTCCAGGTCCTCTTTCCATTCCGCCCCCCGCTCGGCGGCGTCCAGCACCCTGTCGGCCAGATTTTCGCCGAACTCGTTGGAGGCCTCCTTGATTTTGGCGGCCAGCTCGTCAATCTGCGCCAGCCGGCGGTTGAGCTTGACGATGGTGGACACGGTGGCGGCCAGGTCCACCGCCATCACCCCGCCCAGAAGCGCCAGCAGAACTATCCCCAGGCCCCTGGGGATCAGGCGGATGAACAGCAGAACCGTGGGGTGGAGGAGCTTGACCACAAACAGGCAGGCGAAGCCCCAGGCGACGGAGAAGCGCAGGCAGATGTAGCCGCTGAGATTGAAGGGCTCGTCGGAGTAGTCCCACCAGCGCTGATGGAACAGCTTCTCCAGCACAAAGCCGGTGAGCCACTCCAGCGTGGAGGTGAGCACCACCGAGCCCAGGAACAAAAGGAGCAGGTTATCCGACAGGGGGGTGAGACCGGCCAGCACGATCAGCACCCCGAAGCCGTAGACCGGGCACCAGGGCCCGTTGAGAAAGCCCCGGTTGACAAATTTGCCGGTGACAAGGGCGGCGTAGCTCACCTCGGTGCACCAGCCCAGAAAGGCGTAGATGAAAAAGATCCACAGAAAACGGTACAGCATGGGATGGTCCTCCCTCGGACAGAGTTTTGGATATTATATCCGCTTTCAGCCGGATTGTCCAGCCCCTTGCTGACAGGCCCGCAACGAGAGCTGCGGGGCGCACCGCTTTTCTCTTGACAGAAGTGACAAAAAGCATGTATCCTTAAACAAAAGAGATTGGAAGGCGGACGGCGCATGAACAAGCACATTTGTATCGGCCTACTGGCCCATGTGGACGCGGGCAAGACCACCCTGTCCGAGGGACTGCTCTACCTCAGCGGCGCGGTGCGGAAGCTGGGCCGGGTGGACCACCGGGACGCCTTTCTGGACACCGACGCCCAGGAGCGGGAGCGGGGAATCACCATCTTCTCCAAGCAGGCGGAGCTTTCCTATAAGGATACCGACCTTACCCTGCTGGACACCCCGGGGCACGTGGACTTCTCCGCCGAGATGGAGCGCACCCTGTCGGTGCTGGACTGCGCCGTGCTGGTCATCAGCGGCACCGACGGCATCCAGGGCCACACCAGGACCCTCTGGCGGCTGCTGGAGCGGCACGCCATCCCCACCTTCCTCTTTGTCAACAAGATGGACCTGGCGGGGGCGGACCGTGACGCCCTGCTGAACCAGATCCAGAGCGGGCTGGACGGCGGCTGTCTGGACTTCTCCCGGGGGCTGGGGCCGGTCCTGGAGGATCTGGCCTCCCTGGACGAGGAGCTGCTGGACAAGTATCTGGAGTGGGGCGAGGTCACGGACCGGGACGCCGCCTCTCTGGTCAGCCGGCGGCTGGTCTTCCCCTGCTTTTTCGGCTCAGCCCTGAAGCTGGAGGGGGTGGAGGCCCTGCTGGACGGCCTGTCCCGCTATGTCCCGGTGCCGGAGTACCCCGCCGACTTTGGGGCCCGGGTCTTCAAGATCGCCCGGGACGGGGCCGACCGGCTCACCTATGTAAAGGTCACCGGCGGGTCACTCAAGGTCCGGACCCTGCTGGGGGGGGAGAAGGTCAATCAGATCAGGATATACTCCGGGGCGAAGTATCAGACGGTGGACGAGGCTCCAGCGGGGACTGTGTGCGCCCTCACCGGCCTGACCGGAACCCGGCCGGGGGACGTGTTCGGAGCGGAGCCCCCCGCCGCCGAGCCTGAGCTGGAGCCGGTGCTGAACTACCAGGTGATTCTGCCCCCCGCCTGCGACGTTCACACCATGCTGCGCAATCTCCGCCAGCTGGAGGAGGAGGACCCCCAGCTCCGGGTGGTGTGGAATGAGGCGCTGGGAGAGGTCCATCTCCAGCTCATGGGAGAGGTCCAGCTGGAGGTCCTTACCCGCCTCATCCGGGACCGCTTTGGAACGGAGGTGGCCTTCGGGGCGGGGAGCATCGTCTACCGGGAGACCATTACCAGCGCGGTGGAGGGGATAGGCCACTTTGAGCCTCTGCGGCATTATGCCGAGGTCCACCTCCTGCTGGAGCCGGGGGAGCGGGGGAGCGGACTGCGCATCGCATCCGCCTGCCCCACCGATCAGCTGGACCTGAACTGGCAGCGGCTCATCTTCACCCACCTGCTGGAGAAGCGGCACCGGGGGGTGCTCACCGGCTCCCCCATCACCGACGTGAAAATCACTCTGCTGGCCGGCCGGGCCCACGTGAAGCACACCGAGGGGGGCGACTTCCGGCAGGCCACCTACCGGGCGGTGCGCCAGGGGCTGATGCAGGCGGAGAGCCTCCTGCTGGAGCCCCACTACGATTTTTCTTTGGAGCTGCCCCATGAGTGCGTGGGCCGGGCCATGACCGACATCCAGTCTATGGGCGGGGCGGTGGAGGGCCCGGAGCAGGAGGGGGAGCTGGCCCTCCTCACCGGCCACGCCCCGGTGGCCGGCCTGCGGAACTACTGGCGGGAGGTCACCGCCTATACAAGGGGCCGGGGGCGGCTGTCCTGTTCCCTCCGGGGGTACGAGCCCTGTGGAAACCAGGAGGAGGTGGTCTCCCAATTCGCCTACGACCCGGAGCGGGATGTGGAGAACTCCCCCGACTCGGTGTTCTGCTCCCACGGGGCGGGGGTCACGGTGAAGTGGAACGAGGTTCGAGAGCATATGCATGTGGACAGCGGCTTAAAGCTGGGCCGGGAGGACGCCCCGCCGGAACCACTGCCCCCCGCGGTCGGTGAGCGGGCCCGGCGGGGGGGAAGCCTGGAGCGGGACAGGGAGCTGCTGGCCGTCTTTGAGCGGACTTATGGCAAGGTGGACCGGGGGGAGGCCGCCCTCCAGCCCCGGAAGAGGCCCGCCCGCACCAGCCTGGACGAGGGGAAGTATGCCATCCGGGCCCAGAAAACCGGACCGGAGTATCTTCTTGTGGACGGCTACAACATTATTTTCGCCTGGGAGGAGCTCACCGCCCTGGCCCGCCAGGACGTGGCCGCCGCCCGGGGAGCCCTGGAGGACATACTGTCCAACTACCAGGGGTTTCGCAAATGCGTGGTGATTCTGGTGTTCGACGCCTACAAGGTGAAGGGAAACCCCGGGTCGGTGGAGAAGCGGAACAACATCTATGTGGTATACACCAGGGAGGCCGAGACGGCGGACGCCTATATCGAGAAGGCCACTTATGACCTGGGCAGAGACCACCGGGTGCGGGTGGCCACCTCCGACGGCCTGGAGCAGCTGATTATACTGGGCCACGGGGCCCTGCGGCTGTCTGCCCGGGCCTTTAAGGCGGAGATTGAGCAGGCCCAGGGGGAAATCTCTGCCCTGGTGGCGAAGCTGAACCGGCGCGGTGCCGGAGAACGGAAGCTGAAACATACGGCGAGGATTATTGAAAAAAATAACCCTGCTTCATCGTCTTGACAAAACAGGAGCACATGCTTATAATATTAACAGAAGGGATACCGTGACAAGCGGTTAGTCCTTAAATGATGTCATAGAAATGACCGCATCCGGGCTAAAGGGGCGGTCATTTCCTTTTGAAGATCTGATAGCACAGACCGACAATACCGAGGATTACAAGAGAGTAAGCAAAAAGCTCATCATATGTAACCATAGCAGTCCCCCCTTTCCGGGGGACAAGGCCCCCCACTGGGATGGGGACTAACCACCTGCCGTTTGTAACGATATACCCTTCCGGCTTTGTCCCGAAGGACTCAGCGTATCTATTGTACTATATGGCGGGATAAATTGTCAATGCTGTCCCTGAGGGGAAGAGAGGAGAGTCCATGAAGGATACCGTTTTATATATTGTGGTGCCCTGCTATAACGAGGAGAAGGTCCTGCCCATCACCGCCCCCATGTTCCGGCAGAAGCTGGACGGCCTGACCGCCCAGGGGCTGATCTCTCCCAACAGCCGGGTCCTGTTTGTGGACGACGGCAGCTCGGACGGGACCTGGGCCCTCATCCAACAGCTCTCCCGGGAGGACCCCCGCTGTCTGGGCCTGCGGCAGAGCCGGAACCGGGGCCATCAGAGCTCGGTGCTGGCCGGGCTGATGGAGTCCAGAGACCGCTGCGCCATCACCATTTCCATCGACTGCGACGGCCAGGACGACATCAACGCCATGGACGAGATGGTCCGGGCCTATCACGCCGGCAGCGAGGTGGTCTACGGGGTGCGGGGCAGCCGGGAGACGGACACCTTTTTCAAGCGCTTCACCGCCGAGGGCTTCTATAAGCTTCTGTCCGCCATGGGGGCGGAGGTGGTGTTCAACCATGCGGATTACCGGCTGATCTCCGCCCGGGTGCTCCGGGAGCTGGACCGCTTTCAGGAGGTCAACCTCTACCTCCGGGGACTGGTGCCCCTGGCGGGCTTCCCCAGCTCCAGCGTCAGCTATGAGCGCCATGAGCGCCTGGCGGGAAAGAGCCACTACCCCCTGGGGAAGATGCTGAGTCTGGCCGCCGACGGGGTGACCAGCCTGAGCACCAAGCCCCTGGAGCTGATTACCGCCCTGGGCATCTTCATCTCCCTGCTGAGCTTTGCGGGGGTAATCTGGGCGGTGGTGATGCAGCTGACGGGACACACAGTGGCCGGCTGGGCCAGCATGGTGGCCATCCTCTGCTTTGTGGGAGGGATTCAGCTCATCTGCCTGGGGGTCATCGGCGTCTATGTGGGAAAAATTTATATGGAGAGCAAGCACCGGCCCCGCTACATCATCAGCGAGCGGACCGAAAACTGGGAGAGCTGAACCGCGCCCCTCCGGCATGCCGGAGGGGCGCAGCTTCTGTCCTCAGCGGGGCAGAAACCGCAGGACCGCCCCGGCCAGCCGGGCCAGGGAGGCGGCCAGGGTGAGCAGGTCCCCCGGGTCCACGTCCAGGGCGGAGCGCAGGGCGCCGGCCAGATTTTTGGGCTCCAGGGCCTCCCGGACGGTCCTGGCGTCGCCGGAGGAGAGCAGCTCATACAGGGTGTCGGCCACCGTCTCCCGCTGTTGGCAGGTCAGCCCGGCCAGCCAGCCCTTCAGGGTGTGGTCAAGCATCCGGCTGCCCTCATCCACCTGCTCCAGCTGGACGAAGGCGGCTCCGGAGAGCTGCCAGGAGTAGAGGTCGTGCTGAAACAGGCCCTCCTGGTCGCTCTGGACCACGGTATAGGGCTCCTGGTGGTCCAGCAGCAGCCCCACCACCGAGGACTGGGGGAGAAAGGCGCGGATGCGGGTGCGCAGCTCCTGATAGCCGGGGCGGGAGAGGATATAGTCGGTAAAACCGGGGCTGTCAAAGGCGTATACCGTGCGGATACGGTCCCGGACCCGCACAGGGCACAGGCTGGCTCCGGCCACCGCCAGATTGCCCCCCTTGGAGTGTCCTCCCAGCACCAGGGGGCCGGAGAAGCCGGCCGCGACGGCTTCGATGTAGGCCGCCGCAGCCCGCTGGGCGGGGACCACGTCCAGAAAGCTCAGGTTAAAGTCCTCCTTCCAGCCCACCAGGGTGCCGTCTGTCCCCCGGAAGGCCAGAAAGGCGGAGCCGTCCCCCATCAGGGCGGTGAGGGCGGCGAACTGGGTTTCCTCCTGGGGAAGAAAGCGGCTGGCATAGCAGCACAGCCCCATCCGGCCGAATCGGGGAGCTGTCCCCAGGGCCCGGAGAAGGTCCGGATCATGGTCCCGGCGCCCCTCCCGCCGGGAGGGGGGAAGGCTCAGCCAGGCCCGGGCGGCCTGACCAAGGGGGACGGGGGGCTCTGCCGCACCGACCAGGCCGTCGAAAGGTATGTAGGACAGGGCGGCAAGAGCCAGGGCGTCCGCCGGCCCGAAGGGGGCCTGGGCCAGGGACAGGTCCCCCCGCCAGGCCAGATAGTCCAGGATATTTCCCACAGCGCTCCCTCCTTTTCCCCAGTCTATTCCCCGGAGAGGAAAAAGGCTCATATCTCCCCCCGCCGCCGCATAGATTGGAACAGTCAGAGTCGGGGAGTGTTGTGCTTTGAAAGGAAACATGGAGGAACGGGCCGAGCGTCTGGCGCTCTACATCCTGGAGAACCGGGCCACGGTGCGCTCCGCGGCACAAAAGTTTGGGATTTCAAAATCCAGTGTACACAAGGACCTGTCTGAGCGCCTGCCGACCTTTAACCGGACGCTCTACCTCAAGGTGAAGGAGGTCCTGGAGCAGAACAAGGCCGAGCGGCATATCCGGGGCGGAATCGCTACGCGGAAGAAATACAAAGGAGCTTGAGAGGAGATACGGCGGGGCTTGTGCCCCGCCGTATTTTGTGTTAAAATGATCTGGCTAAAAGACAGAGAGGAAGATTACGCCATGAGCTGCGCCGACCAGATATTTATCCAAAACTGCACAGACATCCTGTCTAAGGGCGTCTGGGACACCGGGCAGGAGGTCCGCCCCCGGTGGGAGGACGGAACCCCCGCCCACACAGTAAAGCTGTTTGGAATCGTCAACCGCTACGACCTGCGGGAGGAGTTCCCCATCCTCACCGTCCGCAAGCAGTTTATCAGGTCGGCGGTGGACGAGCTTCTGTGGATCTGGCAGAAGAAGTCCAACAACATCCACGACCTGAACAGCCATATCTGGGACGCCTGGGCCGACGAGTCCGGCTCCATCGGCAAGGCCTACGGCTACCAGCTGGGGGTGCGCCACCACTACCCCCAGGGGGACATGGACCAGGTGGACAAGGTGCTGTGGGACCTGAAGCACGACCCGGCCTCCCGGCGGATCATGACCAATCTGTACAACCACCACGACCTGAGCGAGATGGCCCTCTACCCCTGCGCCTACTCCATGACCTTCAACGTGTCGGGGAACACCCTCAACGCCATCCTGAACCAGCGCTCCCAGGATATGCTAACCGCCAACGGCTGGAACGTGATGCAGTACGCCGTTCTGCTCCACATGATCGCCCAGGTCACCGGCTTTGAGGCGGGGGAGCTGGTCCACGTCATCGCCGACTGCCATATCTACGACCGCCACGTCCCCATAGTGGAGGAGCTGATTGCCCGGACCCCCTTCGACGCCCCCAAATTCAGCCTGGACAGGAACGTCGCCGATTTTTACGACTTCACCCCCGCCAGCGTGAGCCTGGAGGGCTATCAGGCCCACCCCCTGGAGGGGAAAATCCCGGTGGCGGTGTAGGGCGGGACGACCCGGCCCGCCGTGGGCCGGCGGGCAGCCAAGTGAACATTGTGACATAGATACAAACGGCGCGCCGAGTCGCCGCGCCCTACAGAAGGGAGGCTTGCCTGTGAACCTGATTGTCGCCGTGGACCAAAGCTGGGCCATTGGAAAGGACGGGGACCAGCTGGTCTACATCCCGGAGGACCTGAAGCGCTTCAAGAGCCTCACCACCGGACACCCGGTGATTCTGGGCCGCAGGACTCTGGCTACCTTTCCCGGAGGAAGGCCCCTCAGGGGCCGGCGGAACCTGATTTTGTCCGGAAGCCCCGGCTTTGCCCCTGAGGGAGCGGAGGTGTTCTCCAGCCTGGAGGCCCTGCTGGCCGCCGCTCCGGCGGATTCCTTTGTGATCGGCGGGGCATCGGTGTATGCCGCTCTGCTGGACAGGTGCGATACCGCCTATGTGACAAAAATAGGCCGGTCCTTCCTGGGGGCCGACTGCTTTTTCCCCAACCTGGACGCCCTGCCGGAGTGGAGGATTGCGGAGGAGAGTCCGGAGCTGGAGGAGAACGGCGTCAAATTCCGCTATGTGACCTACAGAAGATAAAAAACCGCCTCGATTTCGAGGCGGTTTTTGATGTTATCCCGCATAGGGCTTGCCGGTCTCCACGAAGATGCCTTTTTCAGCGGACCAGCTCACGTTAAAGCCCAGGGCGGCGCCCAGGTCACGGAGCTTGAAGTAGTTGTACCCGCCGCCGTTGTCGTCCAGGAGGTTGATGGCGGTCATCTCAACGGCGGAGCCGTTGATCTTGACGGACTGACCGCCGCCGGTGTAGGCCCGGTCGCCGGAGAAGGGGGTGGTCATCTCAGAGCCGGTGTCCTCATAGGGCTGGCCGGTGGTCAGGGAGATGGCCCCGTCGTAGCCCACGGAGAACTGAGCGGCTGTGCCGTTGAGGACGTGGGCCAGGTCGCGCAGCTTTACGTAGTTGGTGCTGTTGCCGTTGGCATCCTTCAGGGCGTACATCTGGAACTCCACCGCCTTGCCGTCCACCTCAACCGCCTGAGTGCTGGCTGCCGCCGTGCCGCTGGCAGGGATGGTCCCGGCGGGAGGATTGGTGGGCTCAGGATTGGTGGGCTCGGGGTCAACGGGCTTCTGCCCGGACGCACCGGGGGCATAAGGGCAGTCCGAGGTCCAAAAGAGGTAAGTGAACTGTTTTGTTCCCCACTCATTGCCCACCGTCATGCCGTCCACCATATTAGCAAAAGAGCCGCTGCCGGCGCCGGACCAGTTAACCGGAACCACGATATTGCCGCTGTAATCAACAATCCCATGATTGGGCGTCCCGAACCTGGAGACGCCATAGTCGAATCTGCCGTCCAGCTCATTATAGGCGTAGATGTAGGGCATGAGCATCGTGCCGTCCATGGTTATGATTGCCGACCTGGAGCTTTTGTTCACCAGGAGGCGGTCATTCCCCAGATAAGCGGAGAGGGCTGCTCCGTTCAGGTCGGGTACAGCTCGCTTCGTGCCGGTTTTGTCCATCAGGTACACATTTTCCGCCTTATCCTGGACAAACATCCAGCCATGCTGGAAGGTTCCATAGGAATCATTGCCTTGTACGTTTTGCGCGGGGCTGATTGTATCAGACATGTACCACCCTCCAGCATCGGAAACGCGCTGTTCCTGGGGGAACTCATAGACGGTATTGCCGCTTTTGTCAATGAACATATGGTGGTCAGGAGTGGGAAAGTTTAAGGTGCCGTCGTATTCGGTGGGGACTGCGGCCAGCGCGATACCGTCCGCAAAGCTATAAGTTTTGGTAAAATCCCGGCTTATGGCCCTGGCGCCGGTCTTGTCAATGTACATCCAGGTGTTTCCGTCTACTGAGACACAGGCCAATCCGTCGCTGAAATCCTTGGCGTTCTTGAACTGGGCGGGAAGCACCATGGCTCCTGTCTTATCAATGTATCCGAACGCCTCCTCGGCTGTATAAGGGTTGTAGGCCTTGACCAGGGCCCGTCCATTGTGGAAATATCCCATGAGTCTATAGCCGGATCCGGTGCCCAGGACGTTGCCGTTGATATCGTAAAAAGTATGGTTTTCGCCAGAGCTATTCGCAAAGATGCCCTCTCCTCTATGATCGCAGCGCGCCAGGGCGGCGGGGGCGGGGGTGACGTTGATGGTGATGCCGCTGGGCGAGGTATAGCTGCTCTGGGGCGCCGCCAGGGCGGGGACAGTCAGACTCAGGCACATTGCCAGAGCCAGCGCGAGGGACAGGGCTTTCTTTTTCATAGATTTCCTTCCTCTCATTTTGTTTTGGGGAATATCTCAGCGGCACTGCCCGCGGAGGGCGGAGAAATGCGGCCCTCCGGGGTGTGTTCCACCGAGACAAACAAAAGCGGCGCAGGATCAATGACCCCACACCGCATTTATCCAGACACAAACCCTCAAACCGCCCCTTGTAAAAAGGCTGAGTTTCCGATATAATGAGGGCTGGCGCAGTATAGCTGTTGTGTGGGAGGTGCGTCTCCCGCATAGGAGCGCGGGGTGTTGCAACCACCCCACGCTCTGCCTTTATTTGCCTCGTGATCCCACTATAGCACAGTACTACCGGAAATACAAGGAAATTTTTAGTGTATATAAAGAAACCGCCCCGAAATTGGGGCGGTTTGCTCATTTACAGGCCCAGTGTGAGTCCCTCCTGGTCGGACAGGCCGTCCTTGGCCAGCATCCGCTCCAGCACCTCCACGTCGGTGGTGATATCCATGGCGTCCCCCTGGAAGAGGAGGTCCAGCTGCTTCTCGAAGCCCTCCACCACCTTGTCCATCATCCCCTCGATGCGCTGCATGGCGGCGGTGATGTTCTGGCCGGAGATCTCCTGGTCCTCCAGCTGGGCGTAGGCCCGGAGGATTTTCAGGGTGGTGGGCAGGTAGTAGCTCAGGAAGCTGTGGAGCTGGGGGGCCTTGTCGGGGTGGCTCTTCTGGTAGTCCAGGATTTTGGCGGTGATGACGCCGATGCGGTCGATCTGGGCGGACATCTTCTCGTTGTCGATGGCGTCGTTCACCGCCCTGATCTCGCTGAGGACAGCGCTCTCGTCCCCCTTGGAGGGCTGTGGGGCGGGTCTCTCCTCCTGCCTGGGGGGCTGGACGATGTCCTCGCCGCTGAGGACCAGCCGGTCGCCGCCATAGTCCAGGAAGCCCTGGGGGAACAGGCCGTCATCCAGCATGTCGTCCAGGTCGTCCCGCACCTGGGCGGGGGTGCGCCCGGTGGCGGAGGACAGGTAGGAGATGGACACCACGCTGCGCTGGCCGATGATGTTCAGATAGCTGCGGTAGCGCTTGGCCTGCTTCTGCTTGCGCAGCCCGGCCCACAGGCAGCCCAGCCCCCCGGCCACACAGCACAGCAGTACCAGCGGGCCCGAAAGCTCCTCCATAAAGAAGGCAATGTCGCCGCTGAACAGCCAGTACAGCGCGTCGCCTATACTGCCGATCAGGCCGATGAAGCACCCGGCGGCGGTGGCCCCGCCGGCGATGGCCCAGCTCTTGCCCTTCTTGTCCAGCTCAGACACCAGGTCACGGCCCGCCTTCTTCTTGAGCTTCGGGGCCTTGGGAGCGTTTTTCTTTGGCTGCTCCCAGGCGGGCGGAGCCTGATAGGCTGTCTGCCGGGCGGACTCCTCCGGGGCGGAGGCGGTTCGGGCGCCCAGGGGCTCCCGTCCGGCCTGCTGGTAGTAGGGGTGGCGGCCCTGCTGGCGTTTTTTCTTTTTGCTGTCGCCGTCAAGCAGCTTTAAGACGATCATCAACACGCCGATCCAGCTGCCAAAGCCGGTGCAGAGCAGGCCCACGGCAATCAGCCAATAAGCCGTATCGTTTTTTGATCCCGGGTTCCTTTGATAGTCAGACATTTTGTACCCCCCATAGCTCCGGTGGTCAGTTCATATTTCACTATACCAGAAAATCAGAAAAATGGAATTGATTTTTTCTTAAAATTTGGTGAAGAAAAGAGCGCGGACTCCCATACTGTTATCATAGCGCGTAGCGGGGAAAAAGTAAATGCCTCAGGGGAGTTGTAACTATTCTGTAATTATTTTGCCGCGGTCCCCGTGCTATAATATAAAACTGGTGCGGCGTGAGCCCGCAGAGACAGAAAGAAGATAATCCCGTGTCCGGCGGGAAAGATACTTTGACCGATTCAGGAGGAGTGTATGGGATGGAAGGAACTCGTGTGGCGAAAAAAGAGGGGGGCGGCAAAAAATCCCTTATCATAACCGGCGTAGTGATTGGCGCACTGGCGGCGGCCTATCTGGGCTTATGCGCCTTTGCCATGGGCCGGGATGCCATTTTGCCCAATGTGTCGGTGTCCAACATCGACGTGTCCGGTATGACCCTGGAGCAGGCCCAGTCAACGGTAGAGACCCAGCTGGCCCAGAAGGGGCAGGGCGTGAGGCTGGAGGTGATCCTTACCCAGTCAAGCGCAAGCCCGGCCCCCAGCGCGGAGCTGACCGCCGGCGATATGGATATCGACGCCGCCCAGAGCGCCCAGGATGCCTGGCAGGTGGGCCATGAGAACTTTTTCACCGCCGGGCCCCAGCTGGTGGGCCACATGCTGGGCATGTCCAGCATGGTGCCCGTGGTCATTCCCGAGGACGAGCCGGCGATGAGGGCTGTCCTGGACGGCCTGGCCCAGCAGGCGGCCGCCAACAGCGAGGACCGGGGCTATGAGATCAAGGGCGACCGGCTGGAGATGGTGAAAGGGGCCCCCGTGGTGGCCGTGGACTGGGAGCAGGCGGAGCGGGACGTCCGGGAGGGCATCCTGCACCTCATTAAGGAGAAGTTCATGCAGGAGAGCATGGGGGAGACCGGGGAGGTCACCATGCCCATACAGATCGTGCCCAGCCAGTCCACCCAGACAGACCCGGACTTTGACGCCATCCACCGGGCGGTGTACACCGAGCCCAGGGACGCCTCTCTGGACCTGGAGGCCATGGAGATCACCGACCACGCGGTGGGCGTGGATTTTGACGTGGAAGCGCTGAAAACGGCCTATCAAAACGCCGGGAGCGGCGAGACCTTCTCTATCCCACTGACCCTCACCCAGCCCAAGGTGACCAGGGACGACCTGGGGGGGAGCCTCTTCCGGGATGTCCTGGGGGAGGCCACCAGCACGGTGAGCGGATCGGCGGCCCGGAAGAGCAACGTGAAGCTGGCCGCCTCGGCCTGCAACGAGAAGATCCTCCTACCCGGCGAGGTATTTTCCTATAACGACTCCACCGGCCCCCGCACGGCGGCCAGGGGCTACCAGTCCGCCCCCGCCTACTACAACGGGGCCACGGTGCAGGAGGTGGGCGGCGGCGTCTGCCAGCCCTCCTCTACCATCTACTACGCTGTGCTCCATACCAGCCTGGAGATCACCGAGCGGCACAACCACCGATACGCCGTGGGCTATGTGCCCGACGGCATGGATGCCACCGTGAGCTATGGGGCGCTGGACTTCAAGTTCAAGAACAGTACCGACTATCCCATTAAGATCGTCACCTCCAGCTATGACGCGGGCGGGGCGAGAAAGCTCAATGTGAAGATTTACGGCACCAATGTGGACGGCATCAGGGTGGAGCCCACCGCCGGCGTGTTTGGAGTGGTGGCCCCCACGGTGCAGTATCTGCCCGACGCCAACGTGGCCCGGGGGTCCCTGGTGCTGGACCGGGAGCAGAACGCCTATCGGGGCCGCTCCGCCCAGACCTACCGGACAATCTACGCCGCCGACGGCTCCGTCCTGGAGAAGCAGGACCTGGGGGTCAGCGTCTATAAGATGCGGCCCACCGTCTACCACTATAACCCCGCCGACGGCGACCCCACCACCTGGGTGGGCGGCCAGCCTCCGCAGGACCCCGGCACCACCACGCCGGTGGACCCCGGGACGACACCCCCTGTGGACCCCGGCACGACCACCCCGGCAGACCCGGGGACGACGGCGCCGTCAGACCCCGGTACAACGCCCGATCCCGGCACCGCCACTGACCCGGAGCCGGCGCCCGACCCTGTCCCGCCGCCCAGCGACTCCGGCCTCCGCCCCATCGACCCCAACGCCACGGCCGCCTGAGTCCAGCATAAGATGTCTGATTCCCGCCCCAACCGGGGCGGGAATTGTTAAAAGGAGAGAGAAACGACCATGTTTCAAGGCTATACCCAGGGCGCCATTGATTTTTTGTGGGGCCTGAAGCTGAATAACGAGCGCTCCTGGTTCCAGGCCCACAAAGAGGAGTTCCTGGAGCTTGTGGACCGGCCCACCAGAGAGCTGGCGGAGCAGCTCCGGGAGGAGATGGTCTCCGCCTGCCCCAAGCTGGGGCTGGAGCTGAAGGTGAGCCGCATCTACCGGGATGCCCGGCGGCTCTTTGGCCGGGGACCCTATAAGGATCACCTGTGGTTTTCCCTGCGCAGGCCGGGGGAGCGGGACAGCGCCATCCCCTGCTTCTGGTTTGAGGTGGCCCCCGACCACTACGGCTACGGTATGGGCTGCTGGGACGTGCCTCCCGCCACTATGGCCAGACTCCGGGCCCGGATCGACCGGGACCCCAAGCCGGTGGAGAAGCTGGCCCGGGCGGTGGAGAGGCGGGGGGAGTTCCATATGGACGGCCAGCTGTATAAGCGGCCCAAGGGGGACCCGGGCCCCCTGCTCTACCCCTGGTATAACTGCAAGCAGTTCAGCCTCACCTGTGAGCGCAACTGCGAAGGGGTATTCTTCACCCCGGAGCTGGCCGGACAGGTGCTGGAGGGCTGGAGGTCTCTGGTGCCCCAATATGAGTTTCTCTGTTCCCTGCCTGGCGACCCGGAGTGTGTGTGAGAACCGCCTGACTGGGGCGGGTCTCCGGGAGTTGTTCGATTTGTAAAAAAATAGACAGCAGATTTTGTTCAATAAAACGAACAAAAATAATTGACAAAATCGGTGCGCTGTGGTATATTATAACCAGAGGAAGGATGAGTCCAATGTACAAGTAAGTGCCCCAGCAGCTGAGCTCTTGGCAAGACGCTGAGCCGTGTTAAAAACGAATTGGAGAGTGTGGGAGAAATCTAATCGGCACGCCAGGAGTTCAGGACAGCGCAAAGCACGTTGACTGGAAAGAATGCGAAGGGAATCCGACCAAGGGCCTCACATTTGAGGAATCAGCCGTAATAATGGCAGGAGAGCTGGTCGTGGAAGAACTGGAGGATTGCTGGACGGAAGACGGGCGGAGCGTATCCAATAGAAACGGAGGTAGCCATATGATGTTAGATAATAAGACAGAACAGAAATGACCCTTGACTGTAACGGATTATGAAACGGACAGTCAAGGGTCATTTCTTTTTTGTGATGATGAAGCGGACGGCTGTGGGCCGTCACTTTTTTTGCCCTCCTGCGGCTGGAGGGAGGTCTCACCAATCCAGCCGCAGGGTCTCTCGGGCTTTGACCCCCTGGGCCTGGAGGGCGGCCAGGTAGAGGATCAGAGCGAAGGCGGCCGTTCCCAGCCCGGCGGGGACGGGGGAGAGGCCGGCGTCCTTCAGGGAATGGAAGAGCAGATTGCCTGTCAGCCCGGCCAGCAGGGCGGCCAGGCCGGGGGCGGTGAGCCACTGGAAGGGCCGGAGCGCCACGCCGGTGGCCCGGACCAGCTGCCGCAGGCACAGCCCCAGCTCCAGGGCGGTGGACGCCACCGCCCCGGCC
>NZ_QWKG01000048.1 GCF_009911595.1 Colidextribacter sp. OB.20
CATCTCTAAGCCTGTTGACCCAAAAGTGGACTAAGCAGATCCACTCTAAATCATCTGCAAATCTTATTATACGAGGAAAAACATCATGGGAAAAATTATCGGTATTGATTTAGGTACAACCAACAGCTGTGTGGCGGTGATGGAGGGCGGCGACGCCGTCGTCATCGCCAACGCCGAGGGCAACCGCACCACCCCTTCCGTCGTGGCCTTCTCCAAGGACGGCGAGCGCATGGTGGGTCAGGTGGCTAAGCGCCAGGCCATCACCAACCCCGACCGGACCATCAGTTCCATCAAGCGCGAGATGGGTTCGGACTACAAGGTCACCATAGACAGCAAGAAGTACACCCCCCAGGAAATTTCCGCGATGATCCTGCAAAAGCTGAAGGCGGACGCCGAGGCCTATCTGGGCCAGAGCGTCAACGAGGCGGTGATTACCGTTCCCGCCTACTTCACCGACGCCCAGCGCCAGGCCACCAAGGACGCCGGCAAGATCGCCGGTCTGGAGGTCAAGCGCATCATCAACGAGCCCACCGCCGCCGCCCTGGCCTACGGCGTGGACAAGGAGCAGTCCCAGAAGATCATGGTCTACGACCTGGGCGGCGGCACCTTCGATGTGTCTGTGCTGGACATCGACGCCGACACCCGCACCATCGAGGTGCTGGCTACCGCCGGCAACAACCGGCTGGGCGGCGACGACTTTGACAAGTGCGTCATGGACTGGATGGCCGCCGAGTTCAAGAAGGACTCCGGCATCGACCTCACCGGCGACAAGGTGGCTATGCAGCGGCTGAAGGAGGCCGCCGAGAAGGCCAAGATTGAGCTGTCCGGCGTCACCACCACCCCCATCAACCTGCCCTATATCACCGCCGACGCCACCGGCCCCAAGCACCTGGACCTGACCCTCTCCCGGGCCAAGTTCAACGAGCTGACCCACCACCTGGTGGAGGCCACCGCCGGCCCTGTGCGTCAGGCCATGTCCGACGCCGGCCTGTCCGGAAACGACATCCACAAGGTCCTGATGGTGGGCGGCTCCAGCCGCATCCCCGCCGTTCAGGACGAGGTGAAGAAGCTCACCGGCAAGGAGGGCTTCAAGGGCATCAACCCCGATGAGTGCGTAGCTATGGGCGCCGCCCTTCAGGGCAGCGTGCTCAGCGGCGACAGCTCCACCGACATCCTGCTGCTGGACGTCACCCCCCTGTCCCTGGGCATTGAGACCGCTGGCGGCGTGATGACCAAGATCATCGACCGCAACACCACCATCCCCGCCCACGGAAGCCAGGTGTTCACCACCTACTCCGACAACCAGACCTCCGTGGAGGTCAAGGTCCTCCAGGGCGAGCGGGAGATGGCCCAGTACAACAAACAGCTGGGCGTGTTCATGCTGGACGGCATCCTGCCCGCCCGCCGGGGCGATCCCAAGATCGAGGTGGCCTTCGACATCGACGCCAACGGCATCGTGAACGTCTCCGCCAAGGACCAGGGCACCGGCCGGGAGCAGCACATCACCATCACCTCCTCCACCAACATGAGCAAGGAGGACATCGACAAGGCCATGCGGGAGGCCGAGCAGTTTGCCGCCGAGGACAAGAAGGCCCGTGAGGCCGCCGACATCCGCAACAACGGCGACCAGACCGCCTACCAGGTGGAGAAAACCCTGAGCGAGGTGGGCGACAAGCTTCCCGCCGAGGATAAGGCCAAGGTTCAGGCGGCTCTGGATCACCTGAAGGAGACCCTGAAGGGGGCCGATATCAACGCCATCAAGGACGCCACCGAGAGCCTCAACAAGGAGTTTGCCGAGGTGGGCTCCAAGCTGTACAATCAGGCGGGCGGCCAGGCCGGCCCCGACATGGGCGGCGGCTTTGCCGGCGGACCTCAGCCCGGCGGCCAGGAGGGCGGCGACGGCGTGGTGGACGCCGACTACGAGGTCATCGACGACGACCAGAAATAAGAAGCGCGGAGCCGTCGTGAGCAGCACGGATGGACCGGAGTGAGGGATACAAACCAAGAAGGGCCGCAGGCCCGGATGTTTGTGTCCCGAGTCGGAGGGAAGCCGTGCGTTGCGAACAGGCGCAGCGTGACAGGAGGTAGAGCGGGATCTTATCCGTCCCGCTCACCTTCCATGTCAAGAGGTGATAACATATGGCGGATCAAAAACGAGATTATTACGAGGTCCTGGAACTGGGCAAGGGGGCCTCGGTGGAAGAGATCAAAAAGGCCTATCGCAGGCTGGCCAAGAAGTACCATCCGGACATGAACCCGGGCGACAAGACGGCTGAATCCAAGTTCAAGGAGGTCAACGAGGCCTACAGCATCCTGTCCGACCCGGAGAAGAAGGCCCGGTACGACCAGTTCGGTTTTTCCGGCGTGGACCCCAGCTACGGCGGAGGGGGCGCCGGCGGTATGGGCTTCGGGATGGGGGATATCGACCTGGGCGATATCTTCGGCTCCTTTTTCGGCGGGGGCTTTGGAGGCTTTGGCGGGGGCGGCTCCCGGCGCAGCGGCCCCCAGAAGGGGGAGAGCCTGCGGGTCAACCTGTCCCTCACCTTCGAGGAGGCGGCCTTCGGCTGCACCAAGGAGATCGAGCTCAGCCGCACTGAGTCCTGCGAGGAGTGCCAGGGCTCAGGCTGCGCGCCAGGCACCAATCCCGAGACCTGCTCCGACTGCGGCGGCCGGGGCACAGTCCGGGTCCAGCAGCGCATGGGGGGCATGGCCTTTTCCAGCACCGCCCCCTGCTCCAAGTGCCGGGGGACGGGCAGAATTATCCACACCCCCTGCAAGAAGTGCGGCGGGGCGGGGAGCGTGAAGAAAAAGCAGCGGGTGCCGGTGACCATCCCGGCGGGCATCGACGACGGTCAGGCCGTCTCCATGCGGGGCCAGGGCAACGCCGGCAGCAACGGCGGCCCCGCCGGCGATCTGCTGGTGCGGGTCCAGATCAAGCCCGACCCCAGGTTCCGGCGGGACGGCACTGCGGTGCTCTATGAGTGTCCCATCAGCTTCTACCAGGCGGCCATGGGCGCCCAGCTGGAGATTCCCACCATTGATGGCAAGGTGAAATACGACCTGCCCGCTGGAACCCAGACGGGTACTACCTTCCGGCTGAGGGGCAAGGGCATCCCCGAGCTGCGCGGCGGCCGCCGGGGTGACCAGTATGTCACAGTCAAGGTCCAGGTGCCCACCTCGCTGAACGCTGAGCAGAGGGAGGCCCTCAACGCTTTTGGCGCGGCCATGGGGGAGACCGTCCAGGAGGGCGGCCTGAAGGGATTTTTTGACAAGAAGAAAAAAAAGAAGTGAGAAAAGCAAACAGCGCCTGGACTGTTGTCAGCCGTCCGGTCAGGCAGGGCTGCGTTTGCCCGAAGGCCTTGACGTGTCAAGGCCTTCGGGCTTTTCTGTTTGTCTGTGGGCTGTAGGCCCGTAATACCGGCAGGAGGACAAAATCCGTGTTCAGGGGCGGTTGAAGAAATTCTCCTTCTGGGCTATACTATAGGACAGTGGATTTGACTGAGAAGAAGGGGAGAGAGCTATGTCCGGGCGGGGGAACTATTTGTCTGTCTCACTGCTGAAGCGGCGGGGATGGACTCCGGAGCTGATGCGTGAGCTGCTGCCAAAGCCGCGCTATTTTATGAAGGGCGGGCATCCGGCCCGTGTCTGGGCCAGGGAGGATGTGCTGGAGGCGGAGGAGAACCCCCGGTTCAAAAACCGAAAGCGGGAGCCGGCTCAGAGTCAGTCCAAGGGGCCCACGCCGGGGACGAAAAAGGCCCTGGGCCTCCTGAGCCGGGCCTGGGACGGGGCAGGAAACGACGGCTCCCCGGCCTGGCGGCTTGCGGAGCACTACCACCGGGCCGTTGTCAGCCGGCTGCCCGCTGTGTCCAAGAGCCAGATGCTGCGGGCGTCTCAGGCCACGGCCTGGATCAATGAGTTTCTGGCGCTGGAGCAGCGGTGTGAAAGCAGGCAACTGCCCGGCGTTTTGAAGAACTTCCTCCGGGCGGGGCCCTGGATGGGGGAGTACGACAGCCACCCCCTGGTGGCCGAGGTCTGCGCCCGCTACACCGCCACCCTGCTGGCCGCCGCAAGGCAGGCGGCATCCGATTTCACAGAGGCCCAGCCCGAGGCCGATCTGATGGGGATGCTCCAGGCCAAGGGGTTTCCGCTGAAAATGCTGCTCAGCGAGGGGCTGGCCACGGTGTGGTCGGTGTGGTATGTCCCCCAGGCCATCCGCACCAGCCTCAGCCTGCTCATCGCCCTGAACCCCAAGGACGAGTACCCTGAGGCCCGCAGCCTGCACCGGAAGTTCATCCTCCACCTGGGGGGCACCAACACGGGAAAGACCTACGCCGGCTTTCAGCGGCTGAAGCGGGCCAGAACCGGGGTCTATCTGGCCCCCCTGCGCCTGCTGGCCCTGGAGGCCCAGGAGACCCTGCTCAGCGCCGGGGTGGACTGCTCCCTGTCCACTGGGGAGGAGGAGGACCTGCGGGAGGGGGATACCCACATAGCCGCCACCGCCGAAAAGCTGAACCTGAAGGAGCACTATGAGGCGGCTGTGATCGACGAGTGCCAGATGATCGCCGACCCCCAGCGGGGCTATGCCTGGACCCGGGCCATTCTGGGGGTGCTGGCTCCGGAGGTCCACCTGTGCGCGGCCCCTGAGGCCAAGGACCTGCTGATCCGCCTGATTGACAGCTGCGGCGACAGCTGGGAGGTGGAGGTCCATGAGCGGACCACCCCCCTGATCTGCATGGGCCACACGGTGGATTACCAGCGGGTCCAGCCGGGGGACGCCCTGATTACCTTCTCTAAGGTGGGGGTGCTCAGTGTGGCGGAGGACCTGCGCCAGAGCGGCAAGGAGCCGGCCATCATTTACGGCGCCCTGCCCTACGCCACCCGCCGCAAGCAGATGGAGGGCTTCCTGGAAGGGAAAATGGAGTATATTGTCTCCACCGACGCCATCGGCATGGGGCTGAACCTGCCCATCCGGCGGGTCATCTTCATGGAGACGGAGAAGTTCGACGGGGTGGAGCGCCGGGAGCTGAAGCCGGAGGAGATCAAGCAGATCGCCGGCCGGGCGGGGCGGTTCGGGATGTATAACCGGGGGTTCGTGGGGGCCACCCAGAACCTGCCCCTCATCCGGGCAGGGCTGGAGGCGGTGGTCCCGCCCCTGGAATATGCCGTGGCGGGCTTCTCCGACCTGGTGCTTCAGGTGGACTTCGACCTGCTGGAGGTGCTGACCCAGTGGAACCAGATGCCCACCGTGGAGCCCTACCGGAAGCTGGACGTCTCCCGGTATATCACCATCATCTCCAAGCTGCGGGAGATGGGCTTTGTCCTCACCCGGGAGCAGGAGCTGCGGGCGGCCAACATCCCCTTTGACGAGACGGAAGACGCCCTGCGGGAGCTGTTTTTCCACCTCCTCCAGCGCTGGCAGCAGGGGGAGGCGGTGGAACAGCCCGGCCTGCCCGAGGAGGACGCCACCCTGCCCGAGCTGGAGCTGTACTACAAGAAGCTGGACCTCTACTTCTCCTTCGCCAAGGCCTTCTCCTGCCCGGTGGACGAGGACAAGCTCTATGACAGCCGGGAGCGGGTGGCCGACGAGATCAACGAGATTCTGCTCTACAAGCTGAGAAGCAACATCCGCTTCTGCGCCCGGTGCGGCAAGGCTCTGCCCCTGCACCACCGGGGCCGGCTGTGTGACGGCTGCTACCGGAAGGTGGATGGGGGCCGGCGGCGCGGGCACTGAAACGAGACAAAGAACCGGGGCAAGGGCGGGCGGCAGTCCACTTGCCCCGGTTTTTTCATGCGGAAGAATTTGTACAGTTCACGTATTGTTTTTCCTGAAAAAAGGAGTATCATTGTCTCATAAATAATGAGAGAAAAGCTGGCAGGGCGGGCTTCAAAGCGGCGGGGGAGGAGCCTGAGACTGCGAAGAAACAGGCGGTTCCGGCCGAAGGAGCCGCCGCGTGAGGAGAGAACAAGGTGGATTACGACAAGCTGCTGAACACTTCTGTAGAGCTGGGCTGCCGGCTGATGTCCAGCGGGGCAGAGATCTATCGGGTGGAGGAGTCTGTGCGCCGGCTGCTTCAGGCCTATGGACTGGACTCCCCGGAGGTGTTCGCCATTCCAAACTGTGTGATCGTCAGCGTCACCACACCGGAGGGGCACCCCATTACCCGGATGCGCCGGATTGCCGGCCACGGCACGGATATTGAGCTGCTGGAGCGGTGCAATGAGCTGTGCCGCCGGCTGTGCGTCCAGCGGCCGCCGGTGGAGGAGGCCCAGACGCTGGTGTCCGCCCTGGCAGACCACGCCCGGCAGTACGCCCCCTGGCAGGTGCTGTGCGGCTACGGGCTCGCCCCGGCCTTCTTCGCCCCCCTCTTTGGCGGCGGAGTGGGGGACACACTGGCCGCCCTGCTGGGCGGACTGGCGGTGGGGCTGTGCCTGCTGTACGGGAGCCGGCTCATCGGCTCCAACGGCTTCTTCCGGACGGCGGTATGCAGCGCCCTGGGCGCGCTGGTCTCCCTGGTGCTGGTGCGGTTCGGGCTGGGGCGGAGCCTGGACACGGTGACCATCAGCGTGCTGATGATACTGGTCCCGGGGGTGGCCCTGACCAACGCCATGCGGGAGATTATGGCCGGGGATATCATCTCCGGCCTGAGCCGGGCGGCCGAATCCATCCTGACGGCCTCGGCCATCGCCATCGGCTCGGCCATGGGGCTGGCGGCCGGCGGGATGCTTTGACGGGAGGGGAGAGAGAATGAGCGTCATCTGGTTTGACTATATGCTCCCCTGCCTGTGTGCCTTTTTGGCCTGTATCGGATTTACCTTTGTGTTTAATATCCACGGCACAGGCAAGATGATCTGCGGGGTGGGAGGCTCCCTGGGCTGGCTGGTCTATCTGGCGGCGGGGAGCTCTGTCCTGGCCGCCTTTCTGGCCTCAGCGGCCATTGGGCTGTATGCCGAAATAATGGCCCGTCTGCGCCGCTGCCCGGTGACCAGCTACCTGCTGGTGGCCCTGCTGCCCCTGGTGCCTGGAGGCGGCATCTACTACGCCATGAGCTACTGCGTCGCCGGGGATACGGAGCGCTTTCTCGAGACCCTGCTCCACACCTTCGGCGTGGCGGCGGCGCTGGCGGTGGGGGCAATGCTGACCTCTTCCCTGTTCCGGGCGGCCTACACCCACCTGTACCGGCGGAAAAACTCGAGCTGAGCCCTTGACACAGGCGGTACGGCGGCTATAATGAGATTTGGAAAAATATTCAGAAGATTGGCCTCAGAATTTTGTTCAGAGAAGGGATGTTTGATGAAGCAGAGTAAAAAAGGCATGATACTTTGGCTGCTGGTGGTTCTGACGCTTCTGGCCGGGGCTCTGTGGGTCGGCTCGGCCGGCCGGGCGGAGAGCGTGCAGGAGGCCATGCGGGACGCGGTGCTCCACGACCTGAACCGGATCAGCCTCTTCGGGCTGAAGGAGGTCAACCCCGGGCTGATCTCCGCCTTCCTGGTCACGGCGGTACTGCTGCTTGCGGCGGTTCTGCTCCGGGTGCTGGTCATTCCCCGGTTCCGGTATGTTCCCGGAAGGCTCCAGCTGGTGCTGGAGGAGGCGGTGGGGCTCTTTGACCAGATGGCCAAGACCAGCAGCCCCCATCGGAACGGCTTTGTGGGGGCCTACATCTTCGCCGCCGGGACCTTCATTTTTGTGAGCACGCTCTTTGAGCTTCTGGGCTTACAGGGGATTACGGTCCACGGTGGGCCGGTCACGCTGCCCGCGCCGCTGTCCGACGTCAATGCCGCCATCGCCCTGGGGACGCTGTCCTATCTGGTGATTCTTTCAGGAGGCATCGCGGCCAACGGGGTCAAGGGAGTGGGAAAAACATTGAAGGAGTTCTCCCTGCCCATCTCCATGAGCTTTCGGCTCTTCGGCGCGCTGCTCAGCGGCCTGCTGGTCACCGAGCTGGTGTATTACTATGTGAGCCTGAGCTTTGTCCTTCCGGTGGTGGTGGGGGTGCTGTTCACCCTGCTCCACGCCCTGATTCAGACCTATGTGCTCACTATGCTGGTGTCTATGTACTACGGTGAGGTATCTGAGCCGGCCGAGGGGAAAAAACGGGCAAAAAAAGCCAGTCCGCAGAAATAAACAGGGGGTATTTGTGATGAAAAGACGTTTCAAGCAGATTTTTGTTCTGGCCGGGGTGCTGGCTTTAGCGCTGGCCCTGGCTCTGCCCGCCCTCGCCGCTGAGGCGCCTGCCGGCGACGCCGGCGAGACGGCACAGGTCCAGACGGAGGACAACACCGTGGGCCTGAAGTCCATCGCGGTGGGCCTGGCCATCGGCATTGCCGCCGGCGGCGGCGCCATCGGTATGGGTCTGGCCACCGCCAAGTCGGCGGAGGGCATCTCCCGCCAGCCCGAGGCGGAGGGCAAGATCCGGACCATGATGATGCTGGGCCTGGTGTTCATTGAGACGGCCATCATCTACGCGCTGCTGGTGGTCATCTTAATTATCTTCGTGTTGTAAGGCAGGTGGGAAGTATGCCGCTGAATATCGACTGGCAGCAGATTCTGCTGCACTGGATGAATCTGGCAATCCTCACCGGCGGGCTGTATTTCCTGCTGTACAAGCCTGTGAAGCAGTTTATGGCCAAGCGGGAGGAGCATTACCGCCAGCTGGACCAGCAGTCCGCCCAGCGCCTGGAGCAGGCGGAGCAGGTCCGGATGCAGTATGAGGCCAGGCTGGCCGGGGTGGAGGAGGAGATCCATCAGGCCCGGACCAAGGCCCAGCAGGCCGCCCAGCGTTCCGCCGAGGAGGAGCTGGCCCAGGCCCAGGAGCAGGCCCGGCAGATCGTGGCAAAGGCCCGGGCGGAGGCTGAGCACAGCAAGGAGCGGGTCTTGAAGGAGTCTCAGCGGGAGCTGCGGAAGCTGGCCGCCGAGGCCACCCGGCGGCTGGCCCTCCAGGCCGACCCCTTCGACCAGTTTTTAGACCTTGCGGAGAGGGGAGACGGCCATGAGGAGTGACAGAGGCCGCCTGACCGCCCAGCTGCGCAGCGCCCGGGAACCCACTCAGGAGCAGCAGCGCCGGTTTGGGGAGTTCCTCACCCGGAAATACGGGCGGAAGGTTCCCCTGCACTGGGAGCGGGACGAGAGCCTGCGCTCCGGCTTCCAGCTCCAGGTGGGCTCCGACGTCTACGACTGGACCCTGGACGGCCGGGTCCGGCAGTTCCAGGACTACCTGCGCCAGCTCCAGCCCGGCGCCCAGGACCTGCTTCCTCTGATGCGGCAGGCGGTAGAGGACTGGACCCTGGCTGTGGTGCCGGAGGAGATCGGCTATGTGCTGACGGTGGACGGCGAGATTGCCACCGTGGACGGCCTGGACCACGCCCAGTACGGCGAGATTCTGATCTTTTCCGGCGGCGTGAAGGGGATGGTGCAGGACCTGCGCCGGAACGGCGTGAGCTGCGTCCTCTTTGGAAGCAGTGAGAGCATCAGCGCGGGCAGCATCGTCCGCCGCACCCTAAAGACCGCCGGGATGCCCGTGGGCCAGGACTTCCTGGGCCGGGTGGTGGATGCCCTGGGGGTGCCGGTGGACGGCAGGGGCCGCATCCAGGCAGAGAGCTACCGGCCCATTGAGAGTCCCGCTCCCGGCATCCTGGACCGCCAGCCGGTAAACGCCCCCATGGAGACCGGCCTGCTGGCGATTGACGCCATGTTCCCCATCGGCCGGGGCCAGCGGGAGCTAATCATCGGCGACCGGCAGACGGGCAAGACCGCCATCGCCCTGGATACCATCCTGAACCAGAAGGGGAAGGACGTGGTGTGCGTCTATGTGGCCATCGGCCAGAAAACCAGCTCGGTGGCCCAGCTGGTGGATAACCTGTCCCGCCGGGGGGCCATGGACTATACCTGCGTGATCAACGCCTCGGCGGGCAGCTCCGCCGCCCTGCAATATATCGCCCCCTACGCCGGCTGCGCCCTGGGGGAGTACTTTATGCACCAGGGCCGGGATGTGCTCATCGTCTATGACGACCTGAGCAAGCACGCCGTGGCCTACCGGGCGCTGTCCCTGCTGCTGGAGCGGTCTCCCGGCCGGGAGGCCTACCCCGGCGACGTGTTCTACCTCCACTCCCGGCTGCTGGAGCGGTCGGCCCACCTCAGCGACGAGCTGGGAGGGGGCAGCATGACCGCTCTGCCCATTGTGGAGACTCAGGCGGGGGACGTGTCCGCCTATATCCCCACCAACATCATCTCCATCACTGACGGACAAATCTTCCTGGAGAGCGACCTGTTCTTCTCCGGCCAGCGGCCCGCCGTCAACGTGGGCCTGTCGGTCTCCCGTGTGGGCGGCGATGCCCAGACCAAGGCCATGAAGTCGGCCGCCGGGGCCATCCGCCTGGACCTGGCCCAGTACCGGGAGATGGAGGTGTTCACCCAGTTCTCCAGCGACCTGGACGAGGCCACCAAGCGCCAGCTGGCCTATGGCCAGGGACTGATGCGCCTGCTGCGTCAGCCCCAGTACGCCCCCCTGTCCCAGCACCGGCAGGTGATTCTGCTGGTGTGCGCCATGGCCCATGTGATGCAGGACGTCCCCCTGGAGGGGATGGACGCCTTCCGGACAGCCCTGCTGGAGCACCTGGAGGAGGGGGCCCCGGAGCTCTGCCAGCGGATCGACCGCACGGGGAAGCTGTCCGACGAGGACCGGGGGGAGCTCACCGGCATGGCCCGGAAGTTCGCAGAGCAGTATCTGGCAGCTGAAAGGCGGGAGTGATCGGTATGGCCGGGACAAAAGAGATCAAAGCCCACATCGAGAGCGTCCGGGAGACGAAAAAAATCACCAATGCCATGTATCTCATCGCCTCCACCAAGCTGCGCCGGGCCCGGCAGGAGCTGGACAACACCCGCCCCTATTTCCAGGCCCTCCAGGGGGAGATCAAGCGCATTTTCCGCACGGTCAGCGATGTGGAGAGCCCCTATTTCTACCCTGTGGGGGACGACTCCCCCCTGAAGGGGACCTACGGCTGCCTGGTCATCACCGCCGATAAGGGACTGGCGGGGGCCTATAACCAGAATGCTATCCGCCAGGCCCAACAGCTGCTGAAGGAGCACCCGGACACCAAGCTGTTTGTGGTGGGGGAGTACGGCAGGCGCTTTTTCGATTCCCGGGGCATCCCCATTGAGCACAGCTTTCTCTATACCGCCCAGAACCCCACCATGGCCAGGGCCCGGGAAATCAGTGCCCTGTTGCTGGACCGCTTTCACCGGGGGGAGCTGCGGGAAATTTATGTGGTTTACACCGACATGGCCAACGCCATGACCTTTGAGGCCCGGACGGCCCGGGTGATGCCCTTTCACCGCAGCTTTTTCCTCACCGCCCCGGGGGAGCGGGCGGTGACTGAGCCCTTTGAGTTTGTCCCCGACGTGCAGGCGGTGCTGGACAGCATGATGCCCAGCTATGTGTCCGGCTTTATCTACAGCGCCCTCATCGACAGCTTCTGCTGCGAGCAGAACGCCCGGATGACAGCGATGGACAGCGCCAACCGGAACGCGGAGAACCTGCTGGGGGACCTGTCCCTGGAGTATAACCGGGTGCGCCAGGCGGCCATCACCCAGGAGATCACAGAGGTCTCCGCCGGGGCCAGAGCCCAGCGGCAGGCCCGTCAGAAGAAGGAGTGACAGGGAGTTGGAACGAGGCATTATTGTACAGATATCCGGCCCTGTGGTGGACGTGGAGATCGTCAAGGGCGAGCTGCCCCGGCTGCGGGAGGAGCTCACCGTGGAGAAAGACGGCGCCCTGCGGGTGATGGAGGTGGCCCAGCACGTAGGGCGCAGCACCGTGCGGTGCATCATGCTGTCCCCCAGCGAGGGGCTGGCCCGGGGGCTGGCGGTGGACGTGCCGGGGCACACCATCCAGGTGCCGGTGGGTCCTGTCACCCTGGGGCGGATGTTCAACGTGCTGGGCCAGCCCATCGACGGCGGCGGCCCCCTGCCCGAGGACACCCCGGTCCAGACCATCTACCGCAGGCCCCCCTCCTTTGAGGAGCAGAGCCCGGCGGTGGAGATTCTGGAGACGGGCATCAAGGTGATCGACCTGCTGGAGCCCTACCCCAGAGGGGGCAAGATCGGCCTGTTCGGCGGCGCCGGCGTGGGCAAGACGGTACTCATCCAGGAGCTGATTCACAACGTGGCTATGGAGCACGGCGGCTACTCCATTTTCACCGGTGTGGGCGAGAGAAGCCGGGAGGGCAACGACCTGTGGCGGGAGATGCGGGAGAGCGGCGTGTCGGACAAGACCGCCCTGGTTTTCGGCCAGATGAACGAGTCCCCCGGCGTGCGGATGCGGGTGGCCCTGTCGGGGCTGACCATGGCGGAGTACTTCCGGGACCGGGAGCACAAGGACGTGCTGCTGTTCATTGACAATATCTTCCGCTTTGTCCAGGCGGGCAGCGAGGTGTCCACCCTGCTGGGCCGGATGCCCTCCGCCGTAGGCTACCAGCCCACCCTTGCCAACGAGATGGGGGAGCTCCAGGAGCGGATTACCTCCACCAAGGCGGGCTCGGTCACCTCGGTCCAGGCGGTGTATGTCCCCGCCGACGACCTCACCGACCCGGCCACCGCCACCACCTTTGCCCACCTGGACGCCACCACCGTCCTGAGCCGGCGCATCTCCGAGCAGGGCATCTATCCGGCGGTGGACCCCCTGGCCTCCACCTCCCGGATTCTGGAGGCGGACATCGTGGGGGAGCGGCACTACCGCATCGCCCGGAGGGTCCAGGAGATTTTGCAGAAGTATCGGGAGCTCCAGGATATCATTGCCATCCTGGGCATGGACGAGCTGGGCGCCGAGGACCAGAGGACCGTGGCCCGGGCCCGGCGGCTCCAGCGCTTCCTGGCCCAGCCCACCCACGTGGCGGAGAAGTTTACTGGCATCCCCGGGGTCTATGTCCCCCTGAGGGACACCCTGGAGAGCTTTGAGGCGATCATCTCCGGAGAGATGGACCAGTACCCCGAGGCCGCCTTCTACAATGTGGGCACCTGGCGGGATGTGGAGGCCAAGGCAAAGACGATGGAGGAGAGCTGATGGAGACCTTTCAGGCGCACATTCTGGCGGCGGACCGGACCTTTTACGAGGGCCCCTGTCTGAGCATGACCATCCCCACCAGCGACGGCGAGCTGGGCATTCTGCCCCACCACAGCGCCATGATTGCCGCCGTACAGCCCGGAACGCTGCGCTTTCAGCCCCAGGACCAGCCCGTCCAGCTGGCCGCCATCTCACCTGGCATGGTGAAGGTGGAGGGAAATGAGGTGCTGGTGCTGGTGGACTCGGTGGAGCGGCCGGAGGAGATCGACGCTGTCCGGGCCCAGCGGGAGGCCGACCAGGCCCGGGAGGCCCTGCTGCAGAAGAAGAGCCGGCAGGAGCACCAGATCGCCCAGGCCACCCTGGCCCGGGCCCTGAACCGCCTGCGGGTGAAGGGGCTGGGAAGCTAGCAGAGCGTCTGCCGGATACGGGGGCGAAATCCCCGTATCCGGCCTTTCCTGTCTGCGGGCTTTTGTGCAAAAAAGAGAAAATGAAATTTTAGCGAATTAGCGCTTTACTTTACTAAAAAGCAGGAGTAAACTGACACCATAGCTTTTTGGGAGGACACCCTTATGGAATTGGATCTGAATATCCTCCGCCCTCAGGAGCGGATCTCCCTGCAGGTGCGGCTGCTCTATGAGCAGGCGGGCTTCCGTCAGTACCACATGGGCCGGTTCGAGGAGTACGGCCTGTACCAGGAGAACCGGCGCTTTCTGTCCAGCGAGCAGGTGATCACCTTCACCGACCTGGACGGCCGGCTGCTGGCCCTCAAGCCCGATGTGACCCTCTCCATCGCCAAGAACGCCCAGGTGGGGGAGGACGGCTGCGGGCGGTACTACTATGTGGAGAACGTCTACCGCCCCAGCCAGGAGAGCCATACCTTCAAGGAGATCAGCCAGATGGGCCTGGAGTGCATCGGCGCGGTGGACGGCCAGGTCATTGCCCAGGCGGTCTCTCTGGCCATCCGGAGCCTGGCCCTCACCGGCCGGGACTTTGTGCTGGAGCTGAGCCATATGGGCTTTGTCACCGGACTGTTTGACGCGGTGGGGGCCCCCGAGGGGGTCCGGCCCCAGCTGCTCACCTGCATCCGGGACCGGAATGCCCACGAGCTTCAGCGCCGGGGGGAGGCGGCAGGCCTGTCCCGCCAGGGGACGGACGCCCTGTGCCGCCTGTCCGCCCTGGCAGGGGACTGGAAGACCGTTCTGGCAGCGGCGGAGCCCCTGGCCCTCAACGCCTCTATGGGGAGCGCCCTCGCCGGGCTGCGCGACCTGTGCCAGGCCCTGGAGGACCAGGGCCAGACCGATCGGCTCAAGCTGGACCTGTCCCTGGTCAACGACATGGACTACTACAACGGACTGGTCCTCCAGGGCTTTTTGGAGGGCCTGCCCCGGGCGGTGCTCAAGGGGGGGCAGTACGACCTGCTGGCCCGGCAGTTCCGCCCCGGCGCCAGGGCCATCGGCTTTGCCCTCTACCTGGATGAGCTGAACCGCTTTGCCGACACTGCCCCGGCCCAGGAGGGGAAAAGGGGCTTTCTCAGCGTGGCCCTGCCCAAGGGCCGGCTGGGGGACAAGGTCTACAATTTGCTGGCCGGGGTGGGCTACGGCTGCCCGGAGAATTATAACGACACCCGGAAGCTGGTGGTGGAGAACCCTGAGGCGGGCATCCGGTACTTCCTGGTAAAGCCCAGCGATGTGGCTATCTATGTGGAGCACGGCGCGGCGGATATCGGCATTGTGGGCAAGGACATTCTGGAGGAGTCGGGGGCCGACGTCTATGAGCTGCTGGACACCGGGCTGGGCAGGTGCCGGATGTGCGTGGCGGGGCCGGCGGACTTTCAGGACGACCCGGGCCGGCCCCTGCGGGTGGCAACCAAGTTCGTCAACATCGCCAAGGCCTACTTTGTCGCCCAGAGCCGGGACATCGACATCATCAAGCTCAACGGCTCCATCGAGCTGGCCCCCATTCTGGGCCTGTCCGACGTGATTGTGGACATCGTGGAGACCGGGACCACCCTGAAGGAGAACCATTTGAAGGTGTTGACCGAGTTTATGCCTGTCTCCGCCCGGTTCATCGCCAACCGGGCCGCCTATCACTTCCTCCATCGGGAGATCGACACCCTGCTGGAGAAGCTGTCCGGCGCTATGACATGAGATTTGTGAGGTGACCTCTATGAGCCGGTTTCTGTCCCCCGAGGCGGCATGCCTCGCCCCCTACACCCCCGGCGAGCAGCCGGTGGACATGCAGTATGTGAAGCTGAACACCAACGAGAACCCCTTCCCCCCCTCTCCCAAGGTGGTGGAGGCCATTACCTGGGGGGAGGTGGAGGGGCTGAAGCTGTACTCCGACCCCGCCTGCGGCCGGCTGAACAAGGCCATTGCCGCCCGGTACGGCCTGGAGCCGGAGAACGTCATCTCGGGCAACGGCTCAGACGAGATTCTGGCCTTCGCCTTCCGGGCCTTCTGCGGCACGGGGCGGGGGGTGGCATTTGCCGACATCACCTATAGCTTTTACCGCTCCCAGGCCGCCCTCTTCGGCCTGGAGGCGGCCGTTGTCCCCCTGCGGGAGGACTTTTCCCTGGATGTGGACGACTATATGGACTTCTCCGGCACGGTGGTCATTGCCAATCCCAACGCCCCCACCGGCATGGCGATTCCCCGGGCGGACATTCGCCGCCTGCTGGAGGCCAATGGGGAGCGGGTGGTCATTGTGGACGAGGCCTATGTGGACTTCGGCGGGGAGAGCTGCGTCCCGCTGGTGGAGCAGTTTGACAACCTGCTGGTGGTCCAGACCATGTCCAAGAGCCGGTCCCTGGCCGGGGGGCGGCTGGGTTTCGCCCTGGGGAGCGGGGAGCTGATTGCTGCCCTGAACCGGGTGAAGTACAGCTTCAACCCATACAACGTCAACCGCCTGTCCATCCTGGCCGGAGCGGCCGCCATGGAGGACGGGGACTATTTTCAGAGCTGCTGCCAGACCATCCGGGACAACCGGGCCTGGCTGACGGGGCAGCTGGAGGAGCTGGGCTTTGCCGTTCTGCCCTCCCAGGCCAACTTCGTCTTTGCAAAAAGTGATAAGCTCTCCGGGGGCGGCCTGTACCGGGGCCTGAAAAGGAATGGCGTGCTGGTCCGCTGGTGGGCGGACAGCGGCCGGATTGAGGACTATGTCCGCATCACGGTGGGCTCTATGGAGCAGCTGGAGCGGCTGATCGCTGAAATCAAAACAATGCTGGAGGAGGGGTCATGATGCGCACGGCTGAGATCACACGGGACACCCGGGAGACCCAAATTCGGCTCTCTCTGAATCTGGACGGGTCGGGAAAGGCGGACATCGCCACCGGCGTGGGCTTTCTGGACCACATGCTGGAGCTCTTCGCCCACCACGGGGACTTCGACCTGTCAGTGCGCTGTCAGGGAGACACCCAGGTGGACGGCCACCACTCGGTGGAGGACATCGGCATTGTCCTGGGCCAGGCCTTCACCCGGGCCCTGGGGGACAAGCGGGGCATTGTCCGCTACGGGCAGTTCCTGCTGCCCATGGACGAGACCCTGGTCCTCTGCGCCGCCGACCTCAGCGGCCGGGATTTTCTGGGCTGGGTGGTGGAGCTGCCCAGCCAGAGGGTGGGGGACTTCGACACTGAGCTGGGAAAGGAGTTCTGGCTGGCCTTTGTCCGGGCCTGTCCCGGCTCGGTCCATATCCGCCAGCTGGCGGGGGAGAACACCCACCACATTCTGGAGGCGGTGTTCAAGGGGATGGGCCGCACCCTGAAAATGGCTGTAGCCCTGGACCCCAGGCATACAGACGAGATTCCCAGTACGAAAGGGGTGCTGTAATATGATCGCGATTGTGGATTACGGTGTGGGCAATCTGTTTTCCCTGTCCTCCAGCTTGAAGGCACTGGGGCTGGAGACCGAGGTGACCCGGTCAGAGGAGCGGCTCCGGGCCGCCGACCGGATCATCTTCCCCGGCGTGGGGGCCTTCGGAGACGCCCGGGCCAAGCTGGAGGAGACCGGGCTTGTGCCCGTCCTCCGGGAGGAGGCGGAGCGCAAGCCCCTCATGGGCATCTGCCTGGGGATGCAGCTGCTCTTCGACAGGGGTTTTGAGTACGGCGAGCACGAGGGACTGGGGCTTATCCCCGGCCAGGTGGTGGACCTGCGGCCCGACCTGAACGATCCCTCCCTCAAGGTGCCCCACATGGGCTGGAACAGCCTGCGGATTGTGAAGGACGACCCTCTGTTCAAGTACTTCAAGGACGGGGAGTATGTCTACTATGTCCACAGCTTCTATGCCCGGGACTGCGGGGACTGCGTCCTGGGCGCCTCGGAGTACGGCGGGGTGGCCGTCACCGGGGCGGCCCGGAGGGGGAACGTCTGGGGAGTCCAGTTCCACCCGGAGAAGTCGGGGGACGCGGGGCTGCGGCTGCTGCGGGCCTTCGCCGAGCTGTAAGGGGGAGGATATCATGGAGATTTTTCCAGCCATCGACCTGCGGGGGGGCCAGGTGGTCCGCCTGTTCCAGGGGGACTATGACAAGGAGACGGTCTACGGGCAGGACCCCTGCGCCGCTGCCCGTGGCTTTCTGGAGGCCGGAGCCCAATACCTCCACCTGGTGGACCTGGACGGGGCCCGGGACGGCGCCCTGGCCAACTTTGAGACCATCGCCGCCATCGTGAGACAGGGCGGGCTGTACATCGAGGTGGGGGGCGGCATCCGCACCGAGGAGCGCATCCGGCAATATCTGGACCTGGGGGTGGGCCGGTGCATTCTGGGCACCATCGCCGTGAAGGACTTCGGCTTCACCGCCCGGATGGCCCAAAAATACGGGGACCGGATCGCTGTGGGGGTGGACGCCCGGGACGGCTTTGTGGCCGTCAACGGCTGGAAGGAGCTGTCCCCGGAGCGGGGGGCGGACTTCTGCCGCCGCCTGCGGGACGCGGGGATCAAGACCGTCATCTACACCGACATCAGCCGGGACGGGGCGGAACAGGGGACCAACCTGGAGCTGTATCGCCAGCTGGTTCAGATTGAGGGCCTGAGCGTCACCGCCTCCGGGGGGGTCAGCTCCCTGGAGGAGCTGCGGGAGCTGGAGGCCATGGGCGTCCGGGCCGCCATTCTGGGCAAGGCCCTGTACACCGGCCGGCTGGACCTGAAAACTGTGATAAAAGAGGTGGGCACATGCTAGCCAAGCGCATTATCCCATGCCTGGACGTGAAGGACGGGCGGGTGGTCAAGGGGACCAACTTCCAGGGCCTGCGGGATATGGCCGACCCGGTGGAGATGGCCCGGTTTTACAACGACTCCGGGGCGGACGAGCTGGTGTTCTATGACATCACCGCCTCCGCCGAGGGGCGGGGACTGTTTATCGACATCCTGCGCCGGGTGGCCTCCGAAATCTTTATCCCGCTCACTGTGGGGGGCGGCATCCGGACGGTGGACGACTTCGACCGGGTGCTGAAATGCGGGGCGGACAAGGTGTCGGTGAACTCCGGGGCCATTGCCGACCCCTCGGTCATCAGGGCGGCGGCCCGGAAATACGGCGACCAGTGCGTGGTGCTGTCCATGGACGTGAAGCGGGTGGACGGCCAGTTCCGGGTGTTCGCCAAGGGCGGCCGGGAGAACACCGGCATGGACGCCATGGAGTGGGCTGTCCGGTGCGTGAACGACGGGGCGGGGGAGATTGTCCTCAACTCCATCGACACCGACGGGGTGAAGGGCGGCTTTGACCTGGAGATGCTGGACCAGCTGGCCGCCAGAGTGAAGGTGCCCATTATCGCCAGCGGCGGGGCGGGGACCATGGAGGATTTTGCGGAGCTCTTCACCCACCCGGGCATCGACGCGGGGCTGGCCGCCTCCATCTTCCACACCCGGCAGGTGGACATTAAGGAGCTGAAGCGCTGCCTGCGCCGGCAGGGCGTGGAGATGAGAATGTAACGGGAGGGTGCTGAGATGCTGTTCGGCAGCTGGAGAAGAAAGGCGCCGGAGCCCGCTCCCCGGGAGGAGCGGTATCTGGAGTTTGACAGCTTCCCCTTCAAGCTGGCTGTTGTGCAGGAGCTGATGTATGAGCGGAGGCTTCTGGGCGAGCCCTACCGGGGCGGAGACGCGTTTATGGAGCGCTATGCCGGCGACCTGGAGACGGTCTCCGAGGAGGAGGCCATCCGCCGCCTGCTGCCCCACATTGCGGAGGCGGAGGCGTATTTCAGAGAGCTGAAAATCCCCGCTGGCCTGGCCGGTGAGATCAAGGGCCTGTATGTGGGGGAGGAGCTGGACGTCTACTACCAGATCAATCCCCAGTGGGGGGACTTTGAATGCTTTGAGGACGGAGACGCCTTCGATATTAAGGACATCACGGAGCGGGAGATCAGGCAGTTCCCCAATTTGAAGGAGGTCCTCTTCTTCAACATGTACCACGACCCGCCGGAGGAGCTGATCCGAAAGCTGGAGGGCTGGGGATACACGGTGAAGTACGATTGACACAAGATAAAGGAGTATCTGCATGGAGCTGAAATTTGACGAGAAGGGGCTGATCCCCGCCATTGTCCAGGACCACTACACCAAACAGGTGCTGACTCTGGCCTATATGAACGCGGAGAGCCTGGCCATTACCATTGACGAGGGCCGCACCTGCTTCTGGAGCCGGAGCCGTCAGGAGCTGTGGCGCAAGGGGGAGACCAGCGGCAATGTGCAGAAGGTGGTGTCCATCACCGCCGACTGCGACGGCGACGCCCTGGTGGTGGAGGTGGTCAAGAACGGCCCTGCCTGCCACACCGGGGCGGAGAGCTGCTTTTTCAACCGGATACACCTGTCCGACGAACTGAAAGCCTTCAGCTATGTGGGGCTGTACCGGCTCATTGAGGGCCGGAAAACTGACCCCAAGGAGGGCAGCTACACCACCTACCTCTTTGACAAGGGGCTGGATAAGATTTTGAAAAAGGTAGGGGAGGAGTGCACCGAGGTCATCATCGCCGGGCGCAAGGAGGACAGGGAGGAGACGGTCTATGAGATTGCCGACCTGTGCTACCACGTGATGGTGCTGATGGTGCAGATGGGCATCCCGGTGGAGGACGTCACCCGGGAGCTGGAGAAGCGCCACGTGGTGGATCACAAGGTGAAGCAGGAGCGGATGCAATGAGGAAATTCTGTTCTGTCCACACCCACTCCACCCTGTGCGACGGGAAGGACACCCTGACGGAGATGGCCCGGGCGGCCTTTGAGGCTGGGGCGGTCTCCTTCGGGGCCTCGGGCCACAGCCATACCCCCATGCCCGAGGACGAGGGACAGGTCCTGCCGGCGGACATGGCAGCCTACCGGGCCGAGGTCCTCCGCCTGCGGGAGGAGTACGCCGGACGGATGGACGTGCTGCTGGGCATTGAGCTGGACAGCTGCGCCGACGTGACGGCGGAGGGGTTTGACTACTGGATCGGCAGCGCCCACCGGCTGCGGGGGCCGGACGGCCGGCTTTACACCGTGGACTGGAAGCCGGAGCTGCTGGCCGCCTGCCGGGACGGCGCCTTTGGGGGCGACGGCCTGGCCATGGCGGAAGCCTACTACGCCGAGGCGGCCGCTATGGCGGCCCGAAGGCCCACCATTTTGGGCCACATCGACCTCATCACCAAGTTCAACGAGGACGGCGGCTTCTTTGACGAGGCGGCGCCCCGATACCGGGCCGCCGCTCTGGCCGCCCTCCGGGCCGCCGACCCGAAGGCCACCCTGCTGGAGATCAATACCGGGGCCATGTCCCGGGCCTGCCGGAGCGTCCCCTATCCGGCCCTGTTCCTCCTGGAGGAGTGGCGGAGCATGGGGGGGCGGATCATCCTCACCGCCGACGCCCACAGCGCAGGCGGCGTTGTCTACGGCTATGACCAGGCGGCGGAGCTGGCCCGGAGGGCGGGCTTTGACCGCTCTGTGGTGCTGTTGCGGAGGGGAGCGGAGGAGTGTCCGCTGTGAAAAAGAAGGCTCAGCGAAAGGACCGCCTCCCGGCGGTTCTTTTTTCTAAAAGTGAGCGATAGGTGTTGTAATTGAAAACCGTTTATGATATACTCAAGGCAACTATCCTTGGGTGGTGGCGCGGTCCGCCCCACGCACAAGCTGAAAGAAATGAGGATGTAGATTATGCGCAAGAGTATCAAAAAAACTGTATTTATCCGGGTTACTGCGGCGCTGCTGTCCATTTTGCTGTTCAGCGGAGTGACCACCTTCAACCTGCTGCGGATAAAGGGTATGCAGGAGAGAAGCAGCAGCACCATCGCTGTGCTCAACCAGGCTCAGAGTGCGGAGACAGCCCACTATAAGTGGTCTGGCAATCTGAGCAAGGCCCTGTACGCCGGCGGCCAGTTCCCGGGCACTGACGATACCCAGTGTGTGCTGGGCCAGTGGGTTTACGGCGAGGCCGGCACCGACGATGCCCAGATCCTGGCCCTGCGCCAGGAGATCCAGCCCCTGCATAAGCAGCTGCACCAGTCTGTGGCGGAGGTGCAGTCCATGATGTCGGTCAGCCCGGCCCAGGCCCAGAGCTACTATCAGGATACCATCCAGTCCAACCTGACCACTCTGGTGGGCAAGCTGGACCAGGTGATCGAACGGGCGACCAGCCTGAATGATGAGAGTATCGAGCAGATGCACTCCACCATTATGATGATGCAGGCGATCACCGCCGTCTGTCTGGTGCTGGCCCTGTTCTGCCTCATGAGCCTGGTGCTGTACGTGCTGAAGAACGTGCTTGCCCCCATCCTGCAAATTACCCGGCAGGTCCAGCCCCTCCACGACGGCAATCTGGACCTGGTGCTGGAGCACAAGACCGACGACGAGCTGGGCGACCTGGCCGGAACGCTGGAGAAGGCCATGGAGCTGATCCGGAGCTACATATGGGACCTGAACCGGGTGATGGAGCAGCTGGCACAGGGCAACTTCAACACCAAGACTGCCACCCCCTTTATCGGCGACTTCCGCTCCATCGAGACCTCCATCGACAAGCTGACCTCCGGACTGTCTGATACCATCAACAGCATTTGCCAGGCTCAGCAGCGGGTATCGGGCAACGCCGAGCACCTGTCCAGCGGGGCTCAGAACCTGGCACAGGGAGCCACCGAGCAGGCCAGCGCCGTCCAGGAGCTGTATGCCACCCTGGATACCCTGTCTCAGAACGCCAATCAGAATGTGTCCGCCGCAGCTGAGGCCCAGGAGAACGCCCGCCTCACCGGCGAGCAAGTGACCGTCAGCGGCCGGCAGATGGAGGACATGGTGGCCGCCATGAAGGATATCACCGAGGCCTCTCAGCAGATTGAGAAGATTATCGCCACCATTGAAAACATCGCCTTCCAGACCAATATTCTGGCTCTGAACGCTGCTGTGGAGGCCGCCCGGGCGGGCTCCGCCGGCAAGGGCTTCGCTGTGGTGGCGGACGAGGTGCGCAACCTGGCCTCCAAGTCTGATGAGGCGGCCAAGGCCACCAAGGGCCTGATTGAGAACTCCGTCCAGGCCACCGAGCGGGGCAGCCACATCGTGGACGAGGTTTCCGACACGCTGAGAAAGACCCTGGAGCTGGTTACCAAGTCCAACGAGGCGATCAGTGTCATCAGCCAGGCGGTGAAGAGCGACGCGGAGGCCATCTCCCAGGTCACCGAGGGCATCGGCCAGATTTCCGCCGTGGTCCAGAGCAACTCTGCCAGCAGCGAGGAGTCCGCCGCTGTCAGCTCTGAGCTGTTCAGCCAGGTGCAGCTGATGGAGGAGCAGACCAGAAGGTTCAAGCTGAAGGCCTGAACAGGCATATAAAACCGGCGCGGGAATTACTTCCCGCGCCGGTTTTTCATGTCTCTATGAGGGCTGGGGTGGAGGGCTCCGCCGGGTCATATCGTCCCGAAGGATCTGATAGAACGTGGCGGCCAGAGGGACGGCCAGCAGCATCCCGCCTATACCCAGCACGCCGCCGCCTACGGTGACAGCGGCCAGCACCCAGATGCCGGGCAGGCCGATGGAGGAGCCCACCACTCTGGGATAGATCAGGTTGCCCTCCAGCTGCTGGAGGACAGAGATGAAAACCAGAAACAGCAGGGCCTTGATGGGGGAGACGGTGAAGATCAGAAAGGCCCCCACCCCTGCGCCGATGTAGGCCCCGGCCACCGGAATCAGAGCGGTGAAGCCGATGAGGGTGCCCACCATGGAGGCGTAGGGGAACTGGAAAAGCAGCATCCCGGCCATGCACAGCAGGCCCAGGATCACCGCCTCAGTGCACTGACCCACCACAAAGCGGCGGAAGCAGTTGTGCAGGGTCTCCAGAAAGTAGAGCAGGCGGCTGTACCAGCCGGGTTTCAGATAGGTTTTCAGCACCAGAGCGCACTGCCAGGACAGCTTCTCCTTGCCCATGAGCAGGTAGATGGAGAAAATGATGCTGACGACAGCGGTGAAGGCGGTGGACACAGTGGCGGAGACCAGGGACATCAGAGAACCCATCACGCCCCCCAGTCCGGCGAGAAGGAAGTTCACCGCCTTGACGGCCAGCTCCTGCCAGTTGATGGTGCCGTCGGAGGCGAACAGGCCGGACAGGGCGGCCAGCTGCTCCTGGTTCTCGTTGATTTTGACGCTCAGATTCTGGAGCAGGGGGACCAGCTCCTGGAGGAGCAGTGTGACGCTCTGAATCAGCTCGGGCAGAATCATCCTGATGATGAGTACCACCAGGGCGATCAGACTGGCGTAAGACAGCAGCAGGCACACCGGCCGGCGGCTTTTGACCACGGCCCGGCTTTGGGATCTGGGAAAATAGCAGTTCTCATACATGCTCATGAGGATGTTGACAGCGTAGGCGATGACCGCTCCCAGCACCAGAGGAAAGCCGGCGCTGACGGCCAGAGCGGCCAGAGCGGTCAGCTTTTCCCAGTAATGGATGGCCAGATAGAGCCCGAACAGCACAGCGCCAAAGCGCAGCGGGGTTTTCCACTCTTGCCTCATCACAGGCCCTCCATCATGTTTACCCGGATAAAGCCCCCGTCCACACTGGTCTCCGCGATAAACTGGGGGACGGCGGGAATCATCAGCTCCCGGGGGCCGCCTCTGACCACGTAGACATTGTTGGCAGGGAGGGTGAGCACGTCGGCGATTTTGCCCAGCACGGTGCCGTCGGCGGCGTCCCGGACCTCCAGACCATAGATGTCCGCCAGGAAGAAGGCGCCCTCCGGCAGCTGGGCGTCCGAGCGGTCGATGTAGAGGGTGGCTCCCCGCAGAGACAGGGCGCTGGGCACGTCGCAGGGGCCCTCAAACTTCACAATGACCATATTTTTGTGGACCCGGGCCCGCTCCACCTGGATGGGCCAGTGGGCCTCGTCCACATACAGAGTCTTGAACTGACACAAAAACTCCGGCGAGTCCGCCCAGGGCTGAACCCTCACCTCGCCGTGCAGGCCGTGGACGTTGGTGACCTTGCCCACCTCAAGGTATTGTTGCAGCATTAAAAAATCCTCCCTTTTGGGATCGCGGGGGCGGTCTCCGTGCCGCCCCCTGCGGAAATACATAGTCCAAGGGCGCAGGAAGTTCCCTGCGCCCTTGATTCAATCGACGATATCCACGCTGAGGCGCTTTCCGGCCCGCTGGGCGGCGGAGCGCATCAGGACACGGATCTCCTTGGCGATGCGGCCCTGACGGCCGATCACCTTGCCCATGTCCTCCGGGGCGACCCGGAGCTCCAGGACGGTCTCGCCGTCGCCCTCGACCTCAGTGACAGACACCTGCTCAGGGTGCTCCACCAGGTTCTGGGCCACATAGGTCAGAAGCTCTTTCATGAAGTACCTCCAGCCTTACAGGGCGCCGGCTTTTTTCAGCAGGTCGCGGACGGTCTCGGTAGGCTGAGCGCCGGTCTTGATCCAGGCCTGGGCCCGATCCACGTCCACCTTCAGCATGCTGGGATCAACAGTGGGATTGTAGATGCCGATCTCCTCGATGAAACGACCGTCACGGGGATAGCGGGAATCGGCCACCACGATGCGGTAGAAGGGGGCCTTCTTGGCGCCCATGCGGCGCAGTCTGATTTTAACCATGTATCTTCACCTCCAAATGAATTTGTTTGTTTATATGGAAAGCGCACAAAGCGCTCTGCCAACGCTTTCAATGGCCCCCTTTGCAAGGGGGCTGTCAGCGAAGCTGACTGGGGGTTTTCCCTAGAAAATGATACGTTGAGAAAAACCTCCACCACCGCCTTCGGCGGCGGTCCCCCTCCCTTCAAAAGGGAGGCTTTAGAACGGCATTCCGCCCATTCTCGGCATTCCCCGGCCCTTTTTGCCCATCATTTTCCGCATACTCCTGGGCATCTTGCCGCCGGCAAACTGCTTTGTCATGGCCTGGAGCATGTCGAACTGCTTGAGCAGCCGGTTCACGTCCACCACCTGGGTGCCGGAGCCCGCGGCGATACGCTTTTTCCGGCTGGAGTTGAGCAGCTTGGGGTCCTCCCGCTCGGCGGGGGTCATGGACAGGATGATGGCCTCCATCCGCTGGAGGAGCTTTTCGTCCATGGAGGCCCCCTCCAGGTCGCTGGCCTTGACCCCGGGGATCATCCCGGCGATCTCGGTGAGGGAGCCCATGTTTTTCAGCTGCTTCATCTGGTCGTAGAAGTCGGTGAGGGTGAACTTGTTTTTCCGCAGCTTCTCCTGGAGCTCCAGGGCCTTCTTCTGGTCGAAGCTCTGCTCCGCCTTCTCGATGAGGGAGAGCATGTCCCCCATGCCCAGGATGCGGCTGGCCATCCGGTCGGGGTGAAAGACCTCGATCTGGTCCAGCTTTTCCCCCACGCCCACAAACTTGATGGGCTTTCCGGTGACCGCCTTGATGGACAGGGCCGCGCCACCCCGGGCGTCGCCGTCCAGCTTGGTGAGGAGAACGCCGTCGATATCCAGGGCGTCGTCGAAGGCCTTGGCGGCGTTCACCGCATCCTGGCCGATCATGGCGTCTACCACGAGAAGGATCTCGGTGGGCTCCACGGCGGCCTTGATGGCCCGCAGCTCGTCCATCAGCTCCTCGTCCACATGGAGCCGGCCGGCGGTATCCAGGAACACCATGTCGTTGCCATGCTTTTTGGCGTGCTCAACGGCGGCCTTGGCGATGTCCACCGGGTTGGTCTGGCCCATCTGAAAGACGGGGATGTCCAGCTGACTGCCCACCACCTCCAGCTGCTGAATGGCGGCGGGGCGGTAGATGTCGCAGGCGGCCAGAAGAGGCCGCTTGCCGTTCTGCTTTTTCATCAGGCCGGCCAGCTTGGCGCCGTTGGTGGTCTTGCCCGCGCCCTGCAGGCCCACCATCATCACCACCGTGGGGGGCTTGGAGGCGATGGTCAGCTTGGCCGCCGAGCCGCCCATCAGGCCGGTGAGCTCCTGGTTGACGATCTTGATGATCTGCTGGGCGGGGGAGAGGGCCTCCAGCACGTCGGCCCCCACCGCCTTTTCGGTGACCTGAGCCACGAACTGCTTGACCACCTTGAAGCTGACGTCGGCCTCCAGGAGGGCGAGCCGAATCTCCCGCATGGCCTCCTTCACGTCGGCCTCGGACAGCCGGCCCTTGCCCCGCAGCTTCTTGAAGGCGGCGGAGAGCTTTTCGGAAAGTCCTTCAAATGCCATGGGTTTACTCCTTTAGAAGAGTTTCGGCGGTGTCCCGAATCCGGACGGACAGCTCCTCCAGCTCCCCGTTGTCCTGCCGGGCAGCCAGCTCAGTGAGCCGGACCGCGTCGCCGCGCAGCTGCTCCAGCTGGGCGCGCATGGTGTGAAACCGCTTGATGAGCCCGGTCTTGTCCTCCAGGTCGGTTAGGACGGCCTCAGCCCGGACGATCACATCCCGGACCCCCTGACGGGTGATGCCGTAGTTCTCGGCGATCTCGCCCAGGGACAGGTCCTCGTTGTAGTACAGGTCGTAGAACTCCTTTTGGCGGTCAGTGAGCACGTCGCCATAGAAATCGAAGAGCATTGTCATGCGGTAGGCCTGACTTTTCACGGAGTACGACCCCCTCTTTAGCAAAAAATGTAAAGGCGAACAACTTTACATTGGGAACTTTACCACATTTCGCTCCGTTTGTCAAGTACAAATCCTTGACGGCGGGAGGCCTCCCTTTGGTATATTCCGCCAGGGGCGGGGGAAACTTGAAAAAAGCCTCTCCTCTTGTGGGGGAGGTGGCAGCGGCAAAGCTGCTGACGGAGGGGGGTGGAATGTTCCCCCTCAGTCTCGCTCCGCTTGACAGCTCCCCCACGGAGAGGGGAGCCTAAAATTCCTTTTTCAGGAGGCCTCTGTTATGAATACCCCCCATGTCCCCATGGACGCAGCCCACTTGAAGAAGTACGCGGCCAACGCCGCCCGAGAGATCAGGCTGGGCAGGACCGTCTCCTGCAGCGCCCTCTCCAGGGGACTGAAGGCCGATTTAAAAAAGGTCTGCCGCGCCCGGGAGTCGCTGAACTGCTGGAGCGCCTCTCAGACCAGCCTGCCCGGAGCGGCGGAGTGGCTGCTGGACAACCACTACCTGGCCCTGCGGGAGGGAGAGCGGGCCCGGGCCGCGCTGAAAGGGGGCAGGCCCCTGCGGGCCGTGGGCCGTGGGTCCGCTCTGCTGGAGCACTGTGTCCGGGGGATGCTGTGGGCGGTACCCGATCTGGACCAGGACAGGCTGGAAATTTATCTGGAGGGCTTTCAGTCGGTGTGTCCCCTGACCGAGCGGGAGCTGTCCCTGCTGGTTCCCGCTCTGGCGGGGGCGCTGACGGAGCAGCTGGCCCGGCTGTGCGGCGATTTGGAGGCCCTCAAGGAGGACCGGGTGTCCCCGGAGGGGATGAAGGCTGTCTTCACCGCCTTCCGCACCCTGTCCGGGGCGGAGTGGACCGCCCTGCTGGAGGGGGCCAGCGGGGTGGAGCGGATTTTGAATCAGGACCCCTCGGGCCACTACCCCCGCATGGATGAGGACACCCGCCGCCGCTACCGGCAGAGGGTCTGCCAGCTGGCCCGAAAAAAGGGCCTGGGGGAGGAGGAGACCGCCCGCCGCGTCCTGGAGCTGGCCCGGGCGGGGCAGGAGGCCCGGCGGCATGTGGGCTGGTATCTCTATCGGGAGCCTCTGGGGGCGGCTGAGCGGTCCCGCTCCGGGGTGAGCTACGCCCTGGCGGTGACCGGCCTGTCCCTGCTGGCCGCTTTGGCCCTGTGGCGGGCGGCGGGGACTCCGCTGGCCGCCGTTCTGCTCATTCTTCCCCTGTCTGACATTGTAAAGAATGTGCTGGACTTCCTCCTGGTCCGGCTGGTCCCGCCACGGCCGGTGCCCCGGATGGAGCTGGAGGGAGGTGTTCCCCGGGAGGGGCGCACCCTGTGCGTGGTGGTTTCCCTCCTCACCGGGGAGGACAGCGGCTCCAAGCTGGCCGCCCTGCTGGAGCGCTACCGGCTTGCCAACCGGGACGCGGGCCCCGAGCTGCGGCTGGGCATCCTGGCCGACCTGCCTGACAGCAATACCCCCATGGGCGGGGAGGGGGCGGCCTGGCTGGACAGCGCCCGCCGGGCGGTGGACGCCCTCAACGAGAAATACGGCGGCGGCTTCTACCTCTTTTTCCGCACCCCCGCCTTCAGCCCCCGGGACGAGCGGTATATGGGCTGGGAGCGGAAGCGGGGAGCCCTCACCGAGCTGGTCCGGCTGCTGAAGGGAAAGCACACAGGCCTGGAGGTCAGGGCAGGGGAGAAGCGGTGGCTGCGGGGGGTGAAGTACGTCATCACCCTGGACTCGGACACCAGCCTCAACGTGGGCACCGCCCGGGAGCTCACCGGGGCTATGCTCCACCCCCTGAACCAGCCGGTGATTGACCCCAAAAAGAAGATGGTCGTTGCCGGCCACGCCCTCTTCCAGCCCCGGGTGGCGGTGGAGCTGGAGGCGGCCAACAGGTCCTTCTTCGCCAAAATTTTCGGCGGGCTGGGGGGCGTGGACCCCTACGGAGCCACCGCCAGCGACGTCTACCACGACCTCTTCGATCAGGGCACCTACACAGGCAAGGGCGTCTTTTCGGTGGACGCCTTCTACGCCTGCCTGGACAGCCGCTTTCCTGACAACACCATCTTGTCCCACGACCTGCTGGAGGGCTGCTACCTCCGGGCGGGGCTGCTGGGGGAGGTGGAGCTCACCGACGGCTGCCCCTGGCAGGTGTATGCCTATTTCGCCCGTCTCCACCGCTGGGTCCGGGGGGACTGGCAGCTGCTCCCCTGGCTGGGGAGGCGTGTTCCGGACGGGCGCGGGGGGAGAGAGGACAACCCCCTGCCTCCCCTGGCAAGGTGGAAGATTCTGGACAATCTCCGCCGGTCCTTGAGTCCCGTTTTTACCCTGCTGATCCTGATACTGGGTATGTGCTTCTCAGGGCGGGTGTTCGCCTGGGCGGGGGGCGTGGCGGTGGCGGCGTCGGCCTCCAACCTGCTGCTGTCCGGGGCGGAGCTGGCCGTCCGCCGCTCCGGCAAGCGGCGGCGATACCACTCCACCGTCATCGCCGGACTGGCCGGAGCCATTTTGCAGACCGCCATTCAGCTCATCCTCCTGCCCTACCAGGCCTATATCTCCCTGACGGCCATCTCCTCCGCCCTGTGGCGGATGTCCGTCTCCCACCGGAACATGCTGGCCTGGGTCACCGCAGCCCAGACGGAGAGGGGGAAGGGGAGCATTCCCTTCTACTATAAAAAGGCCTGGTTTTCCGCGGCGGCGGGGGTTTTTGTGGCGGTTTTTGCCCAGCTGCGCTTTGGAAGGGCGGTGGGTGTGGTCTGGCTGCTGGCCCCCGCCCTGGCCTGGGCGGTGAGCCGGCCCTCCCGCCGGGGACGGGCCCTGCCCCCCGCTGACCGGGCCTTCCTCCTCCATGAGGCCACCCTCATCTGGCGGTATTTCTCCGACTTCCTCCGGGAGAAGGACGGCTACCTCCCCCCGGACAACTGGCAGGAGCAGCCTGGGCCTATGCTGGCCCGGCGGACCTCCCCCACCAACATCGGCATGGCACTGCTGTCGGTGATGGCGGCGGCCGATCTGGACCTGACCCCCAGAAAGCGGGCGGTGGAGCTCATCGGCCGCATCCTGGACACGGTGGAGGGGCTGGAGAAGTGGCGGGGGCACCTGTATAACTGGTACGACACCGCCACCAGAGCCCCTCTCCGCCCCCGGTATGTGTCCACCGTGGACAGCGGCAATCTGCGGGGCTGTCTGATCGCCCTGCGGGAGGGGCTGTACCAGTGGGGTGAGGACGTACTGGCCCGCCGGGCGGAGGCCCTGTCCGACGCCATGGACTGCGCCCCGCTGTTTGATAAGGAGCGGCGGCTGTTCTCCATCGGCTATGAGGTGGAGCGGGACCGGCTCACCGACGGCTTTTACGATCTGATGGCCAGCGAGGCCCGGCAGACCAGCTTCATCAGCGTGGCCCGGGGGGAGGTGCCCGCCCGCCACTGGAGGCGGCTGGGCCGGATGCTGCTGGGGGACAACGACTACTGCGGCATGGCCTCCTGGACGGGCACCATGTTTGAGTACTTCATGCCCAACCTCCTCCTGCCCTGCGAGCCCAACTCCTTCCTGTATGAGACCCTGTCCTTCTGCGTCTACGCCCAGAAGCGCCGGGGGGACAAGACCAAGCGCCCCTGGGGCATCTCCGAGTCGGGCTTCTACGCCTTCGACCCCGGCATGAGCTATCAGTACAAGGCCCACGGGGTCCAGGCACTGGGCCTGAAGCGGGGGCTGGACACCGAGCTGGTGGTGGCCCCCTACGCCTCCTTCCTGGCCCTGCTGCTGGCCCCCCGGAGTGCATTGAGAAACCTCCGCCGCCTGCGGGATATGGGCCTGGAGGGCCGCTACGGCCTCTATGAGGCGGTGGACTACACCTCCGCCCGCGTAGCGGGAGGAGAGGACCACGAGGTGGTCCGCTCCTATATGTCCCACCACCTGGGGATGAGCTTGGTGGCCATGGACAACGTCCTCCGGGACAACGTGATGCAGAAGCGGTTTATGAGGGACTGCGACATGTCCGCCTATCGGGAGCTGATCCAGGAGCGGGTGCCGGTGGGGGCCCCGGTGATGAAGCAGGAGGAGCGGGATTTTCCCGCGCGGCCCCGGCCCAACCCCGGTCCCGCCCTGGAGCGGAGGGGGGAGGACTTTGGCCGGCGCGCCCCCCGGTGCCACCTGGCGGGGGGCGGGAGCTACAGTGTGCTGGCCTGCGACAACGGCCTCACCGCCTCCCGGGCAGGGGAGCTGGCCGTCACCCTGGCCCGCCCCGGGGCGTATTACGCCCCCGCCGGGGTGTCCGCCTTTTTCAACGGCCCGGAGGGCCTGGTGGGGCTGACCCCCGCCCCTCTGTATCAGCGGGAGGGGCGGTACAGCTGGGAGTTCCATGCCGGAGGGGCCGTCTGGTCCTTTGAGGGGGAGGGGCTGTCCGCCCGGTTTTCCCTGTCCGTCCCCCGGCGGGAGCGGGGGGAGCTGCGCCGGGTGGAGCTGACCGCGAAGAAGCGGCTGGAGGGGGAGCTGCTGTTCTATCTGGAGCCCGTCCTGTGCCCCCGGCGGGATTTTGACGCCCATCCGGCCTTCTCCCGGCTCTTTCTGGAGTGCGCCCTGGAGGAGGGCGGGGCCCTGTTCCGCCGCCGCCCCCGGGGGGAGGAGGAGACCCCCTGTCTCTTCGCCGCCTGGACGGGGGAGGGGACGAGCGCCTGCCTGGACCGCTCCGCCGCCCTGGGCCGGGGGGGCCTGCGGGCCCTGCCCGGCC